>MERG01000083.1:3000-14065 GCA_001771985.1 Betaproteobacteria bacterium RIFCSPLOWO2_12_FULL_62_13 | reverse complement strand
CCACGCTGCTACCGATCACGACGGAAGTGAGCCGCATCGGCATCATCTGCGCGGGGGGGCCGGGAACACATTCGGTGTACGTGCCGGGCTTCGGCAATTCGCGATCGGTGACGCGGGCGGTGTGCAATCCGGGGTGATTGGTTATGGTATTAGCAGATGGATACGTGCGCCTCCCGAGGGGCGCGAAGGAGAGAAAGATGAAAATCGATAGCAACAGTGGAGGGCTTAGCTCCGCGCAAAGCAGGTGCTATATCCGCACGTCGGCCGCTGTGCTGCTGGCGCTCCCGATGCTGGGTGCGCTCGTCGATGCAGGCGCCGGAGAGATCGCGTTTCCGACGCGTCCCGTGCGATTCATCGTGCCCTACGCGCCCGGCGGCGGCGCCGATACGCTAGCGCGCAGCGTGGGTGTGCCGCTCGCGGAGATCGTCGGCCAAACGGTCGTCATCGACAACCGCGGCGGCGGCGGCACGATCCTCGGGTCCGACATCGCCGCAAAAGCGCCGCCGGACGGCCATACCATTATCATGATTACCTCCACGCACGCGGTGGTCTCGAGCCTCTACAAGAAGCTGCCGTACGATCCGATCGCCGATTTCTCGCCGGTCATCCGCGTGGCGTCGGCGCCGAACATCCTCGTTGTGCATCCGTCGATTGGCGTGTCGACGGTAAAGGAACTTGTGGCGCTGGCGACATCGAAGCCCGGTCAGCTGGTTTATGCGTCTTCCGGCAACGGCGGCGGCAGTCACCTCGCGATGGAACTGTTCCGCAGCGTGACGCATATAGACCTCATCCACGTTCCGCACAGGGGCACGGGACCTGCGATGATCGATCTTCTGAGCGGGCAGGCGAAGCTCATGTTCGGCGGTCTGATCGGCACGCTGCCGCATGTCAAGTCCGGCCGTCTAAAGACACTCGCGATTTCGAGCGCGCACCGTTCTCAGCTGTTGCCCGACGTGCCGACGATCGCGGAATCCGGCTACCCCGATTTCGAGGCAGCCACGTGGTATGGCGTCGCAGCGCCTGCACGCACGCCGATACCGGTCATCAACAAGCTCAACCAGGCGATCCGGCAGGCGCTGCAGGACCGACGTTTTTCGCAGCGCATCACCTCGCAGGGTGCTGCGCCCTCACCGAACTCCCCTGCGGAATTCGCAGCCTTTATCAAAACCGAAGTCGCCAAGTGGGGCAAAGTCGTCCGCGACGCAGGCGCCCACGCCGATTAAGCAAACCGGGAGGCATCAGAGATCATGAAAACATTTCTCGCACTTGCAGCCCTCGTCGCAGCAACTACACTGGCCTTCGCGCAGAACTATCCGTCGAGGCCGGTCCACTTCATTTCACCATACGCGCCTGGCGGCGGCACGGACATCATGGCGCGCACCCTGGCCCAGAAGCTGTCCGAGGCGACAGGCCAGCAGTTCATCGTGGAAAACCGCCCGGGTGGCGGCGGCATCGTCGGGACGGAAGCAGCTGCAAAATCGCTGCCGGACGGCTACACGATCCTGCTCGGTTCGAAAGGGCCGATGACGGTCAACCCCGCGCTCTATAAGAAGCTGCCCTACAACACGCTGCGTGACTTCCAGCCCCTCGCGCTGGTCGCGAAGGTGCCGGCAGGCCGCGCCGGATCTGCCCACTGTCGCTGAGTCCGGACTGCCCGGCTATGAGTACGTGACTTGGTATGGCGTGCTCGCACCGGCGGGCACACCGCACGACATCGTAGCACGGCTCAGCACCGAGCTCGTGAAAATCGCGCAGAGTCCGGACATGAAGAAGCGCCTTGCCGCCGAGGGGGGCGAGGCCGTTGGCAGCACACCGGAGGAATTCGCCGCTTACATCAAGGATGAGCTCAAGGCTTCGGCCGATCTCGTGAAGCTGGCCCACATCAAGGTTGAGTGACTGATGAGATGTAATGCGTGACATCCGATGCGTATCGGCGTGAATCGTCGTCTGTGCCCCGGCGAAAGGCACTTCACGGACGCAACGAGCGGAGCGCATTGCGCAACGGCTACTTGCGACTCATACAAGATAAGGTAAGGAGGGTGTTGGTATGACATCAGCCACAACGGTATTCAGTCCAGAAGCGCCCGCGATGCAGCGGAAGGAGCAGCAGCGCCTGCGGATAGACACGCTGAAGGACTGCGTCGTTGGTTTCATCGACAACGCCAAGCCCAACTTTAACTATCTCGTTGAAGACCTGGCTGAGCTGCTGAAGAAGCAGCTCGGTGTAAAGGAAGTGATCATCCGAAGGAAGCGCGCGGCGTCGATACCGGCACTTAAGTCCTACATCGACGAGCTGGCAGGCTGCTGCGACGTCGTCATCACAGGATCCGGCGACTGAGGGGCGTGCACGTCGTGGAGTGTCCACGACAGTGTGGAAGTGGCGAAGAGGGGATGCGTGGCCGTCGAAGTGTGTTCATCGGCGTTCGTGCCGTTGGGCCGCGCTCAGGCGTCCGCCCTGGGTTATTCGGCGTTGCCAATTGCCGTCGTGCCGCATCCGTTCGGCACGGTGAGTCGCGAGGAAGTGCGCGTGATGGCGCAGGAGTGCGTCACCCAGATCGCAGAGCACGCTTGTGCGCCGATATCTGCTGGATCGGCTGTTGGCGGTCAGCAGCAAGAGCCAGTGGCCGGGCTGTGCGTGAAACTCGAGATACCCAGCGCGCCGGACGCTTTCACCGCGTTCAACAAGCTCGCGCGGGAAAAGCGGTGGTCGGACGGTCTGCCGGTCGTGCCGCCCACGGTGGAGCGGGTCGAGGCGATGCTCGCGCACACAAAGCGCGCGCGTAACGAAGTGATAGCCAGGCTGGCGCCGGCGTTCTGTGCTGCCACGGTGGAATCCATTGCGATCAATGCCGTTCTGGCCGGTTGCGATCCCGAATACCTGCCGGTGCTGCTCGCGGCGGTGGAAGCCGTGGCGGCTGTCGACTTCAATCTCCAAAGCATCCAGTCCACCACCAACCCGGCGGCGGTGTGGATCATCGTGAACGGGCCGATTTCAGGAAAACTTGGCATGAATGCCGGCGGGAACTGTCTCGGTGAGGGCGTGCACGCCAACGCCTCGGTAGGCCGCGCGCTGCGGCTGCTGCTGCGGAACATCGGCGGCGCACTGCCCGGTGACATGGATCGTGCAACGCACGGTCAGCCGGGGAAGTTCTCGTTCTGCTGCGCGGAGAACGAAGCCAAGAATCCATGGGAGCCGCTGCACGTCGAGCGCGGCCATAAGGCCACTGACAGCGCGGTGACCGTGGTTGGTGCTGAAGGCACAATGAACATGTGCACGTTAGCGAAGAATGCCGACGACCTCATCCGCGTGCTCGCCGACACGATGCGCCACGCGCCGAGCAACGAATACGTGCACGGCAGCGAACCGTGGCTCCTATTGTGCCCCGAGCATGCGGATATCATCAACGACGCGGGGATCAGCAAGGCGGAATTGAAGCGCCGGCTATGGAAAGAATCGAAAATGCGCGCGGGGGTAATGGCGGCGGAGGACTTCGAACGCACGCAGGCATCACGCACATCAGAACTCGGCCCGATAGGCCCGGACACGATCCTCACCATATCGAAGAAGCCGGAGGAGATCGGGATCGTGGTTGCTGGCGGAGCGGGCGCGCATTCCGTTTACATTCCTTGCTTCGGCAATACCCGATCCGTCACTCGGCGCGTGATGGAGTCCTGATTGGTGATCGGATATTCCGTATGCTCGTTGATCGTTACTCACAATTGGCAGCAACCCCGAGGAGACCCACATGAAGAGGAGATTTACCGCGACACTGGCAATGGGCCTGTTCATGGCCTGTGCCACGCAGGCGATGGCGCAAGCGCAATCCTATCCGAGCGGGCCGATGCGGATCATCGTGCCGTTCCCGCCGGGCGGCGGCACGGACATGCTCGCGCGCGTGCTGTCTCAGAAGCTCAACGCGAGCTGGGGCCAGCCGGTGATCGTGGACAACCGTCCGGGCGCCAACGGAACCATCGGGGCGGCCCACGCGGCAAAGACGCCGCCCGATGGGCACGCGATGATCGTCGTGCCGAGCGGTTTTGCCGTGAACCCGAGCGTCTACCCGAAGCTGCCGTTCGACTCGCTGCGCGACCTGCAGCCGATCACGCAGATCGCGGCGAGCCCGCTGCTCGTCGTCGTGCATCCGTCGCTGCCCGTGAAATCGATCAAGGAGCTGATTGCGCTGGCGAAGGCGCATCCGGGCGAGATCAACTACGCCTCCTCGGGCAACGGCTCGCCGCCGCATCTCGCGACCGAGCAGTTCAAGTACATGACCGGCGTCAAGATGACGCATGTCCCCTACAGGGGCGGCGGGCCGGCGCTGGTAGATACGCTCGCCGGCCACGTGCAGATCTACTTTAACGCGCTGCTACCCGCGATGCCGCACGCCAAGTCCGGACGCCTTCGCGCGCTGGCGGTGACCACGGCCAAGCGCTTCCCGGCCGTGCCCGACATCCCGAGCATCGCCGAAGCAGGCGTGCCGGCCTATGACATGTCGAACTGGTACGGCCTGCTTGTCGCCGGCCGCACCCCGCGCGACATCTACATGAAGCTCAATGCCGAAGTGGTGCTCATCCTCAATCTGCCGGCCGTGAAAGATCGCCTCGCGGCCGACGGGGCTGCGGTGGTGGCCAGCACACCGGACGACTTCATGGCGTTCCTCAAGAGAGAGATCGCCAAGAATGCCAAGATCGTGAAGTTGTCGGGGATGACGGCCAACTGATGTCGGCACGGGCTCGAATGCGTGAAGGGCAATCAGCAAGCACGGCGTGCGCAAAACCTTTCGCATCACAAACGGAGTAACGAGGAACATGAAGATCATTCGAAGCGGGGCGTTGTTCGCGGTCGTGGCGTTGGCCGGCATGGCCGCTGGCTCATTTGCGCAAAACTATCCGAGCGGCCAGGTGCGCATCATCTCGCCTTATCCGCCGGGCGGTGGGACGGACACCCTCGGGCGGGCTATCGCCCAGAAGCTGACGGAGGCCTGGGGACAGCAGGTCATCGTCGAGAACCGCGTCGGGGCCAATGGCACGATCGGGACCGCGTTCGTCGCGAAATCGCCGCCGGACGGGCACACCATTCTGATCGTTCCGGCGGGGTATGCGCCGAATCCGCTCCTGTATTCCAACCTGCCTTACGATCAGTCCCGCGATCTGCTGCCGGTGTCGCATCTCGCTTCCGGCCCGCTGGTGATGGTGACACACCCGGCGCTGCCGGCGAAGAATCTGAAGGCGTTCATCGCATTGGCGAAGTCCAAGCCCAACGCGATCAACTACGGCACGCCGGGCGCGGGGGCGCTGCCGCACTTGAGCGCCGAGCTGTTCAGCATGATGGCCGGGGTGAAGATGACGCACGTGCCGTACAAGGGGCCCGCCATCGCGATCATCGATCTGATGAGCGGGCAGATTCAGGCGTACTTCATGAACATCCTGCAGAGCCTGCCGCTCATCAAGTCTGGCAAGCTGCGCGGGCTGGGCGTGACGAGCCCGCAGCGTTCACCAATCGCGCCCGACATGCCAGCCATCGCGGAAGCGGGGCTGCCCGGCTTCGACATGACGAACTGGTACGGGATGCTGGTGCCAACCGGCACGCCTCGTGACAATGTCAACAAGCTGCAGCGAGAGGTGAGCCGCATTCTTAACCTGCCCGAACTCAAGAAGCGTCTCGTGAGCGTTGGCATGACGGTCGTCGCCAGCACGCCGGAGCAGTTCACCGCCTTCCTCGCGAAGGAAACGGAGAAGTTCAACAAGATCATCAAGGCTGCCGGCATCAAGAGCCAGTAGTCCTGCATCAGACAGTGATGCAGTACCTGCAAACGCAACGCCAGGAGAACTTGTCATGACGAGCACATCGAACGAACCGCGCTACGACGTGCTGTGGCCCTCGAGCCGCAAGGCGGTGAAGTCCACTGCCGCCGCGCCCCGGCTGCCCGATCTCAACGGCAAGGTGGTGTGCGAGCTGTGGGACATCCTGTTCCGCGGCGATACCATCTACCCGATCGTGCGCGAATACATCCGCGGGCGGTTCCCCGATGTGAAGTTCATCGACCACAAGGAGTTCGGCAACTTCCACGGCGCGCGCGAGCGTGACGTGATCAAGTCGCTGCCGGAGAAGCTGAAGAAGTTCAAGGCCGACGCCGTCATCGTCGGCATAGGCGCCTGAGGGGCCTGCACGCCCGCCGTGTTGCGGGCTGCAGCCGTGGTCGAGAAGCTCGGCATTCCTGCCGCCTCGATCATTTCATCCCCGTTCCTCAAGCAGGCGGAGGTGGTGAAGAAGGGCCTGGACGTTCCTCTGGCGATCGGGGTGTATCCCGGCGTGCCCCTGCTCGACAGCGACGAGGAACTCGCGAAGAAGGTGAACGAGGTGCTCGCGCCTGGCCTGCTGGCCGGGCTCACAGACGAAATGCCGAAGGACGCGCCGGCTGAGGGCGGATCCGACTCCGCGCCGGGCGCTGCGGTGTTTAGCGGCACGCTACGGGAAGTGCAGGATTACTTCCACAAGTACATGTTGTCCGACGGGCTGCCCGTCATCCCACCCACTCGCGAGGCGGTGGACGAGTTTCTGCGCTACACGGACCGCAAGCCGGAAGAAGTGCTGTGCGCGATTCCGCAGGAAGCGCGCGAGGCTTCCATCCTCAGCATCGCGGTGAACGGCGTCATGTCCGGCTGCCGGCCGGAATACATGCCGCTGCTCGTGGGCATCGTCGAGGCGATGGCGGATCCGGTGTTCCGCATCGAGGACTGCGGCTCGACGCCGGGCTGGGAGCCGGTGGTGGTGGTGAACGGGCCCATGGTGCGCGAGCTCGACTTCAACTTCGGGCAGGGAATGATGCGCATCGGCCGTCAGGCAAACTCGAGCATCGGCCGCTTTGTGCGCATGTATCTGCGAAACGTGTGCGGCTTCCGCGTACCGCCGGGCGCGGGGGACAAGGGCAGCATAGGCCAGAGCTTCCTCGTGGCGATGGCGGAGGACGAAGAGGCCGCGAAGGCGATGGGCTGGCCCACGTACGCGCAGGCCAAGGGCTTCGGGCCAAACGACAACGTCGTCAGTGTACGCAGCGTGATCAGCGTTTCCGGCCCGATGTACACGGCCGGCACGCACGCGCTCGACCACGTGGGCGTGTGGGCCGAGATGATGACGCAGAGCTTCGGCTACTGGGCTTACACCGCGTTCAAGACGGGAAAGTGGTATCCGCTGGTCGTGGCCGGGCCGGGCGTGGCGAAAGTGGTGGCCTGCGAGTGGAGCAAGGACAAGGTCAAGCAATACCTGAGTGACCACATCCTCGTGAAAGCCGGGCAGGCGCAACACTATGCGCGCGTGGGCAGTACGCCGACCTTCACGTTCGAACGCTACGTGGAAGAGGGCATCCTGCCTCCGGAGTACGCGGAGTCGAAAAACATGGAGCGCATGGTGAAGCCCATTCTCAAACCGCAATTCATCGACGTGCTGGTCGCTGGCGACCCGGGGCGCAACCAGTCGCGCGCCTACCTTTGCAACCATATTCAGGGTGCGCCAGTGAGCAAGGCGGTGAAGCTGCCGGCGAACTGGGAGGCGCTGCGGAAGGGCTGACGGCTACCGGGGCAGCGGACGTAAGAGCGCACTAAAGCAAACACAAGTTTAAGGTCGGAGGAGATCAATGAGCACGCGCGCCCTAGCCCGTTTCGTTGCCGAAATGAAGTACGAATCACTGCCGCCCGAGGTGATCGAGCGGGCACGCGTGCATCTGCTGGACGGGCTGGGCTGCCTGCTCGCGGGGACGACGGGCGGGCCGGGGCGCAGTGCTGCGGAGATGGTGGCGGCGCTGCGTACGCACGGCGGCGATGCGACAGTGTTTGCGGGACGCACGCGCGGCTCGCTGCGCGATGCCGCGTTCGTGAACGCGATGACGCTCTACAGCGTAGGGCTCAACGACATCCACACAGGGTCCGTCTCGCATCCAGGGGGCTGTGTGATTCCCACTGTGCTGGCGGCGGGGGAGGCGCGCAACGTGCCGGGGCAGGAGATGCTGGTCTCGATGATCGCCGGCTACGAGGTGATGTGCCGCGTTGGCCGCTCGATCATGCCGAGCCATCGTGAGCGCGGTTTTCATCCAACGGGTACCTGCGGCACGTTTGGCACTACTGCGGCGACTGCACGGATGATGGGCTTAACGGCCGACCAGACGGCGAATGCGTTTGGCATCGCCGGCAGCCAGGCGGCGGGCCTCTTCGAGTTTCACAAGGACGGCGCGCTGACGATGGTGTTCCATGCCGCGCGGGCGGCGCAGAACGGTATCGAGGCCGCGCTGCTGGCGACTACCGGACTAACCGGGCCGTTCACGGTGCTCGAAGGCGAGCGAGGCTTCTGCCGGGCCACGTCCAACGCGTTCGACGAATCGCTGCTCACACGCAAGCTCGGGCAGTCGTACGAGGTGATGGCAACGGGCTTTCGGCCTTACTACGGCTGCAGTTCAACGCTCGCTGCATCAGGCTGCACCGCCGCGCTCATGAAGCGCCTGGGCATCAAGTCGCCCGACGAAGTGGCGGAAGTGACGGTTCGCTGCCATGCTGTCGTGGAGCATGACAACCGCGAGGATGATCCGCAGACACTGCTCGCTGCAAGGCTGAGCTTACCCTTCAACGTCAGTCTCGTGCTGGCGCGAGGCGACGTCGTTACCGCCGACCTCTACGACGAAGACCTCCGTGACCCGGTGGTGAGGGCAAGCCTCAAGAAGGTGCACGTTGTACGCGACGACACCATGCCGCGCTTCGGTTGCACGATGACGATGAAGCTCACCAACGGCGAGACCGCTGAAGAAGCTATCCTGGCGCCGCGCGGCGAAGCGGACCGGCCTCTTACCTGGGACGATGTCACGGACAAATTCCGCCGGCTGACGTCAGCCGTCATGCACGCCAAGGGCGCTCAGCCGGTAATCGACGCCGTGCACAACCTTGAAACGACCGGCCCGCGCGTGCTCGCGCAGCGGATGGTGGAGAGCATTAAGTAGAGTCGTTCGGGAACTGAAGTTAGGAGTGTGCTGCGGCACCGCTCCTTAGCAGTCTAAGGCGCAAGGTATATTGATTTGCACGGAAGTGGGCTGAGCCGGCAAATTCAATTACGCCTCAAGGGAAAAGGCAGCGCACAACATCTTGCTACTGCGTTGTTTCAGAATTCAACCAGCAGGGCCTTCACGTGCCGCACAAAGACAGCATGCCAACTGAAACACGAGAATAAGTCCGTGGTCGATAAACATCTCAAGCCTTCAACGCGATTTCGGCAGCTGCTGGCTGAACCCAAACTTATCGGTGGCATCAACGTTTATGACCCACTGACTGCCCGAATCGCGCAGCAGCTGGGCTTTCAAGCCGTGGCGCTCGGAGGATACCAACACGGAACGGCGCTATGCGTCGCGGAACCGACGTTGACCATGACAGAGGTGATTGAAGACGCCCGCTTGATCACCAAGGCGATTTCGATTCTACTCAAGGTCGATTGCGGAGCAGGATTCGGCGAAGCTGTCCATGTGACGAGTCTCTTAAGATAAGAGTGAACTGGTATTGCGGACGTGACCGTGCCAAGATCGGAACCGCAGTAAAATTGGCGAAACACTCTAAAGTGATGCAATGGAAATCGAGCCTATCAAGACCAAAACGGATTACCGCACCGCGCTGAAAGAAATTGAAGCCCTGATGACCGCGGAACGCGATACGCCCGAGTGCGAGCGGCTGGACGTGCTGGTCACGCTCGTTGAGGCCTACGAAAACAATCACTATCGACTCGAGCCGCCCGATCCGAAGAAGGTTTAAGATTCTCGACTACGTCAACCGGGAGGTCCCGATGCTGCCGCGCATGTTCGCAAGCGGCCACGAGGCTACCGCGCCGTCGGCTACGCGAGCGGCGAGGGACCGCTCGGGTACGCGGAGCCGGGCGACGAGGCGTCGTCGAGTGCGGTGAGGGCGTGCTGCGATCGCTGAAGTGGAGCAGGATGACCGACAATGATCGAATAGTGAGAGACGCTTCATGAGTGCACCAGAAACGTCGGTCCGCGTACTGCAAGGCGGCGAAGCGCGCTTCATCGCCGAAGCGCGGGCCATACAACGCGCCGCGCGGGCGGCGCGCCCGCGCGTCGTGAGGCTGGGACAGATCGTTTTTTTCTCCACTTCCACCGGCGATGCGTGGATGCTCGATCCGCAGGAGGGCACTGCCGCCTGTCTGGCGCGCGGCGGCGATTCCTTGCCGATCCCCATCCGTGAGTCAGCCGCGAAACTGGCGATTGAATGGCATGCCGACTACCGCATCGAGGGCCGCGCCTTCACCGTAGTCGAGCGAGAGAGCGGATCGGCGCGGACGATTCTGGGTTATCCCACTGCGGCAATCGAACGCCTGCTTCGCGAGTCTCCGGCCGGGAGTACCTCGGATTCGCGCCTGTCGGCTGCGCGCGAGCGATTGAAGAGCGGGCGCAACGAGCCCTGCCTGTGCGGCAGCGGCCGGAAGTACAAGAAGTGCTGCCTGCGCGCCGACGAGGAGCTCGTGCGGCAGATGACCGCTGCGCGGCAGACCGAGGCGATCGAGCACGTCGAGCCCGCGGCACCGCCGGCTGAGACGGCGATCGGCGAAGATCCGGATGGCCGCTATGAGTCCAGGCTGTCGCGCAAGCTCGGCAACAGGCTCGACGCACTCTGGAAGGCATTCGATGCCGTGAGCCAGCCGACGGCGGCGCAGATGGATGCGCTGCTGGGCGAACTGCTCGCGTTGCCACCCGAAGCCACCGCGTGGAACGATCTGTTCCACGAATTCGCGAAGCGCAACCACCCTGACCTGCACGCGGTGTTTCGCCGCATCGCCGCGGCTGTCCCTCACACCAAGAAGACCGGCATGGCCTTCTTTTACTGGGGGGCGGCGGAGGAATTCTCCGCCAACAACCTGAGCGCACTGCTTCCCGAACTGGTCGACGGCTTCTGCAGGCTCGATCGGCACAGCTACGATGCCGACGCTCTCGTGCATATCGAGGATTGCCTGGTGGCCGGACATTTCGAGGCCGAGGCTCTGCGGCTCGCGGAGCATTTCCTGCCCGTTGAGCGCGAGGAC
>MERG01000083.1:0-2991 GCA_001771985.1 Betaproteobacteria bacterium RIFCSPLOWO2_12_FULL_62_13 | reverse complement strand
ATGCCTTACGCGGTGCCCGACACATGCACCCTGATTTTCCAATTGCGCGTCGGGATCGCGCTTCGTTCCGGACCGCACGCCGCTGCTTCGCCGCAAGCGCTCGCGCAAGCCCTGGGGCGAGACATCGAAGAGGAAATCGACGCCGAGGCCATCGCGCATGCCGCCCGGGTTGTCTGCGAGCCGGATTCCCGCTGCGCGTGGACGCGAGCGCACTTCGAGCTCGCGACGCGCGACATACGGACAAGCGATCGGGCCTGGCAGGAGTGCCTGCGTCTGTACGACACGCTGATCGGTGTGGCGCGGGAAGCGTGGCGCTGTGAGGGCTTCCCGCCCGGGTGCGCCTATCTCGGGTTGTCGCGCCTGCTTGAGTCCGTGTACAGCGCACTCGCCGAAGCCGGGGAGAAACGCAAAAAGAATCCGCAACGCAACAATCTTCTCGACTATCTGAATCCGGGCGGGATGGAGTCGCGGCTGGCCCGGAGCTGCCGCGACCTGCTGGGCGTAAATGAGCCACGCGCCCGGATACTTCTGGACGCGCAGGAAATCCTGCTCCGTTTCGCCGTCCGCCACCAGTTGATTGCGGATGCCGACGCCGCCGCGACGCGCGCGGAGCTGGCGCGCCTGCGCGGCATGCTCGAAGGCGCGCGCTGAGGCGACTTACGCCTTGTATTCAGTCAGCGGAGCGCCTGCGAGTCGCCATGAATTTGCGCAGAAGCACTGCACGGTGGCCGTTCCCGGACGGGAGGAATTCCGCCGCGCCGCCGAGTTGGCGAGTGACGGTACTCTGAAGCTAAGGGCGGGCGACGCGGTTCACCTTGCCATCGCTGAAAGTCTAAGCGCACAGGGCATACTCTGCTTGGACGACGCGATGACTGAGAGCGCCATGTGGCTTGGGATGAACGTCGTGACGGTTTGACGATCGAGTGATGCATTGGAAACCGGACCTATCAGGACCAAGCGGATTCCGCAGAACGAACGCTGGTTGCACGAACCCAAGGCGCGTGACGACTTGCGTCGCGCCATGGATTGGGTGCGAAGCAATCGCCCTAAAGAGTCAAACCCAGACGGAATTCTCCAGAGGCTGGAACATCGCGCACGCAAAGAGACGGGCAGCAAGTCTTTGCTATGAGGATTCGCTACGCCAGCAGCTTATGCTGACATAAGGTCAGCCCTGTCGCTGGGGGATCCCGCTTGAAGCGGTAAAATCGTCGTTGCAACCGCGCAGAATGGAGCGGCGACTTTCTTGGGACAATTTGGGACAGTTGGCGGAAATAAGTGGTCGTACAGCGTAATTGTTAGATATCATCCAAAGTTACAACATGCTGTTTTATCAGGAATCGTGCTGTAAGCTCTTGTTTGGTTTGCGGGTAATTTCTACCTGCAAAGCCGTGGACGGTGGTTCGATTTCAACCCCCGCGTCCAGTTCTCCCGCAGTGCACTCCGGTGCGCGTGTTGCACCAAGGACGTCGACACGTCAACCCGGGCGGTGAGTCGCGGGAGCCGCCTGCTACAATGGTGCGAACAGCAGCGGGGCGAGTGGTGGAATTGGTATACACAAGGCACTTAAAATGCCTCGGCGCAAGCCATGCCGGTTCGACTCCGGTCTCGCCCACCAGTTTTCGGATGCTGGGGTGGTTCGCGGCCAAGTATGAGTGTACTTGTGAACGGTGCGGTCGCGTCTCGAAAATGCGGTCAACGTTGTGGCATATGAACAGTCCTAATAATCAGGTATAACAACAGGATACGTAACCGTGATCGTTTACGATTTGGGCTGCGAGAACAAGCATCGTTTCGAGGGCTGGTTTGCCTCGAGCGAGGATTTCGAGCGCCAGTTCAAAGAACAACTGCTGAGCTGTCCACTATGCGGCAACGGCAGAATCGTGCGCCTGCCGCATGCTCCATATGTCAATACCGGCGCTAAGGAAACGCCGGGCACAGCGCCGGAAACGCCTGAGCATTACGCAAACTTCGGCGCGGAAGTCCTCTCCAAACTGATTGACCATGTCATCGCAACTACCGAGGACGTGGGTCCGGCATTTCCCGAGGAAGCGCGCAAGATCCATTATGGCGAGACAGCCGAACGGCAGATCCGTGGTACGGCGTCGCGCCGGGAAATCGGGGCGCTGAGGGAAGAAGGCATCGAAGTCGCCGCATTACCGATTCCTGCGCATCGACTGGGAAAAACTCACTGAATCTGATTTCCATCCACGGGAGGTGTCATGTTCAAGCATATTCTGCTGCCGACCGACGGTTCAAAGCTCTCTGACCGCGCGGTGAAGCACGGCGTCGAGTTTGCGAAGTCGATCGGAGCCAAGGTTACCACCATCCACGTCGTGCCCGAATTCCGCATGATTGTGGATGAAGGCTTCGTATCGCCGATGAGCGCCGAACTGAAGAAACGCTTCGAGAACGAGTCTCAAGAGCATGCCAGGAAAATGCTCGCCAAAGCCGAGAAAGTCGCAAGTGCCGCCGGCGTCAAATGCGAATCTGTAGCGGTTGTCAGCGATTTTCCCTATCAGCAAATCATTGATACCGCAAAAAAAAGGAAGTGTGACCTGATCATGATGGCTTCGCACGGCAGAAGGGGGCTCTCAAGCCTGCTCCTGGGCAGCGAGACTGCAAAGGTTCTCACTCATTCAAATATTCCGGTGCTGGTCGTGCGCTGATACGACCCGGCGCTGGTGTCTGGCCACGACCACCGGCACACTTAAACAACCCTTGGCTGTAAGCGGAGGGATTTAAGAGGTGTCGGCTTGAAGCCGACTGCAAAGTATCGCTAACTGTCATTCCCGCGCAGGCGGGAATCCAATTTCGGTGCATCACGGATTGGATGCCCGCCTCCCGCGGGCATGACAACTTGCCTTACCCTTGTCGCCGGAAACCCGCTCATGTTCGCTTCGCTCACATTTCGCAAGACCTTGCTTCGCCTGAAGCCTGCCCTCGTGAAAACGGGGGGCGAGGGATTTCGACCATCCCCGATGGGGACATTAA
>MERG01000082.1 GCA_001771985.1 Betaproteobacteria bacterium RIFCSPLOWO2_12_FULL_62_13 | reverse complement strand
TAGCAACAAAGTCGTCTAACATTCTTGTCGTGCATCCATCGTTGCCAGTAAGGTCCGTCAAGGAGCTGATCGCTTTGGCCAAGGCGAGGCCGGGCGAGCTTAATTACGCTTCGGCTTCAACTGGCGGTTCACCTCATCTCGCCGCCGAATTATTCAAGGCTATGGCGGGTGTCAACATCCAGCGTATTGCTTATAGAGGCAGTGGACCGGCAAATATCGCCCTGGTCGCCGGTGAAGTACAGCTATCGTTCGCTGTCCCAGCTTCAGTAGCGCACTATGTCAAGACGGGCAGATTGAGGGCCTTGGCGGTTACTAGCGCAGAACCGTCTCCGCTGGCTCCGGGCTTACCTACGGTAGCGGCCGCGGGCCTACCAGGTTATGAATCGGTAACGCCGGTTGGCATGTTTGCGCCGGCCCAAACGCCTGCGACGCTCATCAATCGACTAAACCAGGAGATTGTGCGGGTGCTTAACAGGGCAGATATTAAGGAGAAGTTTTTCAACGTTGGAGTAGAAACCGTCGGCAGTTCGCCGGAGCAGTTCGCGGCTGTGGTGACATCGGATATGGCCAAGTGGGGTAAGGTGCTTAAGGATGCCGGCATACGCGTTGAGTAGCCACAGGTATGGAGACTCTCTGTCGATAGGGAATTCTGTTGGAGTTAATCGCTTTGCCCGAGCCAAGCCGGCAGAACTTAACTACAAGTGCTAAAACCACCGCTTACGATAAGAACCTCAAAGGCCATGCCAATAACGGAAGGAGATTAAATGCAACTTAAAGATTGTCAAAACGCTGATGTTGTGGTTGTTGGCGCTGGCAACGCTGCCCTGTGCGCTGCTCTCGCAGCGCACGAGGCTGGCGTCCGAGTTGTCATCCTAGAAAAAGCACCCGAGTCGGAGAGTGGCGGTAATAGTTACTTCACTGGGGGCGCGTTTCGGATCGCCCACGACAATATCGGCCAATTGCGGGAGGTGCTCGATATCAGTGAGGAGGAGGCACGCACCACAGATTTCGGAATGTACTCCGAAAGCAAGTTTCTAGATGATGTCTTTAAGGCGACGGAATATCGCTGTGATCCGGATTTGGTCGAGATCCTGGTGCGCCAGAGCCGTCATACCGTATCCTGGTTGAAGAGGAAAGGCGTGCGTTTCGAGCCGACATATCATAGGCAGGCGGTAAAAGTCGGTACATCATTCCGGTTCATTGGAGGGCAGATTTGCGGTGCTTCTGGAGAAGGAGAGGGCCTCGTCCAATCGCAGCATGCGCTTGCTCAAAGGGCAGGCGTGCCAATTCTTTACGATACCGCGGCCGTTTCTTTGTTGTACCGTGCGGGGCAGGTCAGAGGTGTGGTCGCAGCGTCAGGCCAGGAACAGCGCGAAATTACAGCAGGCGCGGTAGTCCTGGCGTGTGGAGGTTTTGAGTCGAACGCAGAAATGAGAGCGCGTTATCTGGGGCCTGGCTGGGATCTCGCAAAGGTGCGAGGGACGAGATATAACATGGGAGACGGTATTGCGATGGCATTGAATATCGGAGCCATGCCGTATGGACACTGGTCAGGTGCTCACGCTGTCGGCTGGGATTTGAATGCGCCCCCTTTCGGAGACCGTAAGATAGGCGATGTATTTCAGAAGCACAGTTATCCCTATGGAATTATGGTAAATGCTAACGGCGAGCGGTTCGTTGACGAAGGTAGTGACTTCAGAAACTTCACCTATGCCAAATATGGCCAGGAAATCCTTAAGCAACCCGGCATGTTCGCCTGGCAGATATTCGACTCCAAGATGACACATCTTCTGCGTGACCAGTATCGGGTACGGCAGGTTACGAAGGTCGAAGCAATGTCGCTCCAAGAGTTAGCCCAAGAATTGGAGGGGGTAGACAAGACGCGATTATTGGAAACCATATCGAAATATAACCAGGCCGTTCGCCAAGATATTCCATTCGATTTGGCGGTCAAAGATGGAAGATGCACAGTGGGGCTTCCGATTCCGAAGTCCAATTGGGCGAATACGATTGATACGCCACCGTTTCAGGCTTATGCCGTTACCTGTGGCATAACATGTACATTCGGAGGTGTGCAAATATCTCCGCGCGCAGCGGTGCAGAACGTATGTGGGAAAGACATCCCGGGTTTGTATGCTGCCGGTGAGATGGTAGGCGGATTGTTTTACTTTAACTGCCCCAGCGGAACAGGTCTCGTCGCTGGAGCTGTATTTGGACGGATTGCCGGGACCGAGGCCGCTCGTTTTTGCAAACATAATTGATCTTCCCCACTGCTGTCCGGACGTTGAGCGGTCGGAACGCGATAGGAGGTTGGTCGGAAATAAGTAAGCCATGCTTTTTCTTAGTAGTTCGGTTCATAAATTCGGCAACGTATTATGTCAGGCCGCAAAAGGCAGGGGCGAAGGGCAAGGGCACGGCCAACTTTCTATACATAGCGTCTTAGGTAATGCCGCATTGCACTCTGAGAACGCCAGCGCTGCCAGCAGTACATACCGGGATTATTTATGTCGCCGTGTATAATCACCTTGGCGAGGTCTTCTCGCGTGAATTGCCAGTCGAAGGGCCTAGCGATACTGTCGAGATGGCCTTCGCTGGGCAACATAAATACGTTGCCCATTTATGAAAACTGATACTTAGCTTAGGGTAGAGCCGAGCGATGAAAATGGCGGGCATGCATGCATTACACAAGATACTGATGGAACATGCGAAGCCGAAACGCATGTCCGTCATGCCTGGCGAATTCTTGGAAATCGAGCCGGATGTTTTTGCCGTCGGCGTCGGACTAAACCCGGAGGACCTGGGTCAGCTCGAGACTGACTTAGCAGAGCTAGGAGTCAAGGAGTTCCCTCCAAGAGATAAGATCTTCGCGTTTCTCGATCATGGTGCGCCTGCTCCTTCGGCTGGAATAGCCGCAGCGCATAAGCGCTGGCTGGAATTTTTCCGCGCGCGCGGAATTACGGTGACGGATGGGGGAGCAGGTATCTCACATCTAATCCTCCCGGAGCGGGGTCTCGTGGCCCCGGGAACCGTTATCGCATTGGCGGATTCGCACACGCCGACCATGGGAGCGGTTGGTGCATTCGCGGCACCGGTTGCTGGCGGAACTCTATCACTGTTTGCCCTTGGCCGATGCTGGATGGATGCGCCGCAAGTAAACCTTGTGAAGATTGAAGGAAGATTGCAGAGAGATGTTTTCGCGCGCGATGTCGCGTTACATATAAACGGATGCCTCGGGCAGCACGGAGCGCAAGATAAAGCGGTCGAGTTCTCCGGTTCGTATGTTCGTGACTTAAGCATGGACATGCGTTTCACGCTCTGCAACATGGGTACCGAGATAGGGTCAGCGGCATCGTATATACAACCGGATTCGACCACCCTGGACTGGGTGGGAGGAAGAGTCAAGAAACCCTTCAAGGTGTTCGATACGGACCCAGACTTTGCATATGAAGAGACGCATGAATTCGACATCTCGAGATTGAGACCCCAGGTGGCCGCTCCACATGCGCCCGATAACGTAAAACCGGTGGAAGAGGTTGAGGGACGTCATGTCGATCAAGCTTATCTTGGATCATGCGCGAGTGGCCGCCTGGAAGACATTGTCGTTGCTGCCGAAATCCTCAAAGGGCGAAAAGTACATCCGAACGTGCGCTTTATCGTAACACCGGGATCCCGAGAGGTATTGAGGGCCGCAACGAGGCTCGGGTATATCGAAGTACTGCACGAGGCCAATGCCATAGTCACGAACGCCGGTTGCGGCGCCTGTCCGGGCTTGCACGGCGGGATATTGGCGCCCGGCGAGGTCGCTATTACGTGCACTACTCGTAATTTCGAAGGGCGGATGGGGACGGGTGCTGAGATTTATCTTGCTTCTCCCGCTACGGTCGCCGCTTCAGCGGTGGAAGGCCGGATAGCTAGCCCACTAAGATATTTGTGATGCAGGTGTGGAAGTCCGCATGAAGGTGACGGGTACCGTCTGGAAGTTTCCTCAGGATGATATAAGTACGGATCAAATCCGTAGAAAGATATATGCTCATCTGCCGCTTACAGAACAGGCAAAGCATTGTTTGGAGGGAATTGACCCCGAGTTCGCCGAAAAAGTGAACTCGGGAGACATACTGGTGGCTGGCAAAAACTTCGGCTGTGGTTCGTCTACGTCAGCTTACGCGTCTATCATGAAGTTGGGTATCGCGGCCGTCGTCGCCGAATCATTTGGGAGAATATTTTTCCGCAACAGTATAAGCGGGGGCCTATTAGTCATCGGGTGCCCAGGGATCCTCGAATTCCTCACCAGTGGTGATCGCATCGAAGTCGATACGGTTGTTGGACAAATACGGAACCTGGCGACAGGACAGATTCTAAAGAGTGCTCCGTTTCCAGATGTTCTGCGGGAAATGGCTGAGCTTGGTGGAGAGAAGCCCTACTTGAAAGCGAGGCTCGCTTCCAAATAAGCGTTGTTACCTCAGCAGAGGTCTGCTGTGCGAATTGTTGCTGGGTTATTGATGTTTATCGCGATTCCATTCGGGCCAGCGGTGTGCTCGCTCCATGGAGGTGAAGAATTACATGAGTAGGAATAGACTGGAAGGAAAGGTGGCGTTCATTACTGGCGCTGGCGCCGGAATCGCAAAGTCCGCCGCCCGGATTTTTGCGTCCGAGGGTGCCAAAGTTGCCTTGGCCGAAATCAACGTTGATGCCGGAAGAGCGGCGGAGGAAATGGTGCGCAACTGTGGGGGAGACGCATTTTTCATCGAGACCGACGTTACTCGGGAGGACAGCGTCAAGGATGCGATTGCGAGAACCGTTCAACGCTTTGGCCGGCTCGATGTTCTTTACAATTGCGCTGGTGGCTCGCTCCCGGAGGACAGCTTCGTCACTGATGTCGGCCTCGACATATGGAACAGGACCATTGCGCTCAACGTGCTCGGGACTATTTTGTGCTGCCGCCACGGAATCCCGCAGTTGATCAATGATGGTGGGGGAGCAGTGGTCAACATGTCTTCCGGCGCGGCCCTTCGCGGCAGCAGCCCGGCGCATACTTACACTGCGGCGAAAGGAGCGATTCTGTCGTTGACGCGCGCTATGGCAGGAGCCTATGCAAAGCATGGTGTCCGCGTCAATGCGATCTGCGCAGGCCGGATTATGACCGAACGTATTGTGAGCACATACGGTACGTCTGAGCAGGCCGGGTCGGTCGTCGACCGTCAGGATGCGTCCGGTCGCCTCAAAGAATATCCATTTTGGGTCGGCCAGCCCGAGGATATCGCAAATATCGCGTTGTTTCTCGCCAGCGACGAGTCAAGAATGATCACCGGCGCGGCGATACCCGCGGACGGCGGCCGTTCTGCGTACTAAAGTTCAAATTGGCGAAGCCAGGTAAATCAGAAATGTGAGGACGCAACGGTGATGAGCCATCGGATTGGAGCCAGGAATGCCTAGCGCGGCGACCCAAGAAGACGTTAGCACTGATCAGATCGTGGGAGTAACCCGTACGCTTGCGCACCACAGCGCAGCACTGCGCTACGACGACTTACCGAACTATGCCGTGCAGGCTGCAAAACAGTTCATGCTTGATACGCTAGCAGTCGCGTGGGCGGGTTCGAATGCTCCCGGTTGCGTTCAGGCGCACGCGCTGCTCGCGGATGAGGCCGGCAGGCCCGATAGCACGGTGTGGGCGTATGGCAACCGGTTGCCGGCGGGATCGAGCGCGTTCCTCAACAGCATGTTTGCCGCGGCGTTGGATTTCGATTCGTTAGGCCGCGACAGTCCGGTGCACGTGAACATCGTGGTCCTGCCAGCCGCCCTTGCACTGGCGGAGCGGGCACACGCGAGCGGTAAGGAGTTTCTAACTGCATTAGTTCTGGGCTGCGACCTCATGTGCCGCATGGGCGCATCTTGCGAAGCGCCCGGCAACCCGCACAGGGGATGGTTCTATACGTCGGTGCACGGCGTGTTCGGCGCAGCAGCCGCAGGCGCCAGGTTACTTAGGCTTGACGCCGCAGCGACGCAGCACGCGCTCGGTATCGCCTACGGTCAGGCGGCGGGAACCCAGCAGGCCGTCATCGAACCGAGCCTGACCAAGCGCATGCAATCGGCGTTTGCGGCGCGCGCGGGGGTGTTCGCAGCACAGCTCGCCGCGAGCGGTATCAGCGCTCCACGGGCCGTCATCGACGGCCAGTTTGGGCTTTACCGCATGTACCAAGAAGGCGATACGGCGCGGCTGCTCAGCGGTCTGGGGCAGCGTTTCGAAAATGGCAACCTCAGCATCAAGAAATTTCCGAGCTGCGGGTGTAATCATACGGCGATCGAAGGCGCGCTGCGATTGGCCCGGGAGCACGATCTGCGGGCCGAGGAAATAGAGGGGATAGAGGTCAACATCTCGCCGTTCATGGACCGCCTGGTCGGTGGCTGCTTCGACCCGAGCGGCGACCCGCAGGTGGCAGCGCAGTTCAGCATCCGCTACTCGATCGCGTGCGCAATCGTGCGCCGCCGGCTCGGGCTGGCGGAGCTGGACGAAGCAATTGTGCGCGACCCACTGATCGGCCGGTTGGTCGAGAAGGTGAAAGTGATTGTCGACCGGGCCAACAGCGGCAAACGCGGCCCGATCATGCTGCGGATACGCTCGCGGCGCCACGGTGAACTGGCGTGTCGCGTCGAACATGTCCCCGGCAGCGAGCACGCGCCGCTCTCGGCGCAAGACATTACTGACAAGTGTCGTGACTGTTTCGTCCGGGGCACACGGCCGCTGAATGAGCGGCAGTGCGAATTGTTGATGGAGCGGGTGGCAGGCATCGAAAACGTTACCGACATGGGGGCATTTTTTGCTGATATCCTCTAAGCATTCAGGCGGTGCCGTTACCGAAAGAGAAAGGATTCATGATGGCTAGAAAGCTGGCACAGGCATTGGGTGAGTTCGCGGCGAACCTCCGCTTCAGCCAGTTGCCAACTGCGGCAATCCGCACCGCGAAAACCGGGGTAATTGACTGCGTTGCAGTGATGGTGGCGGGCAGCGTAGAGCTACCGGTGCAGATCCTGCGCAAGACGCTAAACGGGCTGGGCGGCGTCCCGGAAGCGACACTTTACCTGAGCGCGGAGCGCATGCCGGCTCCCGACGCCGCTTGGATAAACGGCATGGCGGGACATGTGTTGGACTACGACGACTTCGCAAGAGGGCATCCGAGCGTCGTGATCGTCCCCGCGATACTGGCCGAGGGCGAGGCGCTCGATGCTAGCGGGGCGGACATCGTGACGGCATATGTGGCCGGGTATGAAGTCTGGATGGAGCTCGTAACCCGGGAACGAGGCAATTACCAGATGAAAGGCTGGCATCCGACTCCGCTAATCGGCGCGTTGGCGGCCGCTGCCGCCTGTGCCAACCTTCGGCGTCTGGATGCCGCGGCCGTGACGGCGGCGCTGGGGCTGGCGGCGGCGCAGGCGAGCGGCATCACTGCGAGTTACGGCACCATGGCGAAGTCGATGCAGGTCGGCAAGGCGGCGCACACCGGTGTTATTTCCGTCCGTATGGCTGCCGATGGCATGACCGCGCTGCCGGAAGTTCTGGATCACGAGCAGGGTTTTCTGCGCGCGGTCTCGCCGGCAGGGGACGTCGACGTGCAATCTGCACCCCGTCTCGGCGAGCGCTGGCACATCACGGAGCGTGGCCTGAGCATCAAGCGCTATCCAGTATGTTACTGCGCGCATCGCGCGATTGACGCTACGATCAACTTGATTAGCAGGCAACCGTTGGAAGCTGAGGATATCGACAGGATAGAAGTGTCGTTGAGCAGGATTCACGCGACCATCCTCAAGAACCATAGACCGACGACGGGTCTTGCCGCGAAGTTCAGTGCCGAGTTCGCCGTCGCCGCCTCGGTGCTCGCGGGCAACGTCGGGCTACAGGAGGTGAATGACGCGTTCGTGACGCGGCGCGAGGTGCAGGAGTTGATGCGGCGCGTGACGGTAGTGACCAACGAAAACTACGATCCCGAGGCGCCGGGTTTCGCGCTGTGGGACCAGGTGCACGTATTCCTGAAGGACAGCCGTGTGCTCGAGAGCGAGCAGGTGCGCCATGCGCTTGGCAACGCCAAGCGGCCGCTGGGCACCGATGATCTGCGCCGGAAGTTTCTGGACTGCATGGCGGCAGGGGATCAGGGATTTGATGCGGAGCAGCTGTTCCGCGACCTCGAGACGCTCGAACACCTGGCCTCGTGCCGCGCGCTCGCCGCCAGACGGCGTGGTCCCGCCGCCGCAGCAGCCTGAACGTCCGGCGCGTCCGGTGAAAATACCTACTCGGGTTTGATACCCGCGGTCTTCACGATCTTTGCAAACTTCACCAGCCCCGACTTGATGTGAGCCGCGAACTGTTCCGGCGTACTCGAAACGGGATCGAGACCCTGATTGGATAAGCGTTGGCGGACTTCAGGATCAGCCATGATCCTGACGATGTTGGCGTTGAGCAGGTCTACGATTTGGCGTGGTGTACCGGCAGGAGCGAGCAATCCGAACCACGTCCCGATCTCGAAGCCCTTGAGTCCGGATTCGCTGACGGTTGGCACTTCCGGCAACAAAGGCGAGCGTTTGGCGATGGAGACAGCGAGCGCTTTCAGCTTGCCCGCCCGCACGTGTGGGATTGCGTTGGGCGGGCTCGTGAACATCATGTCCACGTGGCCGCCGACCAGATCGCTTATCGACTGGCCGACGCCCTTGTATGGAATGTGGTGGATGTTCACGTTGGCCATTGTCTTCAGCAATTCGCCTGCCAAATGAGGCGGGGCACCGACACCAGAGGACGCGTAGGTGAGTTGTCCGGGTCGTGCTTTCGCCAGAGCGATCAGTTGCCTTACCGAGTTGACCGGCACCGAAGGGTGCACGGCGAGCACGAACGAGCCGATTACGGTGAGGCTGATCGGCGCAAAATCCTTTACCACATCATACTTCAGGTCCTTCCTAAGCGCCGGTGCGATTGTCAGGGCGCTCGCCCCGTTCAGCAGGGTGTAGCCGTCGGGCGCGCTTCTCGCCACCACAAGCGAACCGATGTTCCCAGCGGCGCCGGGCCGGTTCTCGACCACCACCGGTTGCCCAAGCGCTTCCGAGAGCTTCTGCCCCACCGTGCGCGCTGACAAGTCGTTAGGCCCGCCAGGCGGATATGCGACGACGATCTTGATCGGTTTCGACGGGTAGCCCTGCGCCGCCGCAGGCGCCCCCAGCGCCGACACGCCTACCCACACAAGATAGGTGACTGTTACTAACGCCGCTGGTCTCATAGTCGCGACTCCTCTCTCAAAGCAGTCCTGCAATATTATCGAGATGCTGGGCAATTTCGCCTCGCTCGAGGCGCTTCACGAGCGTGGTGATGGCTTTGTGGATCGGCGCGGGAATGCCGATTTCCTCACCTTTGGCAGCGACGAAGCCGTTCATGTAATCGACCTCGGTGCGGCGGCCCTTGCGGATGTCCTGGGCTGTTCCGGAATAACCCTCGTCGCTCATGCGTTGCAGCTCCACTTCGATCGCTTGATCCACTTCCACGAGTGCCGCCTTGTCGCCGTCGCCCGCCTTGAGCCACACTTCGGGAGAGAGCCTTCTGACAGGCTCGATCGCGTAGCCGAGCGCGATCCCGATACGAATCGCCTCGCTGCCCAGCTTGATCATGAGCTTGCGCGTGGCGTCTGCCTCCAGAACTGCCTTGAGGTTGAGGCCGGTCACGCCCGAAACGCCGGTGGTCATGGTGTTGGCGGCGAGCTTCGACCAGCGCTCCCCCCATAGGTTGGTCGTAGCCTTGGCGCTGTCGACACTGCTTAGCATCGTGACCAGTTTTCCGAGCCTGGGCGTGATCCGTCCATGTACTTCACCGACCCGGAAGATGGTATAGGTGGAACCGCCGGGTTGCCGTGTGCGCACGATGCGGCCCGGCTGGAAAGCCTCAGCGCTCAGCGTGCTCGCAATACATCCGACGGTCCTGCCCCAGCCGACGATCGCGGCAACCAGATCCTCGACCACGCTGTTCTGCAGCGTAACCACGTAACCGTCCACAGACAGGTACTGGCGCACCATCATCGTGGCCCACTCGGTGTCGTAGAGTTTGGTGCAGATGAAGGCGATGTCGATCGGGTGATGCACGAGGCTCTGCACCTCGTGGATGTGAAGCGCCGGTACCGGTATCGCGTATTCCCCCAGCGTGCCGCTGAACCGCAGGCCGTGGCGCTTGATCTCATCGACATGCTCCGGCCACTGATCGATCAGCACGACGTTGTATCCGGCCTTGGCGAGGTGTGCGCCGACATAGCCTCCGATGGCGCCGGCGCCCACAAAGACGATGCGTTTGTTCTTCATGGACAGCCGCACATTAATCAACTCGTATCCCAATATGTTGCACAACCTTGGCCCACTTCTGAATTTCGCCTCGCAGGTAGCCGTCATATTGCTGCGGTGAGTTGCCGACCAGGACCGCACCTTCGGCCGTCATCCGTTGCCTGAACTCCGGCGTTTTCAGGATGTTGACGATCTCCGTGTTGAGTTTGTCGATGATTGCCGCTGATGTGCCCGCAGGAGCCAATACGCCGTACGTCTGATCGACGCGGTAACCGGGCAGCCCCGCTTCCTCCATGGTTGGCAGCGCTGGAACCGCCGGTGAGCGTTCCACGGTCGTCACCGCAAGCGCGCGCAACTTGGTGGTCTTGACATGTGGCAGCGCCGCCATCAGATTGCTGAACTGCAGTTGGACTTGACCGGTCACGAGGTCGGTCAACGCCTGGGGGGCACTCTTATACGGCACGTGTACCACGTTGACAAGCGCCATCAGCTTGAACAATTCCGCGGCCAGGTGGCCGGCCGTGCCATTGCCCGCTGACGAATAATTGAGCTCCCCTGGCCGCTCGCGGGCTAGCCCGACCAACACGCGCACCGTGTTCACTGGCACCGACGGGTGCACCACGAGTACGTTGGGGGAGGACGTCAACTGAGTAATGGGTGCGAAATCCCTGAGCGTGCTGTACGGAA
>MERG01000081.1:28196-43672 GCA_001771985.1 Betaproteobacteria bacterium RIFCSPLOWO2_12_FULL_62_13 | reverse complement strand
TATACCACGGCCACCGAGGTGGTGGACAACGCCACGCCGGCGAGCCAGCTCGATTGCGCGCTCCAGTCAAGGAGGTAGTACGCCGCGGCCGTGCAGCCGAAAAACGGTGCCGCGAAACTCACCAGGCCGACTGCGGTCGCTTCTTTCCACTTGGCGCGAAACACCACCGGGTCGAGCTCCGCGCCGGCGAGAAAGGTCAGCACGATCGCGCCGGCGCCTGACAGGAACTTGATCCACGCGAGGTCCGAACCGAGCGCGCTCGCGCCAATCAGCGCGCCGGCCGCAATCCCGATCATGATCTCGCCCAGCGCGTTGGCGACCCGGAAATAGATCGACAACAGCGCGGCGGCGAGCGCGAGACCAACCCACAATGCCGCGAGTCCCCAGACTTCGGTCATGATGAGCACGATTCCGCTTTGTGCACTAGCTTGCGGACCCGACCGCGAGTTCGGGCGCGTCCGAGGGATCGGGGACGTGGCGGTGCTTGCGGTTCTCGTGAACGTGGAACCTGAGGAACATGCCTTTCATGGAAGCTCCATGATCATCAGCAAATGCGCAGACAATATGCCGACGTTGAGCAAACCGGGAAGGGGACGCGAGGCCAAAAAAATGCCTACCGTCCACCGCAAACCCGGTGACACAGTAGGCATCATCAGCCATTTCAGGCGGTTCTTATTCCGGGAGGAATGCCATCTCCCTACCGAGCGTCGTGAAAATACGTGACACCGCTCAGCCCGTTCCGGCCCGAAGCGAGACGCTTCGGGCGTTCGCCGGCACGGACGCGCGCAGGCGCGTCCGAGAATTCCCGGCTCCCCCCCCGCCCCTCCATCCCTCACCCCCGACCCCTCTCTCGAAAAAGGGAGAGGGGAGGCTCGAGCTTCCCTATTCCCTCCGGGAGAAGGGCCAGGGATGAGGGAACGGCGAGGGGAGATTTGTGGTGCACATGGGTTGTCACCCATTTGCACGAAGGCTGATAAAACGAATTGTAGACGCGCCCTCTGCAAATGCGCAAGCTGCTCGCCCGCAGCGGGACCGGTGGCGTGAGCCGCCGGCAATCGGAAGAGCTCGAGGACGAGGTGCGGCGATCTCGTATAATCGCAGACTTACTTCACGTTCCACGGTTCCCGCGTGCTAGTCCATCCCCAGTTCGACCCGGTCGCCATCCAGCTTGGGCCGCTCGCGGTGCGCTGGTACGGATTGATGTACCTCGTGGGGTTTGCGCTCGTCTGGGCGGCCGGTCTCTACCGCATCAAGCGCAATCCGCAAGGCGTATGGACGCAAAAAGACTTCGAAGATGCGCTCTTCTACGGCATTCTCGGCACCATTCTCGGGGGGCGGCTGGGCTACGTGGTGTTCTACAAGTTCGGCGACTATCTTCAGGAGCCGTGGAAAATCTTTTACCTCTGGGAAGGCGGCATGTCGTTCCACGGCGGTTTTGTGGGCGTCGTGCTGGCGATGGCATGCTTTGCTAGCAGCCGCAAGCAGGATTGGCTCGCGATCACCGATTTCATCGCGCCGCTGGTACCGCTCGGACTCGGCGCCGGGCGCCTCGGCAACTTCATCAACGCCGAGCTGTGGGGCAGGCCGGCCGCCGTGCCGTGGGCGATGGTGTTTCCCAACGTCGACGGCATGCCGCGCCACCCGTCCCAGCTCTACGAATTCGCGCTGGAGGGCGTCGCGCTGTTTGCGATCCTGTGGTGGTTTTCGATGAAACCCCGGGCACGCGGCGCAGTCTCGGCGCTCTTCCTCATCGGTTACGGCGCCTTCCGTTTCCTGGTCGAATTCACGCGCGAACCCGACAGCTTTCTGGGACTGCTCACCCTGGGGCTCTCAATGGGGCAGTGGCTCTCGGTCCCGATGGTCGCGGCGGGATTAGGTCTGCTTTATTGGGCCCAGCGCACGGCGGCGCAGGGAAGGCGCAAGGGGTAGCCTGACCGTTGTGGGCGCGGCGCGCATGACGCGCTACGCGCCTGCGGCATCGATTGTTGCTGAATTGTGACAGTGGAATCAATCTCTGGATCAAGAAGATATCGCGTAGGTCGGCGTCCCGCGTCGCCATAGAACGACAGGCGCTATCACTATTAGGCCGTAGCCAAGTAATGTGTCGCTGATCATAAGAGCTGAAAGCGATGATGGGCGAACTCACAATGCGCCTTGCAGCATCGAAGGCAGCCCGCCGAGCGTTGTCCCGGCTCAAGCCGGTAACTGCTTGTCTCTCCGGGCGGCGGAGACCCCAGAAGTAGCTATGCGTGGACAACGGGACGCAGTACAGGACCGCCGGCGGCAGAACGCTCGCGGTCGCTGCATAAGGCGAGCGATCAAACAACGCCCGCGCCGGACCACGGGGAGCCAGTGCCGCACTCGAGTCAGAAACGCCGGGGAGGCGCTGGATGCGGAGAAAACGGAAGTTATTTTCTGAATCCCGAATCCTGAGTCCTCAATCCTGATTTGCTAGCCGGGTGCGCCGCGGCGGTCGAGCAGGCGCGCGAAGTTGTTGAGCGAGATCAGGTGCGCATAGACGCGCGCGAGGATCCCGTTTTGCGCCAGTTCCTTGAGTTTATCTGCGGGCAATTCGTTGAGCTTCTGCTCGGAGACGCGGTGCATGCCGGTCATGGCGAGAGGCGCTCCCTGCTTCGGTACCGCCTGCATGGTGAACGCCTCGAACAGGCTCAGGGCGGCGAGCGAGCGGCACATGTCTTCGGTGCGTGCGAGATCGGCTTCGAACTCAAACAGGAGCTTTCTGCGATCCTCCCATAGCGGCAGCGGTTCGCCCTTGGCATCGAAAAGCGATTGCCCGCTTTCGTTCAATGCACGCTTTTCGACGCACGCCACGCGCTCCGCCTGTTCCTGACCGTTCACCGTGACGCGGGTCATGCAGAACGGATAGCGGCGCACGTATGCCGGGAGATATGCAGCGCGGTCCCAGCTCGCATCAGAGCTCACGAACAGGTTGTGTCCGTTTTCAAGTCCGAACACCGCCATCGCGACGAAACTCTTGCCGCCGTCACCGGAGATGAAGGCGATGGGATAGTCACACGCCGCAGCGGCGAACTCGGTGAAGGAAAGCGGCAGCACATTGAGGTTGCGGAACGTCGACGGCAACGCACGCTCTTGCGGCAGCACCACCCGGTGCGTCTTTGTGAGCGGCACGATTTCCCGGTAGCCGTATGGCGGCCTGATATCCATCGCCGATCCTTTATCTGAAAAAGCAATTAACCGCCAATAAACGCCAATGAATTCGGTGAGTGGTGAACGGTGAACGGTGAACGGTAAATGCCCCGATGGCGTAGCCGCATCTATGGCTTCTCACCATTTACCACTTACCGCTTTTTGCGCGCGTACCGTTTCTCTGCGGTTTCAACGATTATATGCGCTCCGATCAGGAATTTGTCGCACTCCGGATTGGAGTCCGGCGCAAACTTGGGTCGCACAAACTCCTCCGGCAACGCGATCGCGCGATTTGTCGCGCTGTCGCAGAGACGCTACAATAATCGCCTTGCCGTGGGGTGGTAGCTAAGCTGGGAGAGCGTCGCGTTCGCAATGCGAAGGTCGGGAGTTCGATCCTCCTCCACTCCACCAACTGAACAAAGGGGTTAGCTGAAGCGTCATGCTAACCCCTTTTTTCATGATGAGAACTATTTTGTGTCGATGTTGCAATTAGCTGATGGCGAAGCGCCATGCGATGGGTATTAAGAGCGGGCGCTCTGGAAATCGCTGTTCTGGGTTTCGGCTGCGCGACGGTGCAGAGTATTCAGGCGGAATGCGAGAATCGTCACCCTGATTTCGTGGACATGGTGGAATGCTTGAAACAGGAGGCCGCCGCTGGCTCGCTGGGTCAATCGCGCGATGCGCGGACGTATCTCGCCCACGCAGATACGCTTGCACATCGGGCGAAGGCCGGCGAGATCACCCACCGGGATGCCCGAGCGGCGCTACGCGAGATGTATGTGAAGATCGCGCAAACACAAGCCGCACAGGCCGCTCTGCCCCGTGCCGACTCAGCCCCGCCGCGCCGCCCGATGATCTGCGTCCCGCGCGGCAGCGGCGTGAGCTGTTTCTAGTCCCGATCCACGATCTCAAGGCAAGCAGAGCGATAGAAGAATCAGGTTGGTTCTTTCCCGCCAGACGTCACACGTTGGAACGGTACTAGCCTATTTGATGACGTGCCCGGCCAAACCCTGTGCGTGCTGACGCCGCGTCTGCGCACCGAGCGCTAAGAGACGCGACCTCCAACGCTCCTCGGATGGTCAGCCCGGCCCGCTTAAGAGCAAGCGCGCCGGGCCGGCGCTCCAAAAGTCACGGCGATGGCAGCGCCGCTGCGCACTCGGTGAGAGTCACGCCAGTTCCGGATTAGAACGCCTCAAACTTCGTAATGCCGGCGGCAAACCAGCCCCCGGCCCCGTCCGGCTCGTCGCCGCTCGCGTTCCGAATCAGGAGCCGAGGGTCGTCGCAGATAGCGGGGAGCCCCGGCGTCAGCACATCGTTGATCCGGAAATCGCCGTTGTCCGCAAGCGGGACAGCACCAGTATTCCGCCTCACAAACGGGGCCGCCGTCTCACAAATCAGTGTAGCAATCACGTTCTGTCCCGTCGCTCTCCCGACGTTATTGCCGGCGCCAAAAATCAGGCCTCGTCCGTTTACCCGGATCCGCCCGTCGACCTTAACGGTAGCCCTGAGATCGTCAATGACCCAGATCTGGCCGGCCGCCGGGACTCCACGGACGGCGGTGTTCCCGCTCCCGGTCGGGATGACTCCTATTCCACCATCGAATTTCGCAAGATTTGGCACGACGCTTTGTGCCCCCACGACCGAGGAGCCGAGCAGAGCGGCTGCGAAAGTTACACCTGCAATTATGGATTTCATGGTTTCCCTCCAAAAAAAACAGTGAAAAATCCAACCACCCCGAATAATTCAAGAACAAACAGCATCTCAGCATGCGTCGCCCGGAACTGGGGCGAGCACCCCACACAGGCAAACATCAAATTTGCCTTTTGGCCGGACATACGCAAATGGGACAACAACGTTTTGCGCTGCGGAATTCCCGGATACTCGGATAAACTTGATTCGCGATTTCAATAATGTCGGTTAATCTCACGCCATAAGCTCCCTCCTTGGCGACAAGCATGCGGCACGCGTCGCCCGCGACCGGGGCCGGCGCGGTGTTCTCCGTCAGTGCCTACCGGAGCTGCCGCCGGAGCTGCCGCCGGAGCCGCCTCCGGAGCCACCGCCAGAGCTGCCGCGAGAGCTGCCGCTGGAGCCACCGCCAAAACTGCTACCTGAGTTGCTGCCGGAACGGTCCATCCGGAAGCCGGAACTACTCATATTCCCGACGGGACGGCCGAAGCCGTCCACAATGCCCGAGCGATGGCTGGAACCGCCCGAACGGCCCGAGCCGCTCAAAGCGTTGGAACTGCCCGAACGGCCGGAGCCGCTCAATGCATTGGAGCTCCCCGAACGGCCGGAGCCGCTCAATGCATTGGAGCTGCCCGAACGCCCGGACCCGCTCCCGCTGGCCGACTGCACCGCCGGCTGGGTGATACCCCTCGATTCGTTCCTGACCACCCCTTTGTCGCTGCGGAATTCCAAGCGGACACGGTTGCCGGCCGCGTCCCTGCCACGTATGCGGACGCGGTCGAACTCGAACTGCGTACTCAGGTCTCGGGCCAGTTGCTCGCGACCGCCAGGGGTCAGCAACCTGTTGCGCGCCTCGGCGCTCAAGGTCGGGTTGTCCAAGTTGATGTCTACCATCCTTGCGCGCAACGTTCCGTCTTCCTGCCGCTGGACGCGGGCATCGATCACGTCCACGCCCCGGAACCGCACCGTGCACTCGACCCCAGTTGCGCAGTTTGCAAGTTGGCCGCGGGCGGCGCCAAGCAGATTCTGATTTGGGGCAACGTTCAAGAACCCCCCTTCTACGTCACCCTGCACAACGTCACGGAACTGAATCTCGGCGACACCCTGCGACAACTGGCCATTGACAGCATTGCGAACAGCCGTCGCATCCACAGCGCCGGTCGCGTCCCGAGGCAGAATTAACTCAACCTGACGTTCCTCCTGGCGGACAATCTCCGACGCGACAGCAGAGGGGGTCGTCTGCACAACGGTGATCCCTGCCATCGTTCCCATGAACAACGACGCGATTACGAGGGAAATCTTTTGTCGATTCCACATGGTTGGGTCTCCTAACAAAGCGCTATGTTGGTCAGGTCCCCTCTTCCAAGAAACGAGTTCTTGATGACTTATGAACCTAAAAAACGCAGTTACCGGCCGCAGCGTAGTGTAACCTTGTGACTGGAAACGTGGAGACGCATCGCGAGGGGATACCAAATGGGTGAGGCGAAGAAGCGCCGTGCTGCTGCGGTGCGAGAGGTGCTGGGCACGCTGGGTGTGGAGACGCTCGGTGGGCGGGTGCAGGTGCGCTGGAACCAAGCCGAGGCGGCGACGCCGTTTGGGCAGATGGCCTACTTTGCCGAGTTTTTGAATCTCACCGGGCTATATCGGCGCTGGGTCGAGAGTTGTCCGCTGCGCTATGCGAGCCCGAACGGCTCGAAGATCGCCGATGTACTGGGCACGCTGTTTCTGTCGGTGCTCTCGGGACACTGGCGCTATGCGCACATTGCGGCGCTGCGTGCCGATGGGGTCAGTGCGGCGCTGCTGGGGATGGAGGCGGTGGTCTCGGAGGACACGGTGCGGCGCGCCTTGAGGGCGATAAAAGAGGCTGCGGGCGTGAGTTGGTTGCAAGAGCATGTGGACGCGAGCGTGCTGGCGCTGCTTGCGGCGCCGTGGATTCTGGACATCGATGCGACGGTGAAACCGCTCTACGGCAAGCAGGAAGGGGCCATCATCGGTTACAACCCGCACAAGCCGGGGCGCCCCTCGCACGTCTACCACACCTACCAGATGGCGGGACTGCGCTTGATGCTGGGGGTGACGGTGGCCCCGGGCAACAAAAGCCACGCCAACACCACGCTGCCTGGGCTGATCGAGTTGATCGAGCGATTGCCCCCCGAGAAGCGCCCGGCGCTGGTGCGTGGAGACTGTGGGCAGGGCGGTGAGCCGACCATGGCGGCGCTCGAAGCGCGAGACATTCGCTACCTGTTCAAGCTGCGTCTCACGAAGAACGTCAAGCGCTACATCGAGCGCATGTTTGCCAGCCCCGAGTGGACCGATGCGGGCCAGGGCTGGCAGGGCCAAGAAGGCAGCATCCAACTGAGCGGCTGGAGCCGCCCGCGGCGCATCGTCATTCTGCGTCGCCCCTTGCAGAGGGAAATGCTGCTTGCCGACAGCCAACAACTGCAACTGGCCTTTGTGGAGAAGGAGGTGCCGGCCAAAGGCTACGAGTATGCGGTGCTGGTGACCGATCTCGCCCACGAGATCCGCACCATCGCCCAGTTCTACCGCGACCGGGGCGATGCGGAGAATGCGTTTGACGAACTGAAGAACCAGTGGGGCTGGGGCGGATTCACCACCCAGGATCTGAAGCGCTGCCGCTTGAGCGCGATGACGGTGGCGCTGGCCTACAACTGGTGGAGCCTGTTCGTGCGCCTTGCCCACCCGAAGGCGCGACTGGAGGCGATCACCAGCCGACCGTTCCTGCTCTCGGGCATCGGGCGACTCACCTCGCATGCCGGCCAGGCTCATCTGTCGATCACCCCGATGCATGCACGCGCCAACGAGGCGCGCGCGTTTCTGACCGCCGTCAGCCAGCGCCTCAAGCAATGGAAACACGCTGCGGAGCAGTTGAACTTTGCTTCCGTCTGGCAGCGTGTCTGCGAGTTCATCGCCACCGAGGTCACCGGATTTAACTGGCTCGCGCGACGAATTCAGCCGCTTTTGCCGCGTTGCACATGAGGGCAACTGCGGTTTCTAGGGTTATACGTGTTCCTGGCATTCAAGTAGGGATAGGGCATCGCCACCGGATGGTTGCCTGTCAGGTTGCCGCCGAAACCCACGTTGACATCAGCACCCTCGCCGTGCCTCTCCGAGTCCACAACGCTTGGTTTGCTCCCGCCAAACCACGCGATGTCGCCGATGGCCACGCTGCCGTCATGGCAGCTCAAGCACTTCGCCGTGGGACCCTTGTAGGTGTCACCTCTGAAGGATGGAAAAGTCGTGCCGGCGGTGGTTGTGGCTGCATCCCACGAAAACGTGTTCGTGGACAGCGTGTGGTTCCACAAGAGCTGCGTCTGGAGCGCCTTGTGCGGGGTATGGCAGAACGTGCACAACCCGGTCGTGGATCCGCTCGAGGTGGATTTTCCCGAGAAATCGTGCGCTGTTCCGGCAATTCCATCACCCGGCCCAGCCCATGCCCCCGCGGGTGCGAGTCCCAGCATCATCAGCGCAAGGAATGTTGATTTGAACCGGTTCATGGTTCCCCTCCAATTCGGTGCGTCACGGTGCCCGTGGTTCTAACATCACCAAACATCGTGGCACTCATGCATTCGCCAAAGAAAGCATGAGCAACTACTTGCTAACGGAAACCTGCGTTGTTGTGTCTACATATGCAGAATTGGCGTGTGGATGAGACATACACTCCCGGCAGCGCCCCTGGTATCTGCCGCGTCGTCGCGAAGCGACACCACACACTTGACTTCCAACTCTGCGAAGTTGTTACCGCAGCGACATCCTAGCGCATGATGCTCAGGCAATCAAGCGACCGATGTCATTTCACCATCGCACCACAACCTCTGGAAACAACCTCAGCGAAACTCCTTATGGCAGGAAAGACAGCCCATGCTCCACATTTCGTTCAGCGCTTTCTGGACTGTTCCGAGTTCGCCGCGACTCGCCCCATCCTCGATGCGGCCGGCGGCTGCAATCATCCTGGCGAGATGCTCGCGGAACTTGCTGCGCTGCGCGTCTTTGGGGAGATTGAACGAGGTCTGTATGACTGAATCCCATGACATCACTTGACCCATCACTACCAGCGCTCGCGCATTCCTTTCGACGAGCGTGAAGTCGTTCAGCAGCAGACCCCGGTTGATCTCTCGCCACGCGCCGACGAAGCTGGTCATGAACAAGGTCGAGGCCTTTAGCATCCCCTGGCGATCCCTGAAACTGCTATGGCAGGCCAGGCAGGATTTTTCGAGAAGCTCGCTAAAGCCAGCAACAATAGCAGGGGCATCTTTCTGGCGGGCAGATCTGATGATCTTGCCCGAAATCTCCGCCTGTAGCTTCAGATAGGCATCGGATTCCGCTCTGCTGGCGGGTGTGAAACCAAGCTGAGCGACATCCCATGTCAGCAGTTCACGGGCGCGGTTCTGAAGGTCCTGAGCGGCGGTTTCTACAGCCGCGTAATCCTCTATGGCAAGCGACTCGCCTATGGTATTTGTCGCTTGCAGGTTTGCCAGCATTGACCGTGAAATCGGTCTCAGGTCGGCGAGCGCGGTTAGAGACATCCCCAATACAAGAAATAACAGCAGCAACAATGGGGCCATTATCAAAATGCCGGTATTGCAGATTTTCACGTCCGGTCCTCCTTCGCTGAGGATAGGGGCACTGGCCTCGCCGCTCAGGCCAGGGTGACATCTTCATACTACACCCTCGCCTCGTCACGCGCGACGGACGGAGAGCGACGCGAACAGCGGCGCGAGCGCGGCGCGAAACGAATCGGTGAGATACGAAACGGCGGGCCGGAGTTCCGCACCCTCGCAGCCCGCGCTGCGAAATTCCTGCACGGCATAGTGGCGCACGCCGCGGGAAGCCAGGGCATGGGCGAGCCGCTCCAGCGCCTCCCCGCGCAACAGATCCGGATGCACTGTGGTGCGGAATTCGTGCGCAACGCTGCTCGCGAGAATCAGCTCCATGCTGAGTCGGGCGCGCTCGCCGCTGCCGGGAGCGCCGGTGAGCGATGCGTAATTGTGAAACTCCGCCTTCACGTCCATGCCGACCCAATCGACGAGCGGCAGCACGAGCGCCAGGCGCTGCGGGTGGATGCCGGCGGTATGCAGCCCCACTTTGAATCCCATCGCTTTGACCGCGCGCATCGCTTCAGGGAGTTTGGTTTGCAACGTCGGCTCGCCGCCGCTGAATACCACGGCATCGAGCAGTCCCCGCCGGCGCTCAAGGAACGCCAGCACCTCGGTCCACGGCATCTCCGCGCTCCCGCGGCGCGGGAGCAGATGCGGGTTGTGGCAGTACGCGCAGCGCCACGGGCAGCCCTGACAGAACACCACCGCCGACAGGTGATCGGGATAATCGGTGGTTGATAGGGGAACCAGCCCGCCGACACGCAGCGCGCTCGCAGGTTCCGAGTGTCCTGTTTCGAGTTTCGGGTTTCGAGCCTCGAGTTTCACGGTTTACCGCTCACCGGTTGCCAGTCGCCCGTCGCGAGCCACCCGTTACGAGTCGGGCTGTTCCGCGGCTCGTTCCTCGAAGAATTTACGCTCGTGGAACTCCCCTTTCTTGCCGATGTTGAAGGACGAAACCGGGCGGTGATAGCCCATCACCCGCGTCCAGACCTCGCAGCGCTGGCGTTCCTCGTCGCGTAGCGTGATGGTTTGTTCAATCAAACAGGCGTGTGTCATGTCATTCATGCTGTTTCTCCTCTGGATGTAGGTTCAGGCTGCTTTCAATTCCTCGCGCTTGCGGGCGATCAGTTCCTCGTCGCAGCGCGGGCAGAATCTGTGTTCGCCTGAGAGATAGCCGTGCCTGGGACAGATTGAGAACGTCGGCGTCACCGTGACATAGGGAATCGAAAAGCGCTCGAGCGCGCGCCGCACCAGCCGTTTGCAGGCTTCCGTAGAACTCAGCCGCTCGCTCATGTAAAGGTGCAAAACCGTGCCGCCGGTGTACTTGCGCTGCAGTTCTTCCTGGCGTTCCAGCGCCTCGAACGGATCGTCGGTAAAGCCGACCGGCAGTTGCGACGAGTTGGTGTAGTAGGGCATGTCCGGCGTGCCGGCCTGGAGAATGTCGGGATAGCGCTTGCGGTCCTCTTTGGCGAAACGGTAGGTCGTGCCCTCCGCGGGCGTGGCTTCCAGGTTGTACATATGCCCGGTTTCCTCCTGGAATTCGCGGATGCGGCTGCGCACATGATCGAGCAGCCGGCAGGCGAAACGATGGCCCCACTCGCTCGTGATGTCGTGCGCATCACGGGTGAAATTGCGGATCATCTCGTTGATGCCGTTGACGCCGACCGTCGAGAAGTGGTTGCGCAGCGTGCCGAGATAGCGCTTGGTATAGGGAAAGAGCCCGTTATCCATGTGACGCTGGATCACCTTGCGCTTGATTTCGAGGCTTGACTTGGCGATCTCCAGCAACTCGTCCGCGCGCCGGATGAGCGCCGCCTCGTCGCCGCGGTAAAGGTAACCCAGGCGCGGGCAATTGAGCGTGACCACACCCAGCGACCCGGTCTGCTCGGCCGAGCCGAACAGCCCGTTGCCGCGCTTCAGCAGCTCGCGCAGGTCGAGCTGCAGGCGGCAGCACATGGAGCGGATCATGTTGGGCGTCAAGTCGGAATTGATGAAGTTCTGGAAGTACGGCAGTCCGTACTTGGCCGTCATCTCGAACAGCAATGTGGCGAGCGGGTGATCCCAGTCGAAGTCGCGCGTCATGTTGTAGGTCGGGATCGGGAAAGTGAACACGCGGCCCTTGGCGTCGCCCGCCATCATCACCTCGATGTAGGCGCGGTTCACCATCTCCATCTCGGGCGCAAGTTCGCCGTAGGTGAACGGCATTTCGCGACCGGCGACCAACGGCACCTGCTCGCGCAAGTCTTCCGGGCACACCCAGTCGAAGGTGAGATTGGTGAACGGCGTCTGCGTGCCCCAGCGCGAGGGCACGTTCAAGTTATAGATCAGTTCCTGGACGCACTGCTTGACGTCGCGGTAAGAAAGATTGTCCTTGCGGATGAACGGCGCCATGTAGGTGTCGAACGAGGAGAACGCCTGCGCGCCAGCCCATTCGTTCTGCAAAGTGCCCAGGAAATTCACGATTTGACCGACGGCGCTTGAAAGGTGCTTGGGCGGGCCGGCTTCCACTTTGCCCGGCACGCCGTTCAGCCCCTCGGCGAGCAAGGTGCGCAACGACCATCCGGCGCAGTACCCTGCCAGCATGTCGAGGTCATGGATGTGGATGTCCGCATCGCGGTGCGCCGCGCCGACCTCTGGCGGATAGACATGGCTCAGCCAGTAGTTGGCGGTGACCTTGCCGGCGACATTGAGGATCAGCCCGCCGAGCGAGTAGCCCTGGTTGGCGTTGGCGTTCACGCGCCAGTCCTGCTGATCGAGGTATTCGTTTACCGAAGCCGCCACGTCAAGCAATGTATGGCGGTCTTCACGCAGACGTTTATGCTGGTCCCGGTACGCGATGTAGGCGCGTGCGGTCTGGACGAAGCCGGCGACGATCAGCGCCTGCTCGGCGCAATCCTGGATCTCTTCGATCTGCGGCGACTGCACGCCGGCGCGTAGCGCAAGGGCGGCAATGACGCGGCTGGTGAGCCGGGCCGCGGTTTCGTCGGCGAACTCACCCGTCGCCGCGCCGGCGCGCGCCAGGGCCGAGCGGATCTTTGTTGCATCGAAGGGTTTGAGACTGCCGTCTCGTTTAACGACCTGCGCGGGCCGGATCTCGCTCCCGGCGGCCGTTTGTAGCGATACTCGCTCCATGATCCCTCCCAGGATTGACCACAACATATAGTGGTTTTGATGAAGCCTAGCGCGATATATGCGGGTATTTCAATGGGAGCCGAGCTTTTTTTGCAATTTTTTTGATATGCATCAAAAAAAAAGAAATCGGCGGCTGCTGATGTATATCACGGCCGGTACCACCAATCGGCTCTAGGATGTGCATCAAGATTTTGTTTACGTTGACAAAAGACGGGCTACCCTTGGGACTCGGCGGCCTCATGGCCGGGTTTGCTCTGCATCTCGCGGGGTGGGCCGCTGTGGCTGACTGGCGCTCACTGGGCCTGCTGCGGACAGGGTACGCCCTGACCGGCGCTTTCCACGACTGCCCCTGGAAATTGTTGGGTATTGGGCCTAGGGGCCAAACCCAACCTGCGACTCTGCGAACGCCGGCAGCTCACGTGGCAGTTTCTGCACCCGTCCCCCGCCTTGATCAATTAGGAGATTGTCGGGGCCAAGGCCGACAATCTCCTAGCTGTAGGCGATGCAGTTCTCGCAAACGGTGCCGCGCACGTCCTTGTTAAGATGCGCCGCACGCAGTTTGACGAAGGCTTCTGAATTCCACGCCTCCATGAACGACTGCCTGTTGAGATCACCCATCGCCCAGTTGGCTGTGGCGTCGAAGCAACATGCCGAAAGCTTGCCTTCGGCAGTGACATGACCCTCGGTGAAGGCCGACCAGCACGGCAGCGGGTCGCGCAGCGCCCCGATCCGTCCCTGATTGCCGGCGGTCGGCCGATACCCGAGCTGCTCCTCGCGCTGGGTGGCGAACGCGCCCATCGAATACAGCGGCAGCCAGTAGTGCTGGTCAACATACGGCCGCACGCGTTCGGTGAGGAGTTGCTCCATCTTCGCCTGCTGCTCGCCGTCGTACTTGATGGAGGACGCGTAAAGACCCGTCTTGAAACCGCGGTGGTTGCGCACTTCCCACGCGGACTTGATGTTGTCGAGCGCATTGCGGAAGAGTCTTCCCGAAACGCCCATGATCTTCTCGAATTGTGTCTCGTCCGCGGCGTTCACCGACCATTTGAGCGAGTCGAGTCCCGCCCTCATGCATTCCTCCGCGGCTTCGGGGAAAGCCATCGAAGCGTTCGAAGTGAGAAAAACGTAGGGCATCCTGATCTCGTTCTTCAGATAGGCGATGCAGTCCACCAGCAGCCGCGGGTTCATGAAAGATTCACCGAGGTAGAAGACACCGATTTCCTCCACGCCTGCGTCGCGCATGTCCTTGGTGATGCGCTTGAACAGGCCGAAGTCCATGTCCCACTTCGGCTGAACTTCACGGGTGCGCAGAGCGCAGAAGCCGCACCGGTAGTTGCAGCGCGGGGAGATTTCGATCTTGACGCTCTTCGGCGCCGGGAGCACCGCATTGAGGTACTTGGGCGGGATTTTGGTAATGTTGTCGATGCGCTCGGTAATGGTGGACATCGCAGTCCTCGCGTTTCGGGTTTATTGTTTCGTGTTCAGTGTTCCGTGTTCGGTGTTCAAGGTTCTTTGTTCAATGTTTTCTGTTCACTGCTCACTGATCACTGTTCACCGGTCACTGTTCACTGGTTTTAGTAGGCGATGCATTTCTCGCACGCGGTACCGGACACGTTTTTCGCGAGATGCGCTTCGCGCAGCCGCTGGAACGGTTCGCTGCGCCACGCTTCAGCGAACGACATGTGGCGCAGGTTGCCCATCTGGTAGCGGGGGTTGTGATCGAGGCTGCAGGCTGAAAGCCGTCCGTCACAAGTGATGTGTCCCTCGACAAACGGTCCCGCGCAGGGCAGGGGCTTGCGGGGAGCTTGCTTGCCACCTTCGCATGCGGCTGAGGCATGCCTGGCACTGTGAGGGAGTCCCGCGTAGCCGTAGAGCGGCACCCAGTCATGCTCGTCGACATAGGGCAAAATGTCGCCGATCACTTCCTCCATACGGTCGCGCTGCTTGTCGTCGTAGAGCAGGCTCGAGGCGCAGAGGCCGCAGCGGTGTCCGGTGCTCACTTCCACATAGTCGCGCATCCAGCGCGCGTCCTTGATGTTGTTGACGACGGTATGATATTCGTCCGCTTTCATGCGCGTGACATCGTGAAACTGCCCGGGCCCGGAAAAGTTGAAGCCGAATTTCAGGCTGTCGAGCCCCGCCAGCATGCACTCGCGCACGCGCTCGGCGGTGGCGAGCCTGCCGTTGGTGGTGAGGAAGACGTGCGGGTAGCCGCAGTCGCGCTTGGCGTAGCGGATCGCTTCCGGCAGCCAGTCGCAGAGAAAGGACTCGCCCAGGAAAAAGACGCCCAGTTGCTCGACGCCGAGCTGGCGCAGCTCTTTGACGATGCGCGTATACAACCACCAGGGCATGTCGGACTTCTCGCGCGGCCGCGTGTGCGAGGCGCAGAAGAAGCAGCGGAAATCGCAACGCGCGGTAAGCTCGATCAGGACCCTTTTCGGCACCGGCGGCGTCGCGCGGCGTTGCTCGTCGCTGAGCAGCTTGACGGGGTCGATTCTTTGCGTCATCAAATTCATCGTGGCGTTGCCTCGGGGCAGTCCATCCTGTCGCGATGATAGCGGGGGGCGATGCCCATCTCTTTGATTTGCGTCAAAGTCTGGCCTGAATCGTGGGCAGGGACGCGGTGGATGGGCAGGCCCGCTGGCCCGCTGGCCCGCTGGTGACGCGCCAGTTCGGGCATTGGTTGATTTATGTCAACACGCAGGCGTTCTTTCGGGAAAAGAATAAGCAACTGATTTTGAAGCCGGTTGCCGAATAACTCTCATGAGGTTCTATACTTTGTCCGGAAACTTCGTCTTTGAAACGCCTTCTTACCTGATGCGAAGGGGCGGGCGCGCCGTTGCGTCTTGATCCATGTCAAGCGGGCACTGCGCG
>MERG01000081.1:0-28164 GCA_001771985.1 Betaproteobacteria bacterium RIFCSPLOWO2_12_FULL_62_13 | reverse complement strand
CGGGCACTGCGCGGCGTAACCTAGCATTCAATTTTGGAGGGTTCGCGATGACGATCACCATTGGAAATCACGAGGCACTCTTGGTCGTGGATGTCCAGCGCGATTTCATGCCCGGCGGAGCGCTTGCCGTGCCCGACGGCGACGCAGTGGTGCCGGCTCTCAATCGCTACGCTGCGCTCGCGCGCCGCAAGGGATTGCCGGTATTTGCGAGCCGCGACTGGCATCCAAAGAATCATTGCTCGTTCCGTGCGCGCGGTGGGCCATGGCCGCAGCACTGCGTAGCGGGCACCCCGGGCGCTGCGTTCGCGGAAAATCTGGATTTGGCTCCCGACACGGTGGTGATCGACAAAGCGATGCGCGAAGACGCGGATGCGTACTCCGCTTTCTCCGGGACGCCGCTCGCCCAGCTTTTGCGCGAGCGCGGCGCGAAGCGCCTGCTGGTGGGCGGGCTTGCCACCGACTACTGCGTGCTCAACACCGTGCGTGACGCGCTCAAGGAAGGCTTCGGGGTGCTGTTGCTCAAGGATGCGATCCGCGCGGTGAATGTGCAGCCCGGGGACGGTGAGCGGGCGCAGCGGGAGATGCAGGAAGCGGGCGCCGTCGCGGTGAACTATCAAGAACTTTCATCGTGAATCCCCTGTCTTCAGCGCTCCTCACCGATCTCTACCAGCTCACCATGCTGCACACCTACTACGTGCGCGGCATGGGCGAGTCCGCCGTGTTCGAATTCTTCATCCGGAAGCTCCCGCCCGACCGCAACTTCATGATGGCGGCGGGACTGGAACAGGCGATCGAATACCTGGAGCGGCTGCGCTTTGGTCCCGAGGAACTGGAGTGGGTCGCCAAAAGCGGCCTCTTTTCCACCGATTTCGTCAGGCATCTCGAGGCGCTGCGCTTTACCGGCGAAGTGCACGCGATGCCGGAAGGCACGATTTTCTTTCCCAACGAGCCCATCCTGCGCGTGATCGCTCCCATGCCGCAGGCCCAGCTTGTGGAATCGCGCCTCATCAACCTGGTTCACTTTGAAACGCTGGTTGCGACCAAGGCGGCGCGCGGCGTGCTCGCCGCGCCCGGCAAGGTCCTGGTGGATTTCGGGCTGCGCCGCGCCCACGGCGGCGAAGCGGGATTACTCGCCGCGCGCGCGGCCTACATCGCGGGCTATACCGGCACTGCGACCGTGCTCGCCGGCGCGCGGTTCGGCATCCCGCTGTTCGGCACCATGGCGCACTCGTTCGTGCAGGCGCACGACGACGAGGCGCAAGCATTCATCGACTTCGCGCGCGCATTTCCCAAGGGCACGGTGTTTCTGGTAGACACTTACGATACCGAGGCCGCGGTTCGCAAGGTTGCGGCGCTCGCACCGCAGCTCCAGCGCGAACGCATCGCGATCAAGGGAATCCGGCTCGACAGCGGCGATCTCGTCGCGCTGGCGAAAAGCGCGCGCTGCATTCTTGATGATGCGGGGTTGCGCGAGACCACTATTTTCGCGAGCGGCAACCTCGACGAATACCGGCTGCGCAAGCTGCTGGCGGCCGGCGCGCCGATTGACGGCTTTGGCGTCGGCACAAGCCTCGTCACCTCCTCGGACGCGCCATTCCTGGACGCGGTTTACAAGCTGCAGGAATACGCCGGCCGCCCGCGCCGCAAGCGTTCGACCGCCAAGGCGACCTGGCCTGGGCGCAAGCAGGTATTTCGTCACCGCGACGACTTTGGCCGGTTCAATCATGATGTCGTGAGCGTGGAAGGCGACGCGCAAAACGGGGAGCCGCTGCTTGTACCGGTGATGAGGAACGGCCGGCGCCTCGATGCGGCGGAGAGTCTCGAGTCGATACGCCGTCGTGCCGCGGCGCAGCTCAAGCAGTTGCCGGAGCGTCTTGCCCCGCTCGAAGCCGCGGTGGCCCCGTATCGTGTCGAAATCGCCCCGGCGCTGCGCATGCTGGCCGACGAGGTCGATCGCACCACGAGCGAGGTGCCGGCCCTGTGCAAGTAATCGAGGTCCATATGGACCGTTTCACCGCTCATGGCGCGCGCGAAGTCTGGCAGGCCAAGTATCGCCTGCACGATGACGGGCCGCCGGAAACGACGGTCGAGCAGACCTGGCGCCGCATTGCGCGCGCGCTCGCGCGCGTCGAGCCGCGCGGGCACGGGCAATGGGAAGGCCGCTTTTTTGAGGCGTTGTCGGAGTTTCGTTTTCTGCCGGGCGGGCGCATACAGGCTGGAGCGGGAACGCAACGGCGTGTGACGCTTTTCAACTGTTTCGTCATGGGAACCATCGCCGATTCGATCGACGGCATTTTCGACGCCCTCAAGGAAGGCGCGCTCACCATGCAGCAGGGCGGCGGCGTGGGTTACGATTTTTCGACGCTGCGGTCCAAGGGCTCGGCTGCGAAAAGCGCCGGCGCCATCGCTTCCGGACCGGTGTCCTTCATGCACATCTGGGACGCGATGTGCGGCACCATCCTTTCCACCGGGGCGCGGCGCGGCGCGATGATGGGAACACTGCGCTGTGATCATCCCGACATCGAGGAGTTCATCGCGGCGAAACGCGACCCGGGCGTCCTGCGCCGCTTCAACCTGTCGGTGCTGGTCACCGACGATTTCATGAAGGCGGTGCGCGAGGGCGGCGACTGGGCACTGGTGTTTCCCGAGAACTCAGCCGAGGCGCCGGGCGCGGAATTCGTTGAACGGGTGTGGCCGGGAGACGCGCGGCCGCGGCGCTGCCGGGTGTTCCGCCGCACGGAGGCGCGCGCGCTGTGGGCGCGCATCATGCGTTCCACTTATGACTGCGCCGAACCGGGAGTGATTTTCATCGACCGCGTGCGCGCGGCGAACAACCTGTGGTACTGCGAGCAGATCGCAGCGACCAATCCGTGCGGCGAGGTTCCGCTGCCGCCGTACGGCGCCTGCGACCTGGGCTCGATCAACCTCACGCGCTTCGTGCGCCAGCCGTTCGGCCGCGAAGCGAGCCTCGACTTCGCGGCGATTGCCGCGACAGCGGAAGTCGGTGTGCGGATGCTGGACAACGTTTATGATATTTCCAACTTTCCGCTCGCGAGACAACGCGAAGTGGCGCTTGCTTCGCGGCGCATCGGGCTCGGCATCACGGGGCTCGCCGACGCGCTCACCATGCTCGGCGTTCGCTATGACTCGTCGCGCGCGCTGGAACTCGCGGGTGAGGTGATGCGCACGGTCTGCGTGAGCGCCTATCGCGCGTCGGTGAGCCTTGCGCGCGAGAAAGGCGGCTTTCCGCTGTTGCGCGCGGCCGAATACATCTGCGGCGAGTTCGTGAAGCGGCTTCCGGCCGAGATCGTGGGTGACATCGGGCGCTACGGCATCCGCAACAGCCATCTGACCGCGATCGCGCCAGCGGGCACCATCAGCCTGCTCGCCGGCAATGTCTCGAGCGGTCTGGAACCGGCCTACGCTTCGGACTACCGGCGCTCGCTGCGCCTTGCCGACGGTTCGCTCAAGACGATTCCCGTGACAGACTATGCCTGCGCGCTGTACCGGCGCATCGCGGGGAGCGTCGCGGGAACACCCCCGGCGTTCGTCGCAGCGGCCGATGTGGACCCGTACGCGCAGCTCGCGATGCAGGGCGCGCTGCAGCGTTACGTGGACAACTCGATTTCGAAGACCGTCAGCGTAGCGGCGGAGTTCAGTTTCGAGCAGTTTGCCGGTCTCTATGAACGGGCTTACGAACTCGGGCTCAAGGGCTGCACGGCGTACCGTCCGAACGCCGTAACGGGGGCGGTGCTGCAACCGGACGGCGCGGCGGATCGCGCCGCGCAGTGCTGCTCGGTGGAACGGGAAGCGGACTGACCGAAAGACCGGAAGAGGAGTTAGCCGCGGATAAACGCCGATCAACGCCAATGCGATGGGACTCAAGTGATTAAGTGATTGAGTGATTGAGTGATTGCGTGATTGCGAAAAGCGCCCAAACCGCTCACTGACCAATCACTTAGTCACTGAATTACTGAATCACCTGCCTTTTCTGCGTTCATTTGCGTTCATCGGCGGTTTAATAAATTTTTCAACTGGATTCGAGTATGGAGAGTGGAGAAAAACTGAAACCCGAAGCATTGTATCGTCGTTGCGATGCCGCGCGGTTCGGCTTCGACACCACGGCCGAGCTCGAAGACCTGGCGCAGCTCTTCGGTCAACCGCGGGCGACGAGCTCGGTCGAATTCGGCATCGGCATCGGGCGCGACGGCTACAACGTGTTCGTGATGGGGCCTGCCGGCACCGGCAAACATACGCTGGTGAAGGGCGAGCTCGCACGCAAGGTGGCGCAGCAGCCGCGCCCGAGCGACTGGGTGTACATCAACAACTTCCGCGAGCCTGGCAAGCCCCTGGCGCTCGAGCTGCCCGCCGGGCGCGGCGCCGCGCTGCGCGACGACATGCAGCAGCTCCTGGAGGAACTGCGCAGCGCCATACCCGCCGTGTTCGAGAGCGACGAGTACCGCACGCGCGCCGGGCGGCTCGAAGCCGAGTTCACCGAGCGCCACGAGAAAGCGTTTGCCGCACTCGGCCAGGAGGCGGCGAGCCAGCAGATCGGACTGCTGCGCACGCCGGCGGGCTTCACCTTTGCGCCGCTCAAGGAAGGCGAGGTGATTTCCGCGGAGGATTACGCCGCGCTGCCCCAAGAGGAGAAGGCGCGTATCGAGCACAAGATCAGCGAGCTGCAGGGCAAGCTCGAGAACATCATCCGCAACATCGTGCGCTGGCGCAAGGAACAGCGCGAGCGCTTCAAGCAGCTCAACCGCGAGATGACGCTCTACGCGGTGGGACATCACGTCGCGGAATTGAAGGAACGCTACGCGGGGTTCCCCGAGGTGCTGGAGTACATCGAAGCGATGCAGCAGGACGTGATCGAGAATGCCGAGGAGTTCGTGCGCGGACGCGAGGCGCAGGGTCCCGCGCCGGGCATGTTGGCGGAAGCCCCGTCGTTCCGGCGTTATCAGGTGAATGTGATGGTGGACCATGCCGGACCCGACGGCACGCCCATCGTCCAGGAAGACCACCCTACTTATCAGAACCTGATCGGGCGGGTCGATCACGTCTCCCAGTTCGGGACGCTGGTAACCGACTTCACGCTGGTGAAGCCGGGAGCGCTGCACCGGGCGAACGGCGGCTACTTGCTGATCGATGCCTATAAGCTCCTCACGCAGCCCTTTGCCTGGGAGGGGCTCAAACGCGCGCTCTCGACGCGTCGCATCCGCATTGAGTCCCTGGGCGAAATGTTCAGCCTGGTAAGCACCGTGTCGCTTGCTCCCGAGCCCATCCCGCTCGATGTGAAAGTGATTCTGTTCGGCGACCGCCTGATCTACTACCTGCTGCACGCCTATGATCCGGACTTCCGCGAGCTGTTCAAAGTGGCGGCCGACTTCGAAGACCGCTTCGACCGCACCCCGGAGAACGACTTGCTGTTCGCACGGCTGGTGGCCACCATCGTGCGCGAGAAGAAACTCGCCGCGTTCGACCGCGGCGCGGTGGCGCGGGTGATCGAGCACGGCGCGCGGCTGGCGGGCGATGCGCGCAAGCTTTCCGCCAATCTGCAAGCCGTCTCCGATCTGCTGTGCGAAGCGGATTACTGGGCGCGCCAGGGCGGCGGCGAGCGCGTTTCCGCCGCCGACGTCGAGCGCGCGCTCGAAGCGCAGCGCAAGCGCGCCGACCGATTGCGCGAGCGCATGCACGAGGCCATCCTGCGCGGCACGGTGCTGATCGACACCTCCGGCGCGCGCCCGGGACAGATCAACGGGCTTTCCGTGTTGCAGCTCGGCGATCACGCGTTCGCCGCACCCACGCGGATCACCGCCACCACCCGCCTCGGCGAGGGTCGAATCATGGACGTGCAGCGCGAAGTCGAGCTGGGCGGCGCGATTCACTCGAAAGGGGTGCTGATCCTGTCGGCGTTTCTTGCCGCGCGGTTTTGCGTGAACCGGCCTTATTCGCTTGCCGCAAGCCTGGTGTTCGAACAGACTTACGGCCTGGTGGAAGGGGATAGCGCGTCGCTTGCCGAATTATGCGCATTGTTGTCCTCACTGGCCGAGGCCCCGATCAGGCAGTCGCTCGCAATAACCGGCTCTGTCAATCAGCTCGGGGAAGCGCAAGCGATCGGCGGCGTAAACGAGAAAATCGAGGGTTTCTTCGATATCTGTAGCGCGCGCGGGTTGACCGGCGATCAGGGAGTGGTGATTCCCGCAGCCAACGTGGAGGACCTGATGCTGCGCGCGGACGTGATCGAGGCGGTCGCGGCCGGACGCTTTCACGTCTACGCAGTGTCGCATGTGGACCAGGCGATCGAACTGCTCACCGGCGTCGCGGCCGGCGAGCCCGATGCGGCTGGCGGTTTTCCGTCCGCCGCCATCAACGGCCGCGTGGCGAAGCGTCTGCGCGAGCTTTCCGCGCGCCGGCAGCAGTTGGCTGCCGCCGGCGTGGCGCGCGGGCGTGAGGGGAAGCGGCCGAAATCATGAGCGAGCGCGATCGCGAGTCCAAAGTCGAGCGCATCGTCGTAGCGTTCGACACCACGCCGCTCGGTGAAGTGGCGCTCGAGGCCGCAGCGGGACTCGCCGCCGCGCTCGACGCCGAACTGTCCGGGCTGTTCGTGGAAGACGTCAATCTGATGCGCATGGCGCAGCTTCCGTTCACGCGCGAGCTCGGACTCGTGTCTGCGGTGATTCGCCCGATCGAGGCTTCCGACATCGAGCGCGCTTTCAGGCTGGAGGCCGAGCACAGCCGCGAACAGCTTGAGCACATCGCCGCTGCACTCGATCTGCGCTGGTCATTCCAGGTTTTGCGCGGGCACGTTCCGGCAGCAGTGCTGGGATGCCGGACCGAGGTCGATCTCGTGGTTTTTGGAAAGGCGGCGCACCGGCCCATGGTGAAAAGCGTGCGGGTCCCGCCCAGGGCCGGCGCGGTGGGGCGCGAGGCGCAGCGCCACCGCGAGCAGTTCCAGCGACTGAGTTTACGCCCCATTGCGTTGCTCTTCGACGGTTCGGAGCGGGCGTGGCGGGCGCTTGCGGTCGCGTTCGCGCTCGCGGCGACCGCGGAGACACGACTCACATTGCTTGTTTCGAGCGGGAGCAGGGAAGACTTCGATCGCCTGCGTGAGCTGGCGAAAGCGTGGCTCGCGGACCGTGGGGCCATGGCACGCTTCGCATGGCTGCGAAATCGCGAGGCGCTCGACATCGCGCAGGCGGTGAAGGCGGAGAATGCCGCGGCGCTCCTTTGGTACGACGGGGCGACGCCACAGGATCGCGACAGACTCCAGGCGTTGCTGTCAATGCTTGGCTGCCCGGTGGTGCTGATCAGTTAGAAAGCATATCGAACGGTGAGGTAAACGTTGCTGTTGTCCTGCAGCGAGCCGAACATGCCGCTACGCTTGCCACCGAAAAGGTTGGCCCCGACCTCGGCCCAGAGATTGTCGCTGAAGGCGTAACGGAGCGAAGGGATAAGGTAGCGGTCCTCCTCGCTCAGACCAAGGAACGCAAAGAAGTTAAAGGTGAGCGTTTGGTGAGCGAAAAGGTGGGTGAATCGAACTGTCGCCACCTTACGCAGGCGGTCCTTCGCGGGAAAACCGGCGGGCAGGGTCTCGCGGTAGGCGGCGTAATCGCGCATCCATTCGCCGTAGAGTTGCAGGCCGAGCGTGGCATCCTCCCACAGTTGCCGCGAGTATCCGATAAGTCCCCTTAACTGGCTGTTTTCGATAGAAGGGTCACGACCGTCTCGGTCCTCGCGCGAGTCGTAGTATCCTGCCTCCAGATTAAGCACCCCCTTGCCTATCGGCGCAGTGAGGCTCGCCCCAATCGTATTGAGACGTGGGAAGGTTCCAACGACCTCGTCCCCAGCGGCACGCAACGCGGGATTGCGGAAATGGGTGTGGGAGAAGTAACCGGCGAGTTCCCAGTTGTCCAGATAGCCTGATATCCGGCCGGAGATTTCTAACTCGCCGGCACGATGACCCGGTTCCACCGTGCGCCGGGGCAACCCCGGCGGCAACGGGTCGACGAAAACGAAGCGGCGGCTCGTCGGCGTGTTGTCGGGCCGGAAATCGGCGATGATCAATTCGAGATTGGCTGCGCCGGGAAAGGCATTGAGCTTGAGCGCGTCGCTGCCGAGCTTGAGGTACTGGATGGGCTGCCCCGTGAAGAGCGCCACCGAGTCCTTCGGAAAAGTGTCGTTGATAAAGAGCAGATCCCCCACGCCCCAGGTGATTATTTGCCGTCCCAGACGAGCGGTCGCCTTCTCGGAGAACCAATCAGCGAACAGCTCGCGCGTCACGAGCCGCGTGTCGTCGATCGCGGCATCGCGAACGAGGTCGAAGCGCCCCAGGAAGCCCGCGCTCCCCGACGAATTCTTGCCTTCCGCCTTGAGCTGTACTCGCAATTCGGCTGCCGGAAAGTCGCACGCGGTTTCCGGGGGGCAGTTGACCTGGTGCAAGCGCCCCGCCGCGTGCGATTGCACGAAGCCATCCCATGCGACCCCCTCCGTGCCCGCCGCAAAAGATGGCGCCAGTATGAGCGAAGCAACGGCCATGATCGCCGCGGCGCGCGCCACGCGATTCATCGCGGCGATCATTCTTCCGGTCCCGCCCGCTATCTCCTTACCGCACCCACTGGCTGGGCGCGTCACGCAGGTAACGTTCGGTGAAGATATCCTGCTTCAACCCCACGTCGTATTCCACCTCCCGGAAGACGACCTCGGTGCGATGACCGCTTTGCAGGTTTTTCATGCCGCGGGCGGTGACCGTCCAATACTTGCCCTTCTGCTCCACTTTGTCCGCGGTGAACGTGCGGGACGGCTCATTGCGCGCGTCGAAGTATTCTTCCTTGAGGGGCAGCCAGCGCTCCGCGTCGATCCAGGACACGCGCCGGGAGGAATCGGCCGCCGCCTTCGGCTTGCTCTCGACGACGTATGCGGGACGTCCGCCGAGATCCTCTTTGCGCAGTAGCGCGTGAGACTCGTCATCCAGGTCGCGCCCGGAAACGTCCTCGTAGGTGAAATCCGAGCCGACGAAGGAAGAGCGCTTGTCGTCAGCGGCGATGCGTTTCACCAGCCTCAGCGCCGGCACGTAGATCCAGCGGTCGTCCTCCTTGGCGGGATATTTCCACACCAGGAAGGAGGTGCTCTTCACGTCCGCCGGACCGTGGAAGTAAATGTAATAGCGCTGGTCGCCCGATTTGCCGAGGTTGATCCTCAGCATGGTCATCTCCCGCTCCCGTACCTTGCCTTGGGGATTGATGAGCTTCATCTGCACCTTTGCGCGCATGTCGTTCCCGGCGTAGTAGAAGGTTTCCAGAGAACGCCGCACGATCTCGTCGGCGGAAGGTTCGGCGGCGCGAGCGGGAATCGAAACTGCGGCGCCCAACGCGACTAGAGAAAAGACGATTCGCCGGAGCGGTTTCATTTGGCTTCTCCTGTCTTAAACAGCCAGCCTCTCATCAATACAATCAACGCCGGCAGGTAAAGAATCGTGAGCAGCGCCGAGAGCAGCATCATGCTGACGATGAACGCACCCACGGTGATGTAGGGCGTGAGCGGCGCGAACAACATGACCGAAAAGGCTGCCGCGAACAGCACCGCGTTGCGCATGATTCCCTTGCCGGGACGGGCCGCCGTCCATGCGAGCGCCTCCTTCAGTGCGGCGAGATCCCGCGCGGCATCGGTGTTGGTTTCCGCCAGCCGCTGCCGCAGCCGGCTGATGAAGTGGATCGAGAAATCAACCGCCATGCCGAGCGACAGGCACGACAATACGGAGATCGGCATGTCGAAATCCTTGCCGGCGATCCCGACCACCCCGTAAATGAGCAGGACGGTGAAGAGCAGCGGCACGTAGCCGATGAGCGCCCACTTGGGCGAGCGGAAGTCAAAGGCGAGGATGAGGAACACCGCCACCAGCGCGAGAAGAAAACCCTTTACCATGTCCCACAGGACCTCGTGGTTCCACACCAGGTTGAAGTAGGCAATGCCTGAAGGCTTGAAATCGAGTGCCGTGGGATTAAGCCGCCGGTATTCCTCCGTGGCCCGGATCACGTCTTGCATTGCCGCAGCGTCCCACGTCTTGAGCTGGACCCAGATGTTGGCCCTCTGGAACGGGTAGTCCACCACGTTGTCGAGGTCGGAGGGCTTGGCCGACATGCTAAACAGGAACAGGTACTGTGCAATCGTGTCCGCGGCGCCGGGCACCGCCTCGAACTTGGCATCGTCGTCGTGCAGGACCCGGTTGATGCGCTTGACGTAGTCAACAACGGACGTTGTCTTGCCGACGAGCGGCAGTTTCTCCAGGTAGCGCTGCAGGCCCTCGATATAACGCAAGGTATCCGGCTGCTTGATAGCGTCGGGCTCGCCGGCGGTCGCGACCACATAGCCGAGGGAGGTGCCGCCGAGCGCCCGATTGATCACAGTGTCGGCAATGCGGACGTCACTCCCTGCCTTGAACCACGCCACCATGTTGTTGTTCACCACGATGCGGCCGACGCCAAGAAGCGCAAGCACGATCAGCGCCAAGCCGACCGCGGTCGTGGCCTTCGGCCGGTTCGCGCCCCAGGCACCAAGCCGCGCGAGCGCCCGCGCCGTGCGGCTCACGGCGATGTCTTCCCCTGCCGCCGCAGCACCGATCTTCTCCGGCCGCACGATCGTGAGCACGGCGGGGATCAGGCTGAAGCTGAACAGCCGCAGCGCGATCGTGCCGAAAACGATGAGCCCGCCAAACACCTTGACCGGCACAATTTCCATGAAGAGCAGGACGGCGAAGCCGGCAGCGGTGGCGAGCGCGGTGTAGCGCACCGGACGGCCCACCGCCTCCATGGTTTCCACGATCGCGCGGCGCTTGTCCTTCTTCTCGCGGAACCGGAAGTAGAACTCGTTGAAGATGTGGATGCTGTCGGTGGCGATCGCCATCAGGAATACCGGCGCCATCGAGCTCATGATGTGGATCGGGAAACCGAGGCCGATCCCCAGCCCCATGGTCCAGACGACGGCAACCATCGCTACCACCATCATGGTCACCGCGAGCGCCAGGTTCCGGAACATGACATAGATGGCTGCGAACATGATCATTCCGGCGATGGGCGAGAAGATGCCCATCAGCCTGAACATCTCGGCGCCGAAGGTGTCCCGCGCCACAGGGTCGCCGGCAACGTGGTATTGCTCCTCGCCCTCATGCTTGACGAGGATCTCGCGGATGCGGTCAGCAACCTCTTTGCCGTTGGCACCTTTTTCCAGCGGCACGTAGATGGCGGTGGTCCTTTCGTCGCGCGAGATGATGCGGTCGACGAAGAGCGGATTCTCGAAGAGAGTTTTGCGCAAGGCCTGCAGTTCGGCGTCGCTCTGCGGAATCCTTGACACGAGGGGAGCCACTCTCAGCCCTCCGCCCTCGGCAGTCACGTTGTCTATGGTAGTGAAACTGGAGACATCACGCCCGGCGACACCCTTGATTTTCAGAATCGCGGCGGTAATATCGCGCACCTTCGCGAGCGTTCTCTGATTCAGCACGCTTTTTGGATGGACCACGCCGACAACGATCGTGTCTTCGTAGAGGGCGAAGGTCTGGTCCACGCTGTCGTTCCACACCCGCACGTCGGAGGTTGGCGGCAACATGTTCTTGGGGTTGGTGTCGAGCCGGATTCGCGGCAACTGCGCGGCAAAGGCCAATGTCACCAGCAACACGGCTGCAAAAACGAATTTCGGGCGGGCGATGGAAAATTCGACCAGCCTGTTCTTGTTCATCATCGGTCCCTGTCGAAGTTACGGATTGCCTCGCGCTCGGACGCGCGGCGAAGGCGGGGCTTTTGCGCCTCGCGGCGAAGGTTTACTTTGCTCTTGTCAGAACCGGCTCCACAGCCAGTATTTCTCGTACGCCACTTTGCCCCAGTGAAGAAGAGCGCTCGGTGCCCTGAGCTTGATCTGCGGCTCCGGCTCGGTGTAGAAGCTGCCGCTCCCGAAGCCGGCCTTTCCGTCGCCGGTTTCGATAAAGCACTCGCCCTCCCCGCCGAACTTTCGCGCGGTGCCGCGGCCCGTAATAGCCAGCGCGATGTTGCGCGCGACCACCTCCGCTTGGTTGTGTGCCAGCACGCCCGCCTTCGGGAGCGGCTTGCCGACGGAGGTGAGCATGATGCCCGTCACGTCGCCGACCGCGTAGACGCCCGGGTGTCGGGTTTGCAGCGTGCCGCGATCGACGGCCATCCAGCCGCTTTCGCCGCACATTCCCGCTTGCCTCACCACCTCGGGTGCGCGATGGGGCGGCACATATGCGAGCAGATCGCAACCGGCTTCAGCGCCGTTCGCAAATGACAGCCGGTGCCTGGCGGGATCGACGTTCGTGATTGCGTGGCCGGGGTGATAGCCGATGCGCTTTGCCTCGATCATCTCGCGCAACGCCGCGGACACCTGCGCTCCCGCGACCGGCATGGGTCCCGGCTCCGGCGTATACAAGTCGAGCTCAACATTCTTCCGCACGCCGCGCCGGCGGCAGTCGTATTCGAGCAGCATTGCGGCCTCGTTGGGCGCGGCCGGACATTTGAACGGCATCGATGCGACCAGGACGGCGATGCGCCCGCTGTCGAGCTTCGAGAGCGCGGCATGCAGCGATGCCGCGCCCGCCAGCGTGTAGAAATTGTGTCCAGCTTCGGAAAGTCCAGGGACCGTTTCAGGCGCGTATTCCGCGCCGAGCGCGACGATCATGTAGTCGCCCGCCAGATCCGACCCGTTCACGTAGACCCGTTGCTCGGCCGGTTCGATGCGCTCGACCGCGCCCTGAACCAGCTCGATTCCGCGCCGTCGCAGCGCGGCCAATGGGCGGGAGATTTCGCCCGCGTCGCGCTCGCCGATCATCAACCAGAGAAAGGAAGGCGAATACACATGATTCGCTTCCTTCTCGACCAGGACCACACGGTGCTCGTGTGATAACAGCCGCCGCAGCCGCATGGCGGCAACGATGCCCCCGACACCACCACCGAGGATCAGGACCGTTTTGGCTGACGCCATTTTTCTCTCAGAACACCAGCACCTTGTCTGCCCACCGCGTCCAAGCGGTGAGTTCGGCGAGCGTGCTCCGATGTGTGCCCTCGATCAGCTCGCCCTCCGCGATCCCGCGCGCATCCATACAGGTTCCGCAGACGCCAACCGCGGCCTCACTGCGGATGACTTTGTTCACCATGAGCTGAATGTTGTAGAAGCCTTCGGGGACTCGCTGCCCGGACTTCGCGCACGATGCAGCATCGCCCAGAAGAAACAACTTCACTTCCTCGCCTTCAGTCTTGCAAAGCGTGCCCGCCAGCCGCAGCGCGTTGTAGCTGCGCTCGGTGCCGTAAGGTGGGTCATTAAGGATCAAAAGTGTCTTGCCCATGAATTGCATCCCTAAATCGTTGATCGGGTAGTCATCGTCTTGCTATCCGTCGGTCAATCGAATACTCACGGCTATCATCGCGAAACGGCTGAAGCAGCATTCGGTCAAGTCTCAAATCCCGTTGCGTGGAACATGACGTGCTGGAGGTAGATCGCGAGATCAAGCGCGATAACCGCCAGCACGATTTCCAGTAGCGGCGGGAGATCAACGAAATGAAGCAACCCGATGCCGCGCTGCCCGGCGAGCATCGCCATTCCGACGGCGGCGGCCGGGAAAACGGCCCTGACCAGCACACCGTTTATGATTAGAATTCCCGGATTGGCCAGCCAGCGCTTGGCCTTGGGCATCGAGAGAGCACGGCGCGGCGCGGCGATTTCCCACGCGGCCATGACCGCGAAGACGGACGCGAACAACCCGAATCGTAACGGAGCCTCGTATTTGATCAGCAGTTCCAACATACTCGTATCACGCAAGCGGCCAGCCAAGAAAACCGCTTGCAAGCCGACTGATTCTTGTATTCAATTGAATACTTGAATAATAGCTTAAGATGAGACCGGTCCCATGTCAAGCAACAACGTGAAAACGCTGCTCTTTTCCGAGTTCGCCCGTGTCAGCAAGGCGCTCGGGAGCGGTAACCGATTGGAATTGCTGGAGTTTCTGGCACAGGGCGAGCGCAGCGTCGATGCGGTGGCGAAGCTGTCCGGACTCTCCGTCGCCAATACCTCGCGGCACTTGCAGGTCCTGCGCCAGGTCGGGCTGGTGACCGCCCGCAAGGAAGGCCTGTTCGTGTATTACAGCGTCACCGGCGAAGGCGTGATCAGGCTGCTCGCTGCACTCCAGGAGGTAGCGCAGCACAATGTCGCCGAGGTCACCCACCTCGTCAACACGTACCTCACCAGCAAGGACAGCCTGGAACCCGTATCAGTCAATGATCTGGTTGAACGTATGCGCAGCGGCCTGGTAACGGTCGTGGATGTGCGTCCAACCGAGGAATACGCAGCGGGTCATCTACCCGGAGCGATCAACGTTCCGCTCGCCGACATCGAAAAAAACGCAGGCAGGCTGCCGCGCGATCGGGAAGTCATCGCGTATTGCCGGGGTCCCTTTTGCGTGCTCTCCTTCGAGGCGGTGGCACAATTGAGGAAAAAGGGGCTCAGGGCGCGACGACTCGAAACGGGGTTTCCAGAATGGAAAGTTGCAGGTCTGCCGGTCGAATAAACTTACAGCGCGCGTAGGGTGCGCTTGCGCACCACCAATTCCGCGGGCTGGTGCGCTCCGTTTTACGGAGCACACCCTACGGGATGTCTATTGCTTTCGTTTAGGGACCGTAAACTGGACCGCTCGTGTAAGGATCGCGTGCCCATGAGCCATGCGCGGCCAGGCGCAGCAGCACCGTCTGCCATGCCGCCGCCAACACAGGCTGGCCGGTATCGATCCTTATCGCAGCCGCGGCCTCCTCCGGGGTGAGCGCTTCGCGGGTGGCGAGTTGGCGCCCGAGTATCGCGAGACCTGCTTCCGAGGCGTCCGCTCCGGTGCCGAGTCGCCGGGCGACACGCTCCCGCAACACCGGTTCTGGTGCATCGAAGTCGAGAATCAGAAAAGGCACGCGGCAGCTTGAAGCAAGTGCACGGAAAGCATCTCGCTCGCCGCGCTTCAAGAACGTCGCGTCCACCACTGCCGGATAGCCGGCTTCGATGATCCCGTGCGCGAGAAGCAGCAACCGGTCGTAAGTGGCTGCCGTCGCCTCGCGCGTATAAATACCGGTACCCGGGGCGGAGCCCGAGCGCGCAAGGGCAGCCAGGCCGTGCAGCCTCTTGCGCTCGATGTCCGAGCGCACACGCACCGCTTCCGCGAGTTCGATGAGAGACTGTGTGGCGGTGGTCTTGCCCGAACCCGAGACGCCATGCGTGATGATGAGCGCGGGGCGCCAGCCGCGGGTGAAACGCTGCGCGAGATCCAGATAGTCGCGGCCGGCGGCAAGCAGCCGCAGGCGTTCCGCGGGCGGTATTCCGGCTTGGGAGGCGCGGATGCAGTGGACCTTCGCGCGCACCATCGCGCGGTAGACGAGATAGAAACGCAGAACCCCGAGACCGCCGTAGTCGCCCGTCAGTTCAAGGTAGGTGTTGAGAAACCGCAGAGCGAAGTCCGGCCGGCGGCGGTCGGTGAGGTCCATCGCCAGGAAGGCGACCTCGCTCATGACATCGATCCAGCGCAAGTCGGCGTTGAACTCGATGCCGTCGAAAGGGATGAGCTCGCCGTCGATGAAGACGATGTTGCCGAGATGCAAATCGCCATGGCATTCGCGCACCGCGCCGCTGCTGCGGCGTTCCTCGAAGAGTGCGTGGCACGCGCGATGCTCGCGTTCCGTCCACTCGCGCAGCGCCGCCAGCACCGTCCGGTCCTCGAGCGTCGCGAGCAGCGGCCACAGGTGCTCGAAGTTCTGCAGCGCCGGCGCGAGCAGGGTTTGCGGCGAGCCGAATGCGCTGCCCGCCTCGGCTATCGCGCCGCTCCCGTGGAACGCGGCGATGGTTGCGGCGAGCTGATCCACGTGCTGTGGTCCAAGCCCGCGCGCAGCGAGCAGACGGCTCGCAAGCGCGTCCTGCGCAAACTCGCGCATCTTCACCGCGTACTCGAGAACGGGCCCATCGCCTTCCACCCGCGGGTTGTCCGGCGTGCCCCGGATTTCCACCACCGCTTCGTAAATCCGCGGCGCAAGCCGGCGGTTGAGCCGCAGTTCCTCTTTGCAGAAATTGCGCCTCAGCTCAAGCGTCGAGAAATCGAGAAAGCCGAGATTGACCGGCTTCTTGATCTTGTAGGCCCATGTTCCGGTGAGCAGCACCCACGAGATATGCGTCTCCATGACGCGCACCTTCCCGACCGGGTGCGGGTAGCACTCGGGGCGGCACAGCGCCGCCGCCAGCGGCCGTTCATGGCGGGTTATCGCCACATTGAGCCTCGTGCAAATAAGATCGTAAAAACAACAATCAGGAGTTTGTCAGACTTGGGTCGGACAAACTGCTAGTAGACCGAAATCCGGGACACGGTCTCTTGATCTAAATCAACGCCCCGTTGCGTCTCGCCGCTACCATTCAGGAAACGGAGGTGCGAGATGTGTCCAATCTCAACGGCAACGCGCGCCAAGCGCCGGTCAACTCACGTGAGCTCCGATCCGCACAGCTTCATCGCGTACGCCCCGCGCGGGATGGGACTGTTGTGCGCGGTCGTCTGCGCAGTTCGGGGGAAGGATGTCTGCGGCTGGTGGATCGGGTCGGTCGACGGCGAGTATCAGACGGCATTCTTTCTCCTTGACGGCTATTTTTCGAGCGACGAGCACCCGTTCTACGCGACCAAAGGCGGTGACCTCTACGGCGGCTGGGTCTATGATTACCAGGTCAAACCCCCGGGCCTGGACAAGCCGGTTGCGGTGGATGACGCTCTGTGTCACGAGCTGGAGCACATGCAGTTTGTGTTTGCGCAGGAATGGCTGTCATTCGCGGGCGATGCCGATGCCGAGCGGGAAAACGCGCTGTATCACGAGGCCGAACTCGCGCACCAGCCGGTCAACCTCAAGTTTCATCGGCTCAACAGGCTCAGCAAGGATGAGCCGGTATGGACCCACCGGTCCGCCGGGATGGATGTCAACATCCTCAAACGGCTGATGCGTTACTGGCCGCTCGAGTGCCGGAGCGTCTATGGGTGGGAATGATGATGACGCTTTGTATCATCTCGTAAGGTCCGGTAACGGTGCCGATACATAACGCGGACATCGCCGCGGTTTTCGAAGAGATCGCCGACCTGCTCGAGATCCGTGACGAGAACCCATTCCGTATCCGCGCCTACCGCAATGCCGCGCGCACGGTGGGCGAATTCGCGCGGGATCTCAAGACGCTCCTCGATCAGGGGCAGGCGCTGCCCAAGCTGCCCGGCGTCGGCGCGGACCTCGAGGCGAAGATTCACGAGATCTGCGCGAGTGGCGCCTGCGGCCTGCTGGAACGGCTGCACCGAGAGATGCCGGCGGCGATCACCGAGCTGCTGAAGATTCCGGGTCTGGGGCCGAAGCGCGTCAGGCTCCTGCACGAGGTACTCGACATTGACACCATCGACGCGCTACGCCGGGCGGCGCGTTCCGGTAGAATCCGCGAAGTTCCAGGTTTCGGGGAAAAGACGGAGAGGCAAATTCTGCAGGCGCTCGAGCAGTGCAGCCGCGGCGAGCAGCGCGTGAAACTTGCGGTGGCGGCACAGTATGCAGAAGCGCTCGTTGCCCATCTCAAATCGGTTCCCGGCGTCGCGCTGGTGACGGTCGCAGGCAGTTTCCGGCGCATGCGCGAAACAGTGGGTGACCTCGACATCCTGGTGGCGGCGCGCGCGGCGGGCCCGGTGATGGAGCGCTTGCGCGCCTACGACGAGGTGAAGGAAGTGCTTGCGAGCGGCGAGACGCGTTCGAGCGTCGTACTGCGTTCCGGGCTGCAGGTTGACGTGCGCGTGGTGCCGCGCGAGAGCCACGGCGCGGCGCTTCATTATTTCACCGGTTCAAAGGCGCACAACATCGCCATTCGCAGACTCGGGCAGGATCGGGGGCTCAAGATCAACGAGTATGGCGTATTTCGCGGTGAGAACCGGATCGCGGGAGACACCGAAGAATCGGTGTTCGAGGCGGTTGGTTTGCCATTCATTCCACCCGAGCTTCGCGAGGACCGCGGCGAGATCGAGGCCGCCCGCCGCGGCGAGCTGCCGCGGCTGGTGACGCTGCAGGACCTCAAAGGTGATCTGCACCTGCACACCAAGGCGAGCGACGGGCACAACAGCATCAAGGAGATGGCGCTCGCCGCCAAAGCGGCGGGCCTTGCCTACGTTGCGATCACCGAACACTCGCGCCGGCTGACGGTGGCGCACGGGCTCGATCCGCGCGGGGTGCTGAAGCAGATCGACGAGATCGACCGCCTGAACGGCGAACTCACAGGCATCACGGTGCTGAAGGGCATCGAGGTCGACATTCTGGAGGACGGCGGCCTCGATTTGCCGGATTCGGTGCTGAAGCGGCTTGACATCGTGGTTGGCGCGGTACACAGCGCGTTCAACCTGCCGCGCCGCAAGCAGACCGAACGCATCCTGCGCGCGATGGACAACCCCTGCTTCACGCTGCTCGCGCACCCGAGCGGGCGGCTGCTCGGCGAGCGGGAAGCGTGCGACGTGGATATGCTGAAAATCGTGCGCAAGGCGAAGCGACGCGGCTGCTTCCTTGAACTCAACGCGCAGCCCGACCGGCTCGATTTGAACGACATCCATTGCCAGATGGCGCGCGACGAAGGCGTGCTGGTGGCGGTCAACTCGGATGCGCACAGCACGCACGATTTTGCGCACCTGCGCTACGGCATCGGGCAGGCGCGCCGCGGCTGGCTTACCCCAGAGCAGGTGTTGAATACACGGCCGCTCGGCGCGCTGCGCGAACTGCTCAATAAAACGCGCTGGTGAAAATCAATCGACAGGATTTGCAGGACCAGGAGCATAACGATGAAAACATTGAGGCAATCTCGTGAATCCTGTTGATCTTGTCTATTCCGCTTTTTCGTTGAGGCTGGTTGATCTGCATCAACACTGCGGATCGAAGGGAGCCGCATTCTTGCTTCCAATGGCCGTTTGTAAGGAGTACAACGATGACGACTGACGTAGAGATCGCGCCTGCTGCCGGCAAGGATGCGGCACCGACCGGGGCCGCGGAGAACCATGCGTTTACCATCGAACTCGAGCAGGAGCGCGATTACGAATTTTGCGTGCGGTTCGACTGGGAAGGCGTGCCCGAACTCAAGCTGGATGAACCCGCGCCGCTCGGACGCTCATCGGGTCCGAATGCCTCGCGGCTGATCGCCGCCGCCGTGGTGAACTGCCTGTCGGCGAGTCTGCTTTTTTGCGCGCAAATTCAAACAGGACCCCGGCGCGATGCGGGCGCGGGTGACCGGGCGCATGGCACGCAACGAGCGCGGACGGACACGCATCGGCGGACTCGACGTCGAGATTCGGCTGGGCAAGGCGGGCGACGAGATCAAGCATTCCGACCGCTGCCTGCAGCAGTTCGAGGATTTCTGCGTCGTGACGGAGAGCGTGCGCAGGGGCATACCGGTGGGCGTGCGCGTGCTCGACAGCACCGGCCGCACGCTGTACGAAGCGTGATTCTTCCCAAGTCCGGCAGTTCATAACCGCTAAGGCGCCGAGACGCAAAGTAACGCAAAGGAATCCCAGCGCGCCGAACGCGAAGGCAGCCCCCTGGGCGCCACGCCCAAAGTGCTCAAAGAGCGCGTCGAACGGCTCGCGGATGATTCCGGCGTCGAAATTCCGCTCGATAAGCCGAGCGCGGAGATCCTGGTGACGCTGTCGTCGATCGAGATCATGAAATATCCGCAATCGATCGTGGCGGTGGAGGTGTTCCGCCCATTGCTTGGCGCGCGCGATGGCGATTCCGATTGCCTGGCCTTCGGGGCGTCCATAGTCGAGCGTGAAGATGGGAAATCCGACAACCTCTGTTGAACGCATGTTCTCCATCAATGTCAACGGCGTGACGCATCAAGTCAAAGCCGACCCGATGAAGCCGCTGCTCTGGGTGCTGCGCGATGAACTCCGCCTGAAGGGTACAAAGTACGGTTGCGGCGTAGGCGTATGCGGCGCGTGCGTCGTGCTGATCGGCGGCGAGCCCAACCATGCGTGCATGGTGCCGCTCGCGCGCGTCGGGGACCGCAAGGTCGTCACGATCGAGGGTCTGCCTCCGGACCATCCCGTCGTGCAGGCGTGGATCGCGGCGCAAGTGCCGCAATGCGGCTATTGTCAGCCTGCCCAGATGCTGAGCGCCGCAGCGCTGATCGATCGGCGGCCCGCGCCGAGCGACGCTGACATCGATGCGGCGATGTCCGGCGTGCTGTGCCGCTGCGGCACTTATGCCCGCATCCGGCGCGCGGTGCATGCCGCGGCCGCCCGCGGACCCGGCCCTGCTGCGCCGCTCAGCCTTCCCGAACTGCTGAGCGATCTGCCGCCGGACGCGGGCACGGCATTGAATCAATGGATCTGGATAAACGCCGGCGGCACGGTGACGTTAATGGTGAACCATTCGGAGATGGGGCAGGGGGCGCTCACCGCTCTCGCCGCGCTCACCGCCGAGGAGCTCGATGTCGAGATCGAGCGCGTGCGCACCGTGTTCGCCCCGGCGGACAAGCGCTACGAGAACGGCTACTTTGGCGGCGGGCAATTCACTGGCGGCTCGAGCAGCGTCCGCGGCGAATGGGCGCGGTTGCGCAAGGCCGCGGCGCAAACCCGCCTGCGCTTGGTTGAAACAGCGGCGCGGCGCTGGGGCGCCGGTCCCGCCGAATGCCGGAGCGAAAGCGGCTGCGTGGTACATGCTCCGAGCGGCAGGCGCCTTGGCTACGGTGACCTTGCCGGGGAGGCGGCACGGCTCGCTGTGCAGCGCACGGCGCCGCTCAAACAGCCGGACGAGTTCCGCTGCATCGGGCAGCCGCTCCGGCGTCTGGACATCCCCGCAATGTGCCTCGGAAAGACGCGCTATGGAATCGACATCGCAGTACCGGAGGCGCTCGTGGCAGTCGTGGCGCGGCCTCCCATTTTCGGCGGAAGTGTGAAACGTTTCGATGACAGCGGAGCGCGCGCTGTTGCCGGTGTGCGGCACGTAATCGCCATAGCAAACGGGGTCGCGGTGGCGGCGGAAAACTTCTGGTCGGCGCTGCGCGGTCGCGAGGCGTTGCGCGTGGAATGGGACGCGGGCGAGCACGCGCGGTTGAGCAGCGCGCGGATCGAGCGCGAGCTTACTGCCGCCCTGGACAGGAAAGGCAGGGTGGTCAAGGATCGGGGCGATGCGCCGCGCGCGCTGCGGCACGCGCAACGAGTCGTCGAGTCGGTCTACCGCACGCCTTATCTTGCCCATGCGACCATCGAGCCGATGAACTGCGTCGCCCACGTGCGCCGCGACGCGTGCGACGTCTGGGTCGGAACGCAGCACCAGAGCGATACGCAGGAGGTGGCGGCTCGCATCGCGGGGCTGCCGAAGTCGAAAGTGCGGGTGCACACGCAGTTTCTCGGCGGCGGATTCGGGCGGCGGCTGGAGACGGATTTTGTTGCCGAGGCGCTTGAGCTCTCGAAGGCGCTCGGCGTGCCGGTGCAGGTGATCTGGACGCGCACCGACGACCTGAAGCATGACAAATACCGGCCGGCGCACGCGATGCGTATTATGGCGAGCCTCGACGAGAACGGCCGTCCCGCGGCGTGGATGATGCGCATCGCGGGCTCCGAATTCGCACTGGAAGGAATCGAGGTGCCCTACGCGGTTCAGGCGCTGCGCGAAGAGCACGTCAAGATCGAATCGCCGCTGCCGACCGGATACTGGCGCTCGGTCGGCGCCTCGAACAACGCCTTCGCGATCGAGTGCTTCATCGACGAGATGGCGATCCGGGCAGGGCGCGACCCGCTCGAGTACCGGCTTGCACTGCTTGCAAAAGCCCCGCGCCACGCTGCGGTGCTGCGCTATGCCGGCGAGCGCGCCGGGTGGGGCGCGCCGTTAAAGGCCGGCAGCGCCCGCGGCCTTGCCGTATATGAGTCGTTCGGAAGCGTCGTCGCGCAGGTGGTGGAAGCAAGCATCGTGCAGGAGGCGATACGCGTCGAGCGCGTCGTGTGCGCGATCGATTGTGGCACCGCCGTCCTGCCCGACGCGGTGCACGCCCAGCTCGAAGGCAGCATTGCGTTCGGCCTTTCGGCGGCGCTGAAGGAGGAGATCCGGGTCGCCTCCGGACGCGTGCGGCAGGCAAGTTTCGAAGACTACCCGATCCTCACGCTTGCCGAGATGCCCCGGGTCGAAACCTACATCCTCGAAAGCAGCGCCGAGCCCGCCGGAGTCGGCGAACCCGCCGTGCCGATCGTTGCGCCGGCGCTCGCCAACGCGGTATTCGCCGCAACCGGCCGGCGGCTGCGCCGCCTGCCCCTGCGTCTTGGCACAGCCCGCTGAAGTGACGGACTCGGTTCAGCGCTTGCGTCGGGCGGCCCAAGCGGCAGGAGCGCTCGTTTCGACCCCGCAGCAGGTGGTCAAAACCGATGGCCAGACGATCGTGATCGAGCCTGCAAATCCCGAGGTGATCTATGTGCCGGTCTACAATCCGATCCGGCGCTCGTCTATGGCGTGTGGCCCTATCCTGCCTATCCGCCCTTTTATATCTTGCCGCCGCCGGGTTTTTGCTTCGAGTGGGGACTCACCGATGAATGCTTGATTTACATCACGCCTCGGAATTGCCCGATCCCTATGATGTGAAAAGGTGAAGTTTTTAGCGGGAGGATTCGGCCATGTACAAGCGGATTCTGGCGGACCGGAGATCCGCGCGGCTGATCATTTGCCCGCACGGTGCTCTAGAACGAGGCCCGTAATCTCCAGCGCAACGGCGGCGGCCAGCAGGATCAGCCCGGCAATTGACTCCTCGGGGGCGAGCCACATGAGCAGCCCGCCCGCCACCACCAGACTTATGCCGATGCTGCGCCGCTGAATCCGCTTTCTGAGCATGATGAACGCGGTCTCCGAGTGTTTTGACGACCCAAACACATTGTACAACGCGAACTGGCCCGCGACGGTTTGATATAGGTCAAGCACGGCTGCCGTCAGTGGGAGCATGATAAAACGTGAGGCCGAATTGCCGCAACCATGATCCCGGGACCCTCTCATACCTATTTCGAGCACGATGCCGACATGGGCATCGTCGGCCGTGGCGCGACCCTGGAAGAGGCGTTTGAGGCGGCGGCCCGCGCGACCTTCGCGATCATGACCGATATCGCGGCGGTGCGTCATGAGGACACGGTGGCGATCGAGTTTGAGGAAGCGGATGAGGAATTGGCATTGGTGCGCTGGCTGAATCTCCTGCTGGGCTCGGCGCGCGAGCGCGGCGTCGTATTCGCGCGCTTCTGGATCGAGCGAGATGGCGTGCACTGGCGCGGCGGCGCAAGCGGAGAGCCGTGGCGGCCGGGGCTCGAGCGCGGCGTAGAAGTGAAAGGCGCAACGCTTACTGCGCTCGTGGTGAAGCGCGACGAAAAGGGCTGGGAAGCGCGCTGTGTGGTGGACGTGTGATTAGAACCCGTGAATAGTGAATAGTGAATGGTGAATGGTGAACAGTAACGGCCCGGATTGCGTAACCGCATCCATCGCATTTCGCCGTTTACGGTTCGCCGATTAGACGAGATAGGCGCAGCACGTGGATATCGGAAGGTTGAAACGGATCGACTCCTGGTGCTGGACGCTGCTCCGAAATGCCGGGGAACGCCGCGGTGAAGTGAGGCTCTACGGCAGCCGTGAGTTGCTCGCGGCGATGGACGAAAAGGTGCTCGAGCAGATCACCAATGTTGCGCGATTGCCCGGTCTCGCGGGCCCGGCAATGACGATGCCCGACGCGCACTGGGGATACGGCTTTCCGATCGGAGGCGTGGCGGCCTTCGACCCCGAGCAGGGCGGCATCATCTCCGCCGGTGGCGTCGGTTTCGACATATCCTGCGGTATCCGCTGCCTGCGCACCAACCTCGACCTTGCCGACCTCATGCCGCGTATGCGCGTGCTCGCCGACCGGCTGTTCCGCGACATTCCGGCCGGAGTGGGCGAAGAGGGCGAACTGAAGCTCGCGCCGGCGGAACTCGACGAGGTATTGCGCGGCGGCGCGCGGTGGGCGGTGGATCACGGTTATGGAACGGCCGGCGATCTTGAATTTGTCGAGGAAAACGGTTGTATCCCGGGGGCGGTCCCGGAGAACGTCTCGCCGCTCGCCAAGAAACGCCAGCGCGGCGAGATGGGTACGCTCGGCTCCGGTAATCATTACCTCGAAGTGCAAGTGGTCGACCGGATCTACGACGAGACCGCGGCATCGGCGTACGGGTTGCGCGCGGGTCAGATCGTGGTCTCCATTCATTGCGGCTCGCGCGGGCTGGGGCACCAGATCGGAACCGATTACCTGGTGAGCCTGGCAAAAGCGGCGGGACGGTTGGGCATGGAACTGCCGGACCGCGAACTCGCCTGCGCGCCGATCAATTCGCCGGAGGGGCAGCAGTACATCGGAGCAATGAACGCGGCGATCAACTGCGCGCTCGCCAATCGCCAGATCCTGGCGCATCTAACCCGCAAGACGTTCGCACGGGAGTTTCCACACGCCAGGCTGGAAACGCTGTTCGACGTGTCGCACAACACCTGCAAGACGGAACAGCATATCGTGGACCGCCGCGAGAGGCTGCTCCATGTGCACCGCAAGGGCGCAACGCGCGCCTTCGGTCCCGGGCAGCCGGGCTTGCCGGAGCGTTACCGCGATGTCGGGCAGCCGGTGATCATCGGCGGCAGCATGGGGACCGGCTCCTACGTGCTGTGCGGAACGCGCGAAAGCGAACAGCGCGCGTTGAGTTCGGCGAGCCACGGCGCGGGCCGCGCGATGAGCCGGCACCAGGCCCTCAAACGGTGGCACGGCCGGCAGTTGATTGACGAGTTGGCCGGTCAGGGGATACTGATCCGCACCCACTCGATGCGGGGTGCGGCGGAAGAGGCGCCCGGCGCCTACAAGGACGTCGATGTGGTGGCGGAGGCGACCGAGGCAGCGGGTCTTGCCCGCCGCGTGGCCTTTCTGCGTCCGAAGGCGTGCATCAAGGGATGAACCTTCCTCACGATCGTGCGCGAAAGTCTCAGCGGGCGTGCTTTGCTTGCACGCCGGAGTTCAGCGGCAACCTCTTCTCCACAGACGCCATCTTGATCACCGGGCTCCGAGGGGCCTGGCCGCCCAGGAGGATGTCGACGATATACTGCGGGAACGACCAGTAATTGAGGTCTGCGGTCACGGTGAAAGGACCCTTGGCATCGGCCGGGAGCTTGAACCGATACGCCAGGTCAGCGGAGCCCTTCGGTAATAGCCGCGTGTCAGACACGATGCGTGTCGCGTTCCACAGCTCGAGGTCTATGATTTTGCCGGCGTCATCGGCCATGATGACTTTGAATGATTGGGTGCCGGGTTCGGTACGGCCATTCTTCACTGCGCCCAGCCTGTAGACTTCCTTCCCGCCCGCGTCGGTCACCTTCAAATCCACCCACATCTCCCGTCCCTCCGGGAACCCGGTGGGGAGCTTATGGCCGGCTCCCACATTCGTCACCCGCACCGCGATCGTCACGAATTCACCCGGCTTGACCCGGTCTGGTGGAGACACGAATTCGATGGTTGCGGATGCCCGCAGGTTCTCGCGCGCCATTTCCGCATGGGTCGGGGCGCCCAGCATCGTCGGTACCATCGCGTTGGCGCCTACGAACCAATGGGTGAAGATGTGTTCGCGTTCTTTGCTGAACGGTGTAGCCTTCCCGGGGTTCTTGGTGTAGCCGGGGCCCGGCGTCATATGGCATTCCTGGCAACCGATCCCCTGTGCGGCGTAGATGCTGTCCTTCCACTCATCATAGGTGCGTTCGATAGGCAACCCGTTAAAGGGGTGGGTGACATTGTGGCACATTCCGCAGAGTGCGGAATTGGTGTGAAGTTCCGAGTAAGTCGTATCGTGGTACGGTGACACTGCATCTCTGAAGGGTCCGAACTTCAGCGGCCGGCCGAACTTCTTCGGTGTGAGAACGTACGCGCCGTTACCGATACCCCGCGCCCCCGAAACGTTGTGGCAGAAGTCGCATTGCACGCCGCGATCAGAGATTGCACTCATGTTCCTGCCGGCGGGATTGGCCTCACCGGTCGTCACGCCGATGGGTGTGTGACAGCCCATGCATAACTTGTCGACCTGACCGGCAGTAGCGCGGCTGGCCCGTGTGAGCAGGGCGCGGTAGATCGGGTCCTTCCACGCATTGGAGTGCATTGACCCTTTCCACTGCTGGTAGATTTCCGTGTGGCAGCCGCCGCAAACTTCGGGAGGATCGAACAATTCAACGGTCAGTCGTGTGCCCCCGGTACTGGCCCGCGATGGGAAGAACGGGTTATCTTCTTTATTGAGCGCTCTGCCGGGATCGACATGACTGGCATTTGGAGTGGGCGGTACAATTCCGAACTGCCCGGATGGCGTCTCCGCGCCCACGGCGCTGGTGGCAAGAAGCAGGGCGATCAGCGAAAGCGATATCAGTGCTGAATGGCCGATAGTCGCGGGTTTCATGGTGCATTCCCCCCCCGAACATTTGTCACGAGTCACGGGTCACGAGTCACGAAACACGATAGAGTCTAAGCACGTGCAACTTGGCGCGTAATTGGGTCAGCACTCGAATTTGATGCGTGCGATACCTGCAGAACAGGCTCGGTTGCAAACCTGAATATTTCGGCGGATGCGAGGCACGGCGACTCGTGCCACGAGGCTTGCGAACCACGAGTCACGAGTCGCTTTTCACGATCGCAGCGCGGCGCGGCGCTTCACCTCGCCATGCGATTTCCAGCGCTCGCACAGCGCCGGGTAGACGAGCGGTTCGAGCGCTCTTTCTCTACGAGTGGTGGCCGCTCATGCGCCGGCGTCGCATCTGCCGGAACCTTGGTCACGCAAAGATCCGCGTTTCGTGATTGCCGGAGCACGCGGAGGCATCCGTCATCGGCGTCTGATGCGTTCGGCGTGAACACTCCCATCACTACCCAAACGGCCCCGCACCTGGACGTAGTCTCCGGGTCGTGGCGCCCTGTCGACGCGCGTTGTACCGGTGACCGTCAATTGAAGGCGGTCCAGTCGCCACCCGTTTGCGAGCGTGCCGTGCAGGCGCAGGCGGCCGCCCGCCGGGAGTGCCGCGGGTTCCCCCTCGCTGTTGCGTCCCCCTTGCTCGATCCAATCTTCGATCAAGCGGATCTCTTCCTCACTCAGGAACGGCGGGCCGTCGAATGGCATGCGTGGTCGCGCCTGTCCGCGGATTCGCCGCACCATTTCACTTGCAGCCGGATTCCCCGGCACGACCCGCACGCGATCAGCGGTCGAAAGCGTCGATGCGTACGACACCAGGCGATAACCCTCCGGGGCGCGTCCCATCTGTCCGTTGTCCGAGTGGCACTTCGCGCAGCGCGTGGCAAAAATCGGCGCCACATGCAAATATGTCACCGGTTCGCCCGGCGCGGGCCGCGCGGGCTGCGGCGCGGCTGGCGTCACGGTAGCGACATCTGCGCCTTCCTTGAAGCCTGCCGCAATCCAGCGCTCGAACAATGAGATTTCCCGGTCGGAGAGGAACGGAGGTCCCGTCATCGGCATGCGCGGCTGGCTCGCCCCCTTGATGCGGCGAATGAGTTCACTCGCGGCTGGGTCACCCGCCCTCACCACGGGTCCTCTCTGGCTCCCCTTGAGCACTCCGGCGAGGCTGTCCAGCCGAAGGCCGAGCGGCGCAGCCTCCCCTGAATGGCACATCACGCAGCGCCTTGTGAGAATCGGCGCGAGGTCCGCATACGTGGCATCAACCGTCTCGGCTCTCGATGTGGGCGCCACTGAAAGGAGCGCAGCGATGAATCCAAGCAGCAGTAACACGAGAGGGAGCGAAATGCGGACCTGAGCAAATCCGGCCCCGACCGGCGCGGCTTGCCGTCTAGTTTCTGGAGCGCTACTCAAGCGCATCGCAATACTGCGTTTCTCTAACCACAACGATTTACCCAAACGCAATATTGCCTCCGACCCAAACGAATACCTTCGACGTTTAAACCCCGTCGTTCCTGGCGGGGTTTATCGCGCTGCCGGGAGTCAGGTGCTTGGGGCCAGGCTGAACTTCTCGATTCGGTAGCGCAGCGTATCGCGGGAGATGCCCAGAAGCGTTGCCGCGCGGGTGACATTCCAGGAGGTCTGGCGCAACGCGCGCAACAAGTGCTCCCGCTCCA
>MERG01000080.1:7969-8037 GCA_001771985.1 Betaproteobacteria bacterium RIFCSPLOWO2_12_FULL_62_13 | reverse complement strand
GTCGTCGGGCGGCGTAACGGGGTCGTCCTCACCCGGCTCGTAAATCTGCACCGGCGCGCCGTCGAAGT
>MERG01000080.1:6594-7951 GCA_001771985.1 Betaproteobacteria bacterium RIFCSPLOWO2_12_FULL_62_13 | reverse complement strand
TGGTCGCCTTGCGGAAGTCGAGCAGCGTGAAGTAATACTTCCGCGTGTCCTCATGCACCCGCGTGCCGCGACCGATGATCTGCTTGAATTCCGTCATGGAGCCCACTTCGCGGTCGAGGACGATCAGGCGGCACGTCTGGACGTCGACGCCGGTGGAGAGCAGCCGCGAGGTGGTGACGATGACCGGATACTTGCCCTCCGGGTCGATGAAGTTGCCGATCTGCTCGCAGCCCTCGGCATCGTCGCCGGTGATCCGCATCACGTAGCGCTCGGACTGCTGAACGAGATCGGCGTTTTCATTGATGAGCGCCTGCCGCATGCGGGCGGCGTGCTCGGTGTCCACGCAGAACACGATGGTCTTCTGGAAGCGGTCGCCGCTTTCCCGCAGGAATTCCGTGACCTTCCGCGCAACGCGTTTGGTGCGCTCGTCGATCACGATCAGGTCGAAGAAGTCCGGCGACAGCTCGCGATAGAGCTTCTGGCGCTCCTCGGGGCCGGTAATCGCCTGATAGAGCGCGAGATAGATCTCGCAAGACGTGTCGATGCGCCGGTGTTTCTTCTCGATGGCGCTCGGCAGTTCGACCTCGGCGCCGTCTTCGCGCTCGATGGTTCTCGCGTGCGTGCTCAGCTTGGCCATTGCGGCGCCGAACGGCAGTTCGGTTTCCTTCGCTGCGCCCTGTCCGGTGCGATCGTGAAAGAGGAACGCATCGCCGTTCGACGAGAAAACGAACGGAATGTCGAGGGTCGCGGTATTTTCGAGCCCTTGCTGCATTCCGTCGCCAACCGCGTGGTTGTTGTCCTTTGCCTCGATGAGGCCGATCGCAATGTTCGGCTTGTAATAGAGAACGTAGTCGGCGAACCTCGCTTTACCGCGGGTGACAAGCTTGCCGCGCACGATGATGCGGCCTTTGGTGAAATAGACCTGCTCCCGGATCTGCCACTGCACGTCCCATCGCGCCTGCGCCAGGGCCGGCGTGATGAATTTGGTGCAGATGTCGCGTTCGGAGAGGTCTTTCTTGTTCACACAGACCGCTCGCAGATACCGTCTCCCGCTGCGCAAGCGCGGCCTGAACGACCGGGTGAAGGTCGACGCGTATCGACGTGCTTGTACTCCGCGGCGTCCATACTGCCGCGGAGCGCTTCGGCCATTTTCCAGAGATCAGTTTCGTAGCCGACGTTCGCGCTGTTGGACCTGGAATTCTGCCTCCCCGACACTGTCTTATATCCCCCTGTTGTTTCGCTTCTACGATACCACTGCGGAATCTTCGTAGCCATCGCTTGCCGGCGAGCGCCTACGCTAGCGCCGCGAAGCGCGTCTCCCGCACTCGAGGCAGCCTTTGCCCCAGACGCCTTATGG
>MERG01000080.1:0-6539 GCA_001771985.1 Betaproteobacteria bacterium RIFCSPLOWO2_12_FULL_62_13 | reverse complement strand
GGGCGCGTTGCTGCGCTCAAGTTCCCATAGGTCGAGCGCTGCCTGCATCCGCAGCCACAATTCCGGCCCGTTGCCGCAGAAGCGACCGATGCGGATCGCCATGTCGGGGGTAACGGGCCTGCGCCCGTGGAGTATTTCGGACACCGTACGCCGCGAAACGCCGAGCCTTTCGGCAAGCTCGCCTTGCGTGATTTCCAATGCCGGCAACACGTCTTCGCGCAGGATTTCGCCAGGGTGAGTGGGTTTCCGTGTTTTGCTCCGCATCGATTCCATCAATGGTAGTCCTCAAGATTCACATTCACGGCGTCGGCGCCGCTGAAGTCAAACGTAATGCGCCAGTTTCCTGACACGCTGACGCTCCAAGTGCCCATCCGGTCGCCGGTTAACTGGTGGAAGCGCCAACCCGGAACGTTCAGCTCTCCCGGCGAGGTGGCCTGATCCAGAGCATCAAGTATGCGTCTAATCCGCGAGCACTGTTTAGCATCGATACCGCGGCGGTCGTTTTTCTCGAAGTAGCGAGCCAGTCCCTTGTGCTTGAAGCTCTTGATCACGGCATATTGTAACGTATAAAGTTACAAATTCAAAATGCCGTTCATCCCTCGACTTCGGCGCTCCCCGGCTACGCTCGGGACGAACAGGGACGAAGTTGAGGAATGAACGTGTCCAGACGCGTTTTTGAGATGACTTCTACTCCCCGAGTACGTCACGGCGACGCCACGCTGACACTGATACGAGTACGGGGGCTTCCGTCTCGACGTCGGCGCGGGGATCTACCCGTCCTGAGCTTGCCACGGATCGACCACAGGTACCTTCAAATCCGCGAAATGCCGTACGTTTCGGGTAGCGAGGGTGGCATGCCGCGCCAGTGCGATGCCGGCAATTTGCGTGTCGCGCATATCCACCGGCCGCCCGGCCTTCTGTCGCTCGGCGGCCAATGTTGCAGCCTCCGTTGCGGCGGCGCTGTCGAAATCGAGCACCCGATTTTCGAGATCCTCCTCGAGCAGTCGGGTAAACGCCGCTTCCAGCGTCTGCCGCTGCCGGCCTTTCGGCAGCAGAGCCAAGCCGAGACGAGCCTCGAAAAGCGTGATACTGGTGATCCAGACGGACTCGGCGGGCTGGCGATCAAGCCACGTCACGACCGGCGCCTCAGGCGCCTTGCGCATCAACGCCGAAAGCACGTTGGTGTCGAGAATGATCATTTATCGAAGTCCGCCGACCGTGGCGGCTGACCGCGCAGTTCCGGCAGATCCGCCGTCAGCCCGGCTTTCTTGAAGCGAGCCGCGATGCGCGAGCCCAGCTTGGGCACAGGCCGGTTTTCTTCCTTTGCCGCGTTGCGCAGAATGTGGCGAACTTCATCTTCCATACTGCGTCCGTGGCGCTCGGCGCGGCGTTTCAGTCGCGCTTTCACGTCGTCTTCCAGGTTGCGAACGATGAATTGGGCCATAGCAAGTCCCCGGGGTTAGCAAGTCCGATATCATGATATCCAATCGATAGAGCGCCTGCAAATCTGGGTCGTCCCTCCGCCAGCTCATGAAGCCTTGTCCGCAGGATCCTTTAAGGCCGCCAATATCATTCTTCCGTCCGTCGGCGCCGTAAACGGCCGCCGAGATCGGCGCGTATCCTGGCGAGGCCGTCATTCAGACTCCCACCGTTACTCCCCAGCTTACCCGGAAAGCGCCGAGCCGCGGATCCAGCACTGATTCGAGACGCTCGACGAAGTTTTCTCTCTTTAACCCTTATGCTTGCTAGTGATTCGGAATAAAATGCCGACTGCGTACTAACAACGCGATGACTCAGCTAGATCTTTTCCGTAATCAAGAGCCAGGGGGGCGTGCGGCGTCAACGGAACGTCGCTTGGCAGCGTGGCTAGACGCTCCTAAGCCGACCGACACGTTAAATATTGGCAACCGTAAGATCCCTGTCCACGTGGGTGAGTTTTGGACGCCAAAACAACGACAGGCATCAACTCTTCACGAGGTGTCCTACAGGGCGTGCTTCAAGCCGCAACTTCCGGACTTTTTCATAGATAGACTTACGATAGAAGGTGATCTCGTTTACGACCCGTTTGCCGGGCGCGGCACGACTGCAGTAGAAGCTGCACTCCATGACCGAAAAGTCATTACCAATGACGTAAACCCGCTGAACCGAATATTTACGGAGCCGCGACTTGAGGTTCCCGATTTGCGGAGCATTTACGACAGGTTAAGAACAATCCAGATCGTCAGCGGCATTAAGGCCGATCTGGACCTATCGATGTTCTTCCACCCGGATACTGAGGCGGAGATCGTGTCCCTCCGAAATTATCTTATTCGACGCAAGGCAGAGGCCTCGGAGGACGAAGTCGACCGATGGATAAGAATGGTTGCCACGAACAGGCTCACCGGGCATTCAAAGGGCTTTTTTTCCGTATATACCTTGCCGCCAAATCAAGCCGCATCAGCGGAAAACCAAACAAAAATCAATGAAAAGCTCGACCAAATCCCGGAGTATCGGGATACGCGGCGTTTGATCTATGAAAAATCCCGCCAGTTGCAGTCCTCTCTTACAGAGACTGAGCGGGCAAATCTTCGCAGAGCAGCAAAAACCGCTTTATACCTGATGAGCAGTGCAGTCGAAACCAAAGAAATCACACCGAGCTCGGTCCAGCTTACCGTCACGTCCCCGCCATTTCTTGACGTCGTCCAATACGCGGACGACAACTGGTTACGGTGCTGGTTCAACAATCTCGACGCAAACGAGATTTCACAAAAGATCACGATGTGCAAGAAGATCGAAGACTGGGCCGGCGTAATGGGTAGAGTCTTCGGCGAGTTATATCGGGTTACGAAACGCGACGGATGGGTTGCATTCGAAGTTGGAGAAGTCCGAAACGGTAAGGTGAAGCTCGAAGAAATTGTAGCCCCGCTGGGCGTTGACGCTGGTTTCGAATGCGACGCGATATTGATCAACTCCCAGAAATTCACCAAGACCGCCAACATCTGGGGCGTTCACAACAACCGGCACGGCACCAACTCGAACCGGATCGTGCTGTTCAGCAAGGTGTAGCTGGCAAGGGCAATACTCGCGGATTGAACCGCCGAATGGATTCCCGTCTGCACGGGAATGACAGTAATCGAGTAGGGTGCGTTAGCGAAGCGCAACCCACCACATTGGCGGCAATACCGGTGGGTTACAGCGCACCCCTGCTAACCCACCCGACCACTCCTCACTCCTCTCTCCTCACTCCTCTCAGGTCTTCTGATACGTGCCTATGAGTTCGGCCTTTTCCAGGACGTGGCCGCGCATCGCCTGCTCGAGCGCCGCCTTGTTGGGTTTGCGGAGATCGGGCAGCACGGCATCGAGCGCATAAAGCTTGTGGAAATAACGATGGCGGCCGATCGGCGGACACGGTCCGCCATAGCCGGCGCGCTTCCAGTCGTTCAGCCCGTCCAGGGTGCCCGCCGGGAGCTCGTTCGGCTTCACTGCCTCGGCAAGTCCGGTCGCCGACGGCGGAATGTTATAAAGGACCCAATGCACCCAGGTCATCCGCGGCGCCTTGGGATCCGGCGCGTCTGGGTCATCTACGATCAGCACCAGACTCTTCGTTCCGGCCGGCACCCCACTCCACGTCAGCGGTACCGAAAGGTCCTCGCCCTGGCAGGTGTAGCGCCGCGGGATTTCGCCGCTGTGAACAAATGCCGATGAACTAAGCTTCAGCGCCATGTGATTTCTCCTCCATTATTGAACCTCGTGCAGATGGGTGACAACTCCCATCTGCACCACAAATTAATGCTGCTGCAGTTCCCGCCCGCTCCGTCACAGCCACTCGGCGCGTTTCAAGCGCCTGTAGAGCAGGAGGCATGCTATGAGCGTTACCCCCACCACGATGGGGTAGCCGTAGGCCCATTCCAGCTCCGGCATGTACTCGAAGTTCATGCCGTACAAGCTCGCCACCAGCGTCGGAACGGCCAGAAGGGCGGCCCAGCCCGCCAGTCTTTTCATCACCTCGCTCTGTCCGATCGAAGCGAGCGACAGATTGACCTGGAGCGCGGTCGTCAGGAGTTCACGCATCTGCTCCACCGATTCCAGCATGCGCGCCACATGGTCGCCGATATCGCGGAAATAAGGATGCGTGTCCTCTAAAATCAGGCCGGTCGCGGAGCGGTTCAGCGTGTGGCACATTTCCGCGACCGGCGCCAGGGCGCGCCGCAACTTCACCAGCTCGCGCTTCAAGTCGTAGATGCGTTCGGTCGTCTTGCGCGCGCCGGAACGCACGAAGATCGCGTCCTCCAGGCTCTCCAGCTCATCCTCGAACGATTCGACGATCGGCATGTAATGGTCGACCACGAAATCCATCAGCGCATAAAGCACGAAACCGGGTCCCTTCGCCAGCAGTTCGGGCGTGCTCTCGCAGCGGGTTCGAACCTGGGTATAGGGCGCCGATGGGCCGTGACGCACCGTGACCACGTAGCGCGGACCGACGAAGATGTGGGTCTCGCCGAAGTGGATGTCGCCTTCCCAAAGCTGCGCGGTGTGCAGCACCACGAACAGCGAGTCGCCGTAGGTCTCGAGCTTCGGACGCTGGTGCGCGCGGTGAGCGTCCTCCACCGCAAGATCGTGCAGGCCGAACTCCTCCTGCACCTGTTTCATCAGTTTTTCGTCGGGCTCATGCAGCCCCAGCCACACGCAGGTGTCCGCCCGCGCCAGTGTCTCGCTGATCTCGGAGATCGCGATATCGCCGACGCGCCGGCCCTCACTATAGGCAGCACAGTTGACGATCATGGCCATCGCTCTTCCCCGATCGTGCCGTGACAGCGCGTTATGCCGGCGGCAGCCTACCGGGTTTACGCTTTGTCGAGCTGTTGCAGCATCGCCTCGGCGCCGCTCACTTCAAACTGGCCGGGCTTCTCGAGGTTGAGAAGCTCCACGACGCCGTTATCCACCAGCATCGAATAGCGTTGCGATCGGACGCCCATGCCGCGCTCGGTAAGATCGATGTCGAGCCCCATCGCTTTGGTTAAAGTGGCGCTGCCGTCAGCCATCATGCGAACTTTTCTTCCGACCTGCTGGTCCTTGCCCCACGCCCCCATCACCATCGCGTCATTGACCGAAAGGCACCAGATCTCATCCACCTTTTTGGCTTTGATCGTGTCGGCGAGCTCCACGTAACCCGGCAGGTGCTTGCCCGAACAGGTGCGGGTGAACGCGCCGGGCAGACCGAAGATTACGACGCGCTTGCCTCGCGTGAGATCCGACACCTTGTGGTTTTCCGGACCGGTCGGGCATCCGGGTGTCCATTCGACGGTGAGTTCCTGCAGCGTGCCCTCCGGCAATTTGTCTCCAACTGTGATCGTCATGTTGTTCTCCTTGCTGTGGTGTGCGTTGAATGCGGATCGCCTGTGATAGTATAACGCACCGGCCCGGGAGGAATTCCAATCGGTGGACGCCGCATTCCGGCAATGGCAATCTGGTGCATTACCTCGACCCGGCCGATCTATTGAGCGTCGTGAGAATACCTGACCCCGCTCAACCCGTTCCGGCCCGAAGCGAGACGCTCCGGGCGTTTGCCGGCACGGACGCGCGAAGGCGCGTCCGAGAAATCCCGGCTCACCCCCCGCCCCTCTCCCGGAGGGCGAGGGGAGATTCGCGGTGCACATGGGCTGTCACCCATTTGCACGAAGGTCGATAAGGAACTTGCAGCAAGGGAGAACTGATCCGTGCCTATCAACTACGAAAAACTCGTCAACTGGAACATCCCGGAAGTCGAGCAACATCTGACCCAGCGCGACACGATACTCTACGCGCTCGGCGTCGGGCTCGGTGCCGAGCCCTGCGACCCAAACCAGCTCAAGTTCGTCTACGAAGCAAACCTGCAGGCGCTGCCGACGATGGCAATCGTCCTCGGCTATCCCGGACCGTGGCACGCGCACCCCGATACCGGCATCACGAGAAGCCACGTCGTGCATGGCGAACAGAGCTTTACGATACACAAGCCGCTGCCGGTCGAAGGCGCTGTCCTCGGCAAGACGCGTGTCGCCGGGGTGATCGACAAGGGCAAGGACAAGGGCGCGCTCCTCATTACGGAGTGCGCGGTGCGCGACAAGGCGTCGGGCGAGACGATCTGCACGCTCACCTCGACCTCGTTCTGCCGCGCCGACGGCGGGTTCGGCGGGCCGTCCGGACCGGTGAAGCCGGCGCACCCGATTCCCGATACCCCGCCCCATCAGGTGTGCGATCTGCCGACGCTGCCGCAGGCGGCGCTCATCTACCGGCTGTCCGGCGATTACAACCCGCTGCACGCGGATCCCGCGTATGCGCGGAAGGCGGGATTCAGGATGCCGATCCTGCACGGCCGCTGCACCTTCAGCGTCGCCGGGCACGCGATACTCAAGACCTGCTGCGGCTACGAGCCGGCGCGCTTCAAGAGCATGGCGGGGCGTTTTTCCGCGCCGGTGTATCCGGGCGAGACCATGCGCACCGAGATCTGGCGCGACGGGGACATCGTCACTTTCCGCGCGAGCGTGCCGGCGCGCGGCGTGACCGTGCTCAACAACGGCCGC
>MERG01000079.1 GCA_001771985.1 Betaproteobacteria bacterium RIFCSPLOWO2_12_FULL_62_13 | reverse complement strand
TCCCAAAAAAACAGAATAGGTAGCATCCACCGCACTGTCAATCCACGCAAAACGCCGAAACGGCGGGATTTGCAATTACAAGCGAAATGATTTGCGGTATGCTTTCCGCCACCTGCGCCTGGAGGGGACGAGTGACGGGCTGAGGACTGAGTTACCCATTCGGTTGTCACTCATTTGCACGAGACTCAGTATGGCTCGCTGGAATTGACCTGCACGCTACTGAGAACGATCTCGAAAATCAATCCGACGCAGATGCAAGTGACTCGTGACTCGTGGCCCGTGACTCGTGACCCGTGACTCGTGACCCGTGACCCGTGACCCGTGACTGGTTTGCTGCATACTGCATACTCTTAACTCTTCACTCCTCACTCTTCACCGAAATATATATGCCCTTCGACATGAATCTGGTACAGCGCGGCGCGCGGCTGCGCCGCAGCCCTTTCTTCCAGGCCACGCAGCGGCACGGCGCGAAGGCCTACACGGTCTACAACCACATGCTGTTCCCGATTCGCTTTGCCGACTTCGAGGAGGAATACTGGCACCTCATCAACCATGTCACGCTATGGGACGTCGCGGTCGAGCGGCAGGTCGAGATCATCGGGCCCGATGCGTTCGCTTTCACCAACATGCTGACGCCGCGCGACCTCTCCCGCTGCGCGGTGGGCCAGGGCAGGTATGTGGTCATCACCGCGGAGGACGGCGGCATCATCAACGACCCGGTGCTGCTGCGACTCGGCGAAAATCATTTCTGGCTCGCGCTCGCCGACAGCGACGTGCTGCTGTGGGCGCGCGGTTTTGCCCTCAACTCGGGCCTGCGCGTCGAAATCCGCGAAGCCGACGTATCGCCGCTCCAGGTGCAAGGCCCCAAGGCGAAAGAAGTCGTGGGCGCGCTCTTCGGTGATGCCGTGGTGCGGCTTCGTTACTACCACTTCGTCGAGACTGTGCTCGACGGCATCCCGGTGGTGGTGACGCGGACAGGGTGGACCGGCGAGGTCGGCTACGAGATTTACCTCCGAGACGGCAACCGCGGCGACGAACTGTGGGAGCGGATCATGGAAGCTGGACGCCCGCACGAGATCCGCCCCACCGGCCCCTGTGACATCCGGCGCATCGAGGCGGGAATTCTCAACTGGGGCGCGGACATGACGCTGGGGAACAATGTGTACGAGGTCGGGCTCGATTACCTCGTGGACGAAGGGAAACAATCGGACTACATCGGGCGCGAGGCGCTCGCGCGGATCAAGGCCGAGGGCGCCACGCGGAAACTTGCCGGCATCGAGATCGAGGGCGATCGCATAGAAATGAATTCAGTAGCCTGGCGCGTGAAATCGGGCGGCGATACCGTCGGCCGCTGCACGTCCGCGATCTACTCCCCGCGCCTCAAGAAGAACATCGGCTACGCCATGGTGCCGGCGGAGTACTCCGCAGTGGGGACTCAACTGCGCGTGAAGATGTCCGGCATCGGCGAGCGCCGCGCAACCGTGGTTCCGAAACCGTTCATCGACCCGAAAAAAGAGATCCCCAAAACCTGAAAAAATGCACCCCTTCCCCCTTTGATGGGGGGAGGTCGGGATGGGGGTGACGGCGCAATCTTGTTCAATGCGGACGGCAAGCTTCCCCCCAGATTAGTTAACACTTTAGAGCGTTGCTCGAGACAGAGTTGCATATCGCCGTGCCTGACTTGGAAAGATCACTCCGACGCCGAGGTCTCCAATCGCGATGGCTCTGATGGAGCGTAACTCTTCCCATCCCCAAACAGATTGCGTTGTCGTGGGCGCAAGTTTTGCGGGCCTCGCCTGCGCGAGCGTGTTGGCGCGCGCGGGAATACGGGTGACGGTGCTGGAGAGGAAGGCCGATCCCGGCGAGAAACTCCACACCACCGGGATCATCGTCAAGGACGCAATTGACCAGATCGCGCTGCTGGACGGCCTTCCGGCTGGCTTGGTTCATCGCATCAACGGCGTGCGGCTTTACGCGCCGAACCTGCGGTACATCGATCTCGCGGCACCCGGTTATTACTTTCTCGCGACCGATACCCCGAAGGTCATGCGCTGGCTTGCCGCGCAGGCCGAACAGGGGGGCGCGCGCATCACCTATCGGAAATCGTTCACGCAAGCGGAACGCGTGCAGAGCGGCTTCGATCTCGGCGCTCTGGGAACAACGCGTTTCCTCGTCGGCGCGGATGGCCCGAACTCCCGCGTGGCAAAGGTTTTAGGGCTTGGACTTAGCACGAAGTTTCTGTTCGGCATCGAGTACGAGTATGAGGGCGTGGACATCGCGGAACCGAACAAGCTGCATTGCTTTATCGACCGCCGCATCGCACCCGGATACATCGCCTGGGTCGTCGCAGGAGTTGGCGTCGTTCAAGTCGGCTTGGCACGACGGGTTCGCGGTGATCAATCGATGGTAAGCGCGGCAATGGCGGCGTTCCTGGAAAAAATCGCACCACTGTTCGACTTTCGGAACCAGCGGCCCGTTTCCATGCGTGCTGGAATGATTCCATGCGGAGGAGTCGTGCAGCCGGCCGCTGCAAAGCGCGTGCTTCTGGTGGGCGACGCCGCGGGCATGGTCTCCCCGGTGACCGCCGGCGGCATACACACCGCGCTGAAGCACGGGATGGCGGCGGGTCATGCCATCGCCGATCATCTCAACGGCAAAAGCCGGGACCCGAGCGGCTGGTTCGTTGGCTCCTACCCCCGATTTCGAATGAAGCGCCTGTTGCGATTCCTGTTCGACCACTTTCAGAGCGATGCGCTTTTCAACTTGCTGCTCGGCACGAAGCCGATGCGCACGGCGGCCGGTATCGTCTATTTCCACCATAAAGGCGTACTCGATCCCACGGCTGATGCCGCGCCCAGCCGCACGAATGGACAGATCGCGAAAAACAGGACTTCGCGCTGATTGGAAGGTCGTTGCTGGGGCAGAGTGGCATTTCACCGCACCTGACTTTGAAAACGTTACTCTGACTCGGAGGCCCATTATATGTGTCGAGAGCTAACGATTTTTCTCACTCTGGTCATTGCGGCTCCGGTCGCGGCGACCTCTGCCCGCGATTGGCCGGGCTTGCCACCGGATTGCTGGTCGGAGCCCAGGATGGTTCATTCCGTGCACGATCTCCGGGATCTGTGGAAGAAAAACACCAAGATAACGACGCGACTGGGCAAGAAGCCGGCCTCGGGGCAGATGTCTCCCAACAAGGGCTATCTTCTCGTTGTGGAAGGCGCGACCGACCGGTCAGGTCACGATCTTCGCGGAGAAAGATCATCTCGTTGACATCGAGTTTGTCGAGCTCTTCGGTCTTTCCGATGTCCGCTGGCTGAACGAAAAGCTGATTCTCATGCTTGTCTGGTGGGGCCGCATGGCGGCAACCGATCTCATCTTCGACGTGGAACGGGAGAAAATCATCAGTTCGTGGTCCGTTACCGACGGAACGCTGGCTTATCGGCAGTATCTCGAAAGCTGCCCCATTCACGGTTGCAGATGCATCAAGAAGAAATAGACACGTCGGAAAGTCGGTGGGATCACAGTTGAATGGCACTGCCCTAGAGCAGATTGTCATTTCCGTGGAAACGGAAATTCATAGGACAGTTCAGCCGAGATGATGCACAGTATGGGTTCCCGCCTGCGCGGGAACGACACACTTCTTGCACTCGTGATCATCCGAGAATTTCACGGCAAGATGGTCCCATCCGAGTCAGGGCCTCGGTTTGTAGTCCGAGCGTTCCGGAGCATCCACAAGGGCGGAACCGCGGATGCGATCGCAAAAGTCTGCTGACACCGCCTTGTATCCCTTTCCTTTCGCCATCCGTCTAAGCGTGTGGGGACGGGAATCCCCTCACACTTCACGACAGATCTCAGGAAAAGGAGCAAACCATGACTGCACTTACCCCCCGCGAACGCGAGCTCGTGGCCCTTGGCGCCGCAATGGGCAGCAACTGCGTGCCCTGCATCGAATACCATATCCCAGAAGCGAGAAAAACCGGTCTCACCGACCCGCAGCTCTCCGAAGCGATCCGGGTCGCCGACCGGGTCCGGCAGGTCCCGGCGCGCAAGGTGCTCGATACCGCCCTCCGGATGCTGCCCGAAACTTCCGCTGGCGCCGACGTTCTAGCAGGAAAATCCGCTGAGGCGGCTGCAACCACCGGCATGGAGAGACCTTGCTGCGGCTAGCATACTTGGAACGGGTGACATAATGACAGCCAACTGCCCCCTCACCCCCGGATCAAGTCCCGGGCGACGCCCACTGTCCCTCTTGCCCGTGGGCGGGGGAGAGGGAATGTCATTTTGAGCACGCTTTGTCCCGGAGATGAGCGGATGGAACCCGTTACGCAGGAGGTTTCGTTCCAGAAACTCACCGAGGAACTGTCGCAGCCTCTCCTGCGCTATCTCCAGCGCTACGTCGGGGATCGCGTTCTCGCGGAGGATCTTCTGCAGGAAACGTTGATCCGCATGGAGCACGGGCTTCCCTCCTTCGCCGGGCGCTCGAGCGCCAGGACATGGGCGTTTTCCATCGCGACCCGCGCCGCCGCCGACTATTTCCGCAAGCCCGAGCGCAGGCTCCACGTGGTCGAGGTGGAGGAAGCGGCCGATGTGCCGGACGCGGATCGCGCGATCGATCAGCAACTCGTGGTGGGCGAAATGAACGCCTGCGTACGGCAGGTCATCGACAGCCTGCCGGACGACTACCGGGCTGCGCTCGTTCTCCATGACCTCGAGGGGTTGAGCGCCGAGCAGACGGCGGAGGTATGCGGCTGTTCCCTGGCCACCGCGAAGATCAGGATTCATCGCGCCCGCCTCCGCCTGAAGGCGGCGCTGCAGCGGGAGTGCGATTTCTACCGGGACGCCAACGACGTTTTCCGGTGCGAACCCAAGCCGTAGAGGAGGAGCGGAATTTGAAGCCGTTCACCACCATTGCCGCGGTCATTTTCGCCGTGGTCGCGGTTGTTCACGTTCTGCGGCTGTACTTCGGCCGGGAGATCACGATACACGGAGCGGCAATCCCCACCTACGAGCGTCGTGACAATGCCTGACTCCGCTCAACCCGTTCCGGCCCGAAGCCAGGGGAGATTCGTGGTGCACGTGGGTTGTCACCCATTTGCACGAAGCTCAATAGGCAGGCTTGCTGGGACCGGAGATCGCCGCGGGGCTCGCGGCGACGCTCTCGCGCGAAGCGCGAACGTGAACCGGCACGGTTCACTCGCGGCGCTTGCGGAGCTTGAGCGAGACGGTGCCGACCGCGAGGCCGAGCGCGAAGGTGAGGCCGAGCGCGCTCGCCTCGGGCCACGGAATACCGCCTGGATCAGCCTGCGAACTCCTCGCGGGCGGGCACACAACACGGGCGAGCTCGGCAGGCTTGATCTGCGTCATCTGCGGAATCTGGTCAGGAAAAAACGCGGCCCGCCTTCCGGCCGCCGTCGCGCCGCGAACTCCAACGCGTCGCCGCGCCGTTAACGCGGCCCTGATTCCCGTTCTGCCCGCGGCTGGATCCGCGTCCGTCCCTGGAAAAATCGCTCCGGGCCCGCAGTTTCGGTTCCATCCCGGGTACCACGTGCGCCTCGATTCCCCGGCCGGTAAAGCGCTCGATCTGCTTCAACTGGCGCGCGTCCTCCGGAGTCGCGAATGAAATCGCGATCCCCATCGCGCCGGCGCGCCCGGTGCGGCCGATGCGGTGCACGTAGTCTTCCGCAACCTTCGGCAGATCGTAGTTGATGACGTGCGTGATGCTCAGCACGTCGATGCCGCGCGCGGCGACGTCGGTCGCCACCAGTACCCGCACGCTGCCGTTGCGCACGCGTGCCAGTGTGCGGTTGCGCTGGTTCTGATTCATGTTGCCGTGCAACGCCGCAGCCTCGTGCCCATCATCAAAGAGGGCTTCGGCCAGCCGGTCGGCCCCGCGCTTGGTCGCGGTGAACACGATGGCCTGACCCAACCCGGTGTCCCGCAGCAGGTGATCGAGCAGGCGCCGTTTGTGTCCGCCGTCATCGACGTAATGCAGGCGCTGTTCGATGTTTTCATGCCGCGCTCGCGGTGCGGCGATCTGGATCAGTCTGGGTTCGCGCAGCAACTGCTGCGCGAGCTTCGCGATGCCGCCATCGAGCGTCGCCGAAAACAGCAGCGTCTGGCGCGCAGCCGGCGTCGCGCCGGCAATCCGTTTCACCGGCTCGATGAACCCCATGTCGAGCATGCGGTCGGCTTCGTCGAGCACCAGCATTTCGAGACGCGAGAAATCGACCCTGCCCTGGTCGATGAAATCGATCAGACGGCCGGGCGTTGCAACCAGAATATCGAGCGGCTGCTCGAGGAGCCGTCGTTGTTTGGGATAAGGCATGCCGCCCAGCACGGTGCCGGTGCGCATGTGACGCATGAACCTGCAGTATTTGTCCACCGCGCTCGTGACCTGCAGCGCGAGCTCGCGCGTCGGCGTCAGCACCAGCACGCGCGGACCGCGGCCGGACTTGGCAGAGGGCTGGGCGAGGCGCTGCAGCGCCGTTAACACGAATACGGCGGTCTTGCCGGTGCCGGTCGGCGCCGAAACCATCAGATCGTGGCCGGCGCGCGCCTCCGGTATCGCCTTCACCTGCACCGGAGTCGGCTGCTCGTAACCGGCCGTGGTCAGCGCCTGGAGAATGGCGGGGTTCAGATTCAAAGACTCGAATGACATCAGGAAACTTTCTTGAAGGTGAAGCACAACAAAACGCGCAGGCATGACTCCAGCCGCAAAGGACGGGCGAACGCTGCCGGCGCACGGGTATCGTCGCCAACCGTGCAGAGAGCAGCTATTCGGAGAAGGGAGCTGGAATCGGAGGGGTCAGGGACAGATGCAACTCGAATTTTGCAACCCAAGTTGCATCGAGGTGCGCGCACTATACAGCTAAGCCGAAGAAATAGCGAGCTTTTTCTGCGAGCTTGGGCGCGCACGTGCTATACTTATATGCTTTTTCCGAATACGCGGAACCCATGCGGCTCGCTCTGAACCACCGGCATGAATACTAAAGTCACCACGTCGCTCACCGACGACCCTGCCCGCCCCCCGCTGCGCGCGCCGAGTCCGGGTCGTCCCATCCGCAACATCGCCATCATCGCCCACGTCGACCACGGCAAGACCACGCTGGTCGACAAGCTGCTGCGCCAGTCCGGCACGTTCGCCGCGCACCAGCACCTGGTCGAGCGCGTGATGGACTCGAACGATCTCGAGCGCGAACGCGGCATCACCATCCTCGCGAAGAATTGCGCGGTGAGCTACGCCGGCACGCATATCAACATCGTCGACACCCCGGGCCACGCCGATTTCGGCGGCGAGGTCGAGCGCGTGCTGTCGATGGTCGACGGCGTGTTGCTGCTGGTCGACGCGGTCGATGGCCCGATGCCGCAGACGCGCTTCGTCACGCGCAAGGCGCTGGCGCAGAGGTTGAAGCCGATCGTCGTCATCAACAAAGTCGATCGCCCGGGCGCACGCCCGGACTGGGTTGTGAATCACACCTTCGATCTCTTCGACAAGCTCGGCGCAACCGAAGAGCAAATGGATTTCCCGATTGTTTACGCCTCCGCGCTGGAAGGATGGGCGACCGCCAGCCTCGAACAGAAGAGCGACAGCATGCGGCCGCTGTTCGAAGCCATCCTTGCGCATGTGCCGGTGCGCGCCGACGATCCGGACGGTCCGCTGCAGCTTCAGATCTGCTCGCTCGATTATTCGAGCTACGTCGGCCGCATTGGCATCGGGCGCATCAATCGCGGCCGCATCCGTCCCGGGCAGACCGTTGCCGTGCTGCGCGGACCGAACAACGAAGGTGGCGCACCAGTCAGCGCCAAGGTGAACCAGGTGCTGGTATTCAAGGGGCTTGAGCGCGCACAGACCGAGGAGGCGCAGGCCGGCGACATCGTGCTGGTGAACGGAATCGAAGAAGTCGGCATCGGCGTGACGCTCGCCGATCCCGAGCATCCGGAAGCGCTGCCGCTCCTGAAAGTCGACGAGCCCACGCTTAACATGAATTTCCAGGTCAACACTTCGCCGTTTGCCGGCCGCGAAGGCAGGTTCG
>MERG01000078.1 GCA_001771985.1 Betaproteobacteria bacterium RIFCSPLOWO2_12_FULL_62_13 | reverse complement strand
GTGGAAGCGCAGTCGTTTTCGGAACGCGGCGGGCAGCTCCCCCGCCTGCTGGGCTGGTTGCTCATTTTCCTGGCCGCCATTCTTCTCGCCGTCAGCCTCAACCCGAGAACCGGCCGTGCGGCGGCACAGGATTTCCCGTTCGCCGGCGTCCCCTGGCGACTCTGGTTGGGAACAGCAGCGGCGTTTGTCCTCTTCGGCTACGTGACCGCAACACTCGGTTTCTATGAGTCCGCCGCCGTGTTCCTGGCGATCACCGCGCGGATGATGTCCGCCGGTGAACCCGGGTTCTTCAGACGTTGGCTGAGCCCCGTACTCTTCGCGGTGGGCTTCGATATCGTCTTGTACGTGTTGTTCAAGCTGGTCTTGGAGATCCCCACTCCGCGCGGTCTCCTGCTGTAACGGCCGACTCCTTCACGCAGATCCCTGCGCAACGATCGACCGAACCATCGACGCGATCCGGGCGATAATCTGCATTGCGAAATATTTTGGGCTCGTATAGCATCACCCGGCTGCGAGCGGGCGCGTCAGTCGCCGCGTGGGTTGGAGGCCAGCCGTGGTGAAAACGGCGGCGCTCATGAATTCCATCGATTAAATGGCGGCAGCGATATGAACTTGGGACTTGCAGGGAAGGCGGCGATCGTAACGGGAGGAAGCCGGGGAGTGGGGCGAGCGTGCGCGGCGTCACTGCTGCGTGAGGGCGCGCGGGTGATGATCAGCGCGCGCGACACGACGCGGCTGGAAGCCACCCGTGCGGCCCTGGGGGAGCAGACCGGCGGCGAGGTCCGTGCAATCGCGGCCGATCTTGCGCGCGACGTCGATGCCAAGGCACTGATCGATGCAACGCTCAAGGCTTTCGGTCACCTTGATATCCTGGTGAACAGCGCCGCCACCGTGATACCGGCCGACTTCGTGTCGCTCACGGAGGAGCGCTGGGCCGGGATCTTTGAGCAGAAGCTCAACGGTTACGTCCGCTGTCTCCGCTACGCGATTCCGCCGATGCGGGCCCGTCGCTGGGGGCGGATCATCAATATTTCCGGCGTGGCCGCACGCGAGGGCGGGAGCAGGACGATCCCGGTGGGCCTGAACAACGCCGCCGTCCTGAACCTGACCAAGTCTTTAGCGTGGGCGCTGGCGCCTGATAATATTCTGGTGAACGCCGTGGTGCCCCACATCATAGACACGGATAGACAGGATGAAACCATGCGCGCGATCGCCGACTTGACCGGCAGGCCGGAAGCGGAAATCCGGAAAGAGCGGGTGGCTGAATTGCCGCTGGGGCGAATGGGGCGGCCGGAAGAGGTTGGCGACGTGGTGGCCTTTCTCGCTTCCGAACGGACGAGCTTCGTAACAGGCGCCGCATGGCACGTGGATGGCGGCGCGGCCCACGGCATCTGACACGGGAAGCGTGGAGGGAGGGCAAATGAGGGAGGAAAACCAATGACGGTACGGATCGCGCACAATCTCAAGCTCCTGGCGCAGCACGATGCGGGCGGCGCACCCAACCTCGGCGAAGGCATGGCGGTGAAGGTCACTCGCGACGGCCGCCGGATCATGTACATCGCGCACGAACACGCGCCCATGGCGTTCTCGATTTTCGACGTGACCGAACCGCGGGATCCGAAGCTGGTCTGGCAACTGCCGCTGCCTCACCGCAACGTGCGGGGAAATTCCCTCGCGCTGCGCGGCGACACGCTGCTGATGGCCTACCAGGTGAACCAGGCGGGCCTCAAGCCCGCGGGCTTTCAGGTGTACGACGTCTCCAACCCGGTCGAGCCCCGGAAGGTGTCGTTCTTTGACATGTCGGGCGGCCATTCCCAGGGCGTGCATTTCGTGTCGTTCATGGACGGCCGCTACGCCCACATCACCACCGGCGCGCCGGATTTCGAGCCGAACCACCCCGAGGATCACCAGTTCTACATGATCGTGGATCTCACGAACCCGGCGCAACCGACGGAGGTCGGCCGCTGGTGGATGCCGGGTCAGCGCAAGGGGGATAAGGCCGCGCTCCCGCCGCGCCACCCGGAGCCGTTCGACTTCGCGTATCGGCCTCACCACACGCTCTGTTATCCCGAGCGCCCGGACCGTGCGTACATCGGGTACATCGATGGCGGCATTGTGATTCTGGACATTTCGGACAAGGGGTCTCCCAAGCTCATCAGCCGGCTGGATTACCACCCGCCGTTCCCCGGATTCACCCACACGGTGCTGCCGCTGTTCGAACGCGATCTGCTCGTGGTTACGGACGAAGCGACGGGGGACCACGGGATCGACTGGCCGAAGCGGCTTTGGATGGTGGACGTGCGGGTGGAATCAAATCCCGTGATGATCGCGAGCATGCCCACACCGGAGGGCTTCGAGGAGTTGCGCCGCGTCGGGGGCCGCATCGGCGCGCACAACATCCACGAGAACGAGCCGGAGCCGGGCAGCGCCAAGCTTCAGAACACGGTAGTTGCCACCTGGTTCAGCGCGGGGCTCCGCGTCTACGACATCTCTGATCCGTTCCGGCCGGAGGAAATCGCGGCGTTTCTACCGGAGACGCCAGCGGGCCAGCGCGGGTGCCGGATCAGCGACGTTTTCGTGGATGACAGGGGCGTCATCTACGCCGCGGACCGCGCATGCGGAGGTCTCTACGTTCTGGAGTACACGGGAACCCATTCACTCAACTAAGGCAGCGACTACGCCGCGGCAGCGCAATTCGCAATCTCATCCGGCACCATGCCACAACCACAAGCCAACGCCGGCGCGCCGCCGTGCGCGCCGCCCGATTTCAATCCGCGCAAGCCTAAAGTCGCACTCCCGGCACGCTCTTGCGACTGTCACGCGCACATCCTGGGACCGGCGGCGCGCTACGCGTATTCGCCCGCGCGCGTTTACACGCCGCCAGATTGTCTTTTGCCCGATTATCAACACATGCTGAAGACCCTGGGACTCGAGCGCGCGGTGCTGGTGCAGCCCAGCGTCTACGGCACCGACGATACGGTCATGCTGGAAGCGATTGAAGCAGCGGGGGATCGTTTCCGCGGCGTCGCGGTGGTGAACGACGATATTTCCGACGCGGAATTAAGGACGCTCCACGACGCCGGGGTGCGCGGGGTGCGTGTCAATATCGTGGACGTCAAGGAGCGCAAGCCCGGCACGCTGCCGCTCGATTCACTGAAGAGACTCGCGCAGCGCATCAAGCCGCTCGGCTGGCACGTGGAATTCCTGATGCACGTCGATGAGTTTCCTGATCTCGACCGAACATTCGCGGACTTCCCGGTCGATATCGTGGTCGGCCACCTGGGTTACATGGGCACCGACAAGGGACTCGATGCTGCCGGATTTCAGGCGCTGCTGAGACTCGTCAAGAGCGGGCGCTGCTGGGTGAAGCTGACCGGCCCGTACCGCATCTCGACCACCGCCCTTCCCCACCCCGATGTCACGCCGTTCGCGCATGCGCTCACGAAGACCAATCCCGAGCGAATCGTGTGGGGCAGCGACTGGCCGCACGTGATGGCGAAGGGCGCGATGTCCAACGACGGCGACTTATGCGATCTGCTCTCCGAATGGATTCCGGATGCCGCCACGCGCGAGCAGGTGCTGGTGCACAACCCGGCGCCGCTGTACGGTTTCCGTTAGCGCGCTTCGTTATCTCGCGATTCGAGGGCGGACGATGAATGAAAAAAGTGATTGAGGCCGTGCACCCGCCCAGCGCACTCAAGATCCTTGTGGTGGAGGACAACGCCGACCTTGCCGCGAACATCGTGGACTACCTCGAGGAGCATGGTCACACGGTGGATGCGGCACCGAACGGATTGACCGGCCTGCATCTGGCGGCCACCGGCGACTTCGACGTGATTGTCCTCGATCTGATGTTGCCCGGGATGGACGGGCTCACGCTTTGCCAGACGCTTCGCAGAGAGGGGCGGAACCAAACACCGGTCCTGATGCTGACCGCCCGCGGGACGCTGGACGATAAGATTGCCGGTTTCACGGGCGGCGCCGACGACTATGTCGTCAAGCCGCTCGAGCTGCGCGAGCTGGAGCTTCGGCTTCAGGCCCTCGCGCGGCGTGCAAAGGGCGGCGCGGGACTGAGGGAACTTCGCGTCGGAGACCTGGAGTTCTCTCGCGATACGCTGCGCGTGAGACGCGGCACGCAGACGATCGAGCTGCCGGTGATCCCGTTCAGGATTCTTGAGCTGCTCATGAAGCGCTCGCCGAACGTCGTATGGCGTCGCGAGATTGAACAAGCCATCTGGGGTGACTCTCCGCCGGACAGCGACGCTTTGAGGGTACACATCCATACGCTGCGCTCGGCCGTCGATCTGCCGGGGATGCCGGCGCTGCTGCGCACGATCCGCGGAGTGGGGTATCAACTTGTAGAGCCGGACAGTGACGCCGCGTAGCCTACGCTATCGGGTCGCCGTTTTTTCCGCGAGCGTCGGGGCCATCATCAGCCTCCTGCTGTCGTTCTCGCTGTACTTTGCGGCAAAGGACCTGGGCCAAAGATTGGTTGATGAGATGCTCACGGCGGAACTCGATGATTACATCGCTCGCCGCGAGCGCAACCCGAATTCGCTGCCGCCCTCAACCGTGACATTGCACGGATACGTGCAGGCGGGCTCCAACCAGGAGGGGCTGCCGTCCTATCTCCGCTCGCTGCTCCCCGGCCGTCATGACCTGCAGGTGGGCGATTCGAGCTACCGCGTCGCGGTGGTGGATGTCCGCGCGGATCGCTATTTTCTCCTGTTTGACGCATCCGCCCAGCGCAAACGCGAATGGCAGCTTGCCATGCTCCTGGGAGTGCTGGTGGTTGCCGTCACGATGCTTTCCGGGCTCGGCGGAATCGGGCTGGCGGGGAGCGTGACCGCGCCCGTGGCGGAACTGGCGGGCAAAGTGAGAACCTGCGGACCCGACGACTGGGCTCATCCGTTGGCTGATGGGTTTGCTCACGACGAAGTGGGCGAGTTGGCCAGGGTCTTCGACCGCCACACGGCGCGCATGCGGGCATTCATCGAACGCGAACGCGCGCTCACCGGTGACATGAGCCATGAGCTGCGGACCTCGCTGGCGGTCATCCTGAGCGCCTCGGAAATGCTGCTCTCCGATGACAGCCTGGGGCAAAGACCGAAAAACCGCGTCGCGCGGATCGACCGCGCCGCGCGCGATATGGCGGAACTCGGCACCGCGCTGCTGCTCATGGCGCGCGAGGAGAGCTCATTTGCCGGCGGCGGCGGATGCGTTGTGGCGTCCGTGGTGGAAGAAGCCGTCGAAAAACACCGTCATTTGCTGCGCAAGAAGCCGGTCAGGGTCGAGGTCAGCACGGACCCGACTTTAGAGGTGCAGGCTGATCGCGCCTTGATCGACATCCTGGTGAGCAACCTGATCAGAAACGCCTATTCCTATACCGATTCGGGCACCATCACGGTGCGACAGCAAGAGCGCGAGCTGACCATTTCCGATACGGGGCGCGGAATTCCCGGCGATGCGCTGGACCGAGTATTTCTGCGCCACTTCAAAGACGCAGCCAGCGAAGGCGCCGGCATCGGCTTGTCCCTGGTGAAGCGGATTTGCGACCGCTACGGCTGGCACATCCATCTGGAAAGCCAGGAAAACGAAGGCACCACCGTCACGATCCGCTTTCAGTGACGGTTAACGTTCGGTTTGCGCGGCCTTAACGTGCGCTTTACGCGCCTGCCATTACACTTATCGGCTGGCTTCTATGGAAGGCGATTCCTTGTCCACTTTCCACAGGATTCTGGTATTGCTCGACTTCAGCGCCCGCGGTGAGGCGCTGTTGCGGTACGCAGCCGGGATCGCCGTGAAAAACCAGTCAGCCATGATGGCCGTGCACGTAATCGACAGCCACCCCTGGTTCGAATCGGACGGCCCGTCCGGCTATTTCCTGCCCGAAGAAAAGCTTTTTTTCACAGCGCGTGCAACCGCAAAAAAACTCGACCTGTTCCTCGCCAGAAACGATGCCCCCTGGGCGGAATCAACCGTGCTCTACGGGAAGACCAACGAGGCTTTCGCCAAGCTGATCACCCGATGGAAGCCGGAGCTGATCGTGGTCGACACCAAGGCGATGCATCATCGGGCAATCGCGCGGGGGCTTGCGTCGGTGCACAAGTCAACGCAGGTGCTGGCGCTCGAGCGTGCTGAGCGGACACCGGCCGCGGGGACCGGGAATCATGACCGCCGATGGGGAGAAGACTTCAATCTTGAAATCAGAGAACCCGTGAAATCGATTGCGCGGGATCCCGGAAAACGCCGGCAACTGATCAGGACTGCGCTGCTCGGTGCCGGCACGGGAGCCCTTTATTGGTCGATGTTCGCCAACGAGAAGCAGATTCTCGAGCTTTCCGCGAAGGGGCACTGGTATTTCATCGTTCCGCTGGCGATCGCCTTCGTGTTCTCCTTCGTGCACGGCTCGTTTACCGCCGAGTTCTGGAACGCGCTCGGTGTCAGGGCCAACAGGAAGAAATGACTTGACGATGGACCCGGCGATCAACTTCATTCAGCTTGACCCGTTCGGCATCGCCTACCTTTTCATCGTGGGATTTATAGGGGGGCTGGTGAGCGGTTTCATCGGCTCTGGCGGCGCGTTCGTGCTGACCCCGGCGATGATGAGCATGGGAGTTCCCGGCATCGTCGCCGTGGCCTCCAACATGTGCCACAAGTTCCCCAAGGCGCTGGTCGGCGCAATCAAGCGCGCCAGGTTCGGTCATGTGGATGTGAAGCTGGGGCTCGTCATGGGAGGCTCGGCGGAGGTCGGCGTGCTCGTAGGGGCCCATGTCCAGGAGATCATCAAGCTCAACTTCGGCGATGCCGGCTCCAACCTTTACGTAAGCGCGGCATTCGTCATCGTTCTCGCGATCGTCGGCGGCTACGTGCTAAGCGATGCGCTCCGCATCCACCGCTCCGGGAATACCAATGAGGAGGAGAAGGCCGGCCGGCTCGCACGCTACGTGCAATCCATTCACATTCCCGGCACCATGGTGTATTTCGAAAGCCTCAAGGCGCGGATTTCTTTCCTTGTCACGATCCCTGTCGGATTCGCGACCGGGATGCTGGCAGCGACCATCGCCGTCGGCGGCTTCATCGGCGTGCCCTCGATGATATACGGGCTTGGCGCGCCCTCCATGATGGCCTCGGCCACCGAGCTCGTGATCGCGTTCGTGATGGGACTCGGCGGCACGATCAAGTTCGCGTGGAACGGCTACGTCGACATCCGTCTTGCGATGATCATTCTTGCGGGGTCCCTCTTCGGTATCCAGCTTGGCGCGATCGGGACTACTTATGTCAGGCCTTACATAATCAAGCTCGTCATGGGGGTCATCATGATCACGGTGCTGGTTTCGCGCGCGTTCGTCATACCGGTGTACCTTTCCCAGCTCAAGCTGATCGATCCCTTGGGCGAGGTCACGGTCAAGTTTCTCGAGAACGTGAGCTTCGGCATCATGATTCTGGCACTGGTGTTGGGCGCCGGTATCGTGCTACGGGCGTTGGCCGGCGGGATGCGGCTGAATCGGCTGAAGCAGGGGTAGGTCGGACAGCGGCAACCAGCGGGCGGCCCCGCGATCAAGCCAGAAGTAGTCCGATCGCCTCCAGCGTGAAACGCACTACCCCGCTCACCAGCAGCGCCACTCCCACCGACAGTGAGACCGAGAACATTGCTTCACGGCGGCCGATTGTCTTCAACATCACGGCAAAGGTCGAGATGCACGGCACGTAGAAGGTCAGAAACAGCAGGAACGTGAAGATCTGGAGCGTGCCGAGGTAGCGGTCTATCTCAAGGCTGCCGAGCGCCTGGAAGACCATGAGCAGCGACAGTTCCTTGCGCAGGATCCCGAAGAGGATGGGCACGCCGAGCACGACCGGCAGTCCCAGCCACCACTGCGTGACGGGCGCGAGCAGCGTGTTGAGCATGCGGTCCGCCCCGAAATGATTGAGCAGACCCAGCACGACACTTCCGCCCACCAGGAGCGGCGTGACGATGGTGAGGATGTCCCGCGTGCGCAACCACGTCTCCTGGAGCAGCGGGCGCCATCGCGGCA
>MERG01000077.1:11895-18261 GCA_001771985.1 Betaproteobacteria bacterium RIFCSPLOWO2_12_FULL_62_13 | reverse complement strand
AATCACCTCGCCGTTTCTGACGGCGGAAGCGTTTGCGGTGGAAGACCTGATCGACCCGCGCGAGACGCGGCCCTACCTCTGCCGCTTCATCAAAGCGATGCAACCGCGCCTTGCCGCGGATGTCGGCCCCAAGGCGAAATACGGGGTACGGCCGTGAAGGCGCACGAGTTCCGGCTCGTAAGCTATCCGCTGCGGCTCTACAGCGGCAAGGATGCGCTCGAAAACCTGCCGCTGGAACTGAAGCGGCAGGCAGCGCGCCGCGCCTTCATCGTGTGCGGCCGCACCGTGTCACGCAAGACGGGCCTCATCACGCGCATCCGGCGCCTCCTGGGGGAAGCCTGCGCCGGGGTGTTTGATGAAATCGAAAAGGATTCGACACTCGTGTCGATCCTGCGTGCGCGCGATGCGGCGCGGGAAGCGATGGGGGACCTGGTGATCGCGGTGGGCGCGGGTAGTGTACTGCAGGCCGCACGCATCGTCGTCATCCTGCTTGCCGAAACGCGCCCGGTCGAGGAACTGGTCACGCAGTATCAGGAGCATGGCCCGGCGGTGAGCCCCAAACTCCTTGCGCCGAAACTTCCGATCATCAACGTGCTCACGGCGGCCACCACGGCACAGAACCGCGCCGGCTCGGGAGCGAAGGATGAGCGTGTCGACCACCGGCTCGAGTTTTTCGACCCCAAGACCAGGCCGGTGGCGATTTTCTGGGACGCGGGCGCGCTGCTCACGGCCCCGCCGTCGCTCGTTCGCGGCACTGCCGTCTCGGTTTTCTGGCGCGCGGTGATGAATCTCGGTTCGACCGGCATGAATCCATTGGTCGAAGGCGACCGGCTGCAGGCGTTTCGCCTGGCGCGGAACGCGCTGCCGCGAATTGCCGATCCCGCAGACCCGCAACCGCGTATCGATCTATGCGCAGCAGCTTTCCTGCAAAATCGCGAGGCCGATGACGGCGGCACGATGTTCGCGAAGCACTGGGTGGGACGCGTCGTCTACGCCTTTGCTACGGCGCTCTTCAACATCCATCCCGAGGTGAGCCAGGGTGAGGCCAACAGCGCGTTCACCGGCACGGTGACGCGGCGGCTGGGTCCACGCAACCTGCCCGAAATGGTGCGGATTGCCGGCGCGCTGGACGCGTGGGACCACACCCAACCGCCGGAACAGGCGCCGGCGCGCGCCGCTGATGCGCTCGAAGCCATCTTCCGGAGCACCGGCATGCCGACCCGTGTCGGCGAACTTCGCGTGCCCCGCGAAAGCGCGCCGCGCATTCTGGAACACGCGCTGAAGAACTTCAACGCCGATCCCCAGCGCGAGTTCGCGCGCGAGCGCGATATCCTGAAGGACATATTGCTGGCGGCATGGTAGCCCTGGCATCGCCGGTTTTGACGGAGCGGCCGGAACTCCGTTTACAATGACGCGGCCAAAAACCGCTACTCAGGAGATTGCGACGGGATGGAGACGTTGAAAGTGGGAATGAAGGACACGCTCGAATGGGAGGTCACGGAAAAGCTGTGCACTACGCGCGGCGAATTCAAGGTGTTCTCCACGCCGTCGATGACGCTGCTCGTCGAGATGGCAGCGCAGCAACTGACCGCGCCGCACTTGAAACCCGGTCAGGGGCAGGTCGGGCTGTCGGTCAACATCCGCCATCTCGCGCCGACGCCGATTGGCAGGAAGGTGCGCGCCGAGGTGGAGCTCGCCGGCATCGACCGCCGCAAGCTTACTTTCAAGGTCAAGGTTTTTGATGACGTCGAACAGGTGGGCGAAGCCGAGCACGAACGCTTCGTGATCGACGTCGACAAGTACGTCGAGCGTCTCAGGAAGAAGATAGATGCGTGACTGATGATTCGTGACGAGTACCACGTGACTGGTGGTGCGTGGCCAAGAGAGGCGTGGCCCAACAAGAACCATGCTTTTTCAGTCACGTTCTAACAGTCACGTTTTATCAGTCACGCCGTCGCAGTCACGTTGTCTTGCCCATCGTCGACTTGATGAGCGAGCGCGGATCGCGCGGCCGCCAGCGGCCGGATTCGACCTGAGTCAGGAATTCGGCGGTGAGGCGGTTGAACAGGTCCGGCTCTTCCACGTTCACCGCGTGCCCGGTGGCGGGCACCACCGTCAGCCACGCCGAGGGGCACACGCGCTTGATGAAAATTCCGGGTTCGAGACAGTTGTTGTCCTCGTCGCCGCTGACGACGTGCAGCGGCACCCTGAGGTTGCGCAGGCCCCGCTCCAGGCTGTAGATCGTGGGGCGCCGCGCCTGCACACCGCGCAGCGTATTGGCGGCGCCCAGCGCCGAGTGTTTGGCGAATTCGGCGCAGAACTGCGCGAAGCCGCGCGGGTCCTTGTTCTGAAACTGCACGCGGGCCGGGCCGATCTGATAGGGCTTGATCGCCTCCTTGGTGCCAAGCTCAGCGAAGCGCCGCGCCATTGCTTCGGTGTCGCGCAGGAATTGCGCGCGCTTGTCAGGGTCCGAGCCGTAGCCCACCCCGACCGCGGTGAGGGATAGCGCCATGCGCGCATGGCGCAGACCGAAGTGGACGGTGGCGTAGCCGCCCATCGAGCAGCCGATGATGTGCGCTTTCCTCAACTTGAGGTGGCGCATCACGTTGGCGATGTCGTCGGTGGCGATCGCCTGCGAGTACTTCGACGCCGCTTTCGGCACATCCGAAGGCAGATAGCCGCGTGCGTTGTAGGCGATGCAGCGGAAACGCCGGCTGAAGTACCTGAGCTGCGGCTCCCAGCTATGGAGATCGTCAGCGAATTCGTGGACGAACACAATCGGCGTGCCTCTGCCAGTTTCCTCATAGTAAAGGCAGATCCCGTTCGACATGGCATACGGCATCGTATTTCTCCTCTCTCCTTTATTCCGTCTTGAAACCAGCGGCCTGCGCTACTTTAGCCGATTTCCCGGACTCGGCCTGATGTGCGATGCGGATGCCTACGAGCACCATGATGCCACCGACAATCTGGAACGCCCCGAGGGTTTCGCCGAGAAGCGCCCACGCGAACAGCGCGGCCATCACCGGCTGCAACAGCAGTCCCACCGAAGAAAGCCTGGGCGGAAGATGGGCCATGGCATAGGCGATCAGGCTTTGTCCGGCCACCTGTGCGATCAGCGCAAGCGCAGTGACCTTGGCCCAGCCTGCGGCGGTGACCGGCAGGAACTGCTCGCCCGATACGAGCGCGATGGGCAGCAGCGCCGCGGCCATGACCAAGCTGCTCCATGCCATGATGCGCGAGGTGGCGGTCGTGCTGCGCAGGCGCGTCACGGTGAGCTGGTAGGCGGCGTAGAACATGGCCGTGATCACTCCCAGCACATCGCCGAGCAGCGCCATTCCCGAAAGCCGGACGTCAGCGCCCACCAGCAGCGCCACACCGGTAATGCCGACCGCGAGACCGCAGGTGAAGGGCAGCGTGGGCCGCTGCCGGAAGAGCAGCCATACCGCGAGAGTGACGAAGATCGGGGCAAGATTCGCGAGCAGGGTTGCAGCCGCCACCGAAGTGAGCACAATGGACCAATGCCATACCGCGAGATCGCCGGCGAAGAACAGCCCGGCGAGCGTCATCAGGCGCCGCTCGCGCGCCGCGTTCGCGGGCGCCGCGGCAGGCCGGCTCTCGGCGAGCATCCATGCCCACAGAAACGGCAATGCAAGGAACACGCGCCAGAACGCCGTGGATACCGGCCCGGCTTCGCTCACCTTGACGAACGGCGCTGCGGTCGCAATCGCCACCGCGCCTGCGAACAGGGCGAGCACCGCGTAGGGTTGCTTTGCGGAGTGCCCTTGCGTGGAAAGTTCGCCCACTACGGCTATGCTTCAGGACCCAGCTTGAGCAGGCCATGCTTGACCGGACTCATTAATGTCCCCATCGGGGATGGTCGAAATCCCTCGCCCCCCGTTTTCACGAGGGCAGGCTTCAGGCGAAGCAAGGTCTTGCGAAATGTGAGCGAAGCGAACATGAGTAGGTTTCCGGCGACAAGGGTAAAGCAAGTTGTCATGCCCGCGGGAGGCGGGCATCCAATCTGTGATGCACCGAAATTGGATTCCCGCCCCCGACTAAAGCATTCGAGGGCAAGCCTTCTCGGGAATGACAGTTAGCGATACTTTGCAGTCGGCTTCAAGCCGACACCTCTTAAATCCCTCGGCTTACAGCCGAGGGTTGTCTAATTTTCCGGGCCGGGTTACCGACCGGAAAATTTCGGCTTGCGTTTTTCGATGAAAGCGGCCATGCCTTCCTTCTGGTCCTGCGATGAAAAGAGGATCTGGATCGCCTTGGTCTCGAGCGCAAGCGCCGTGTCGAGCGCGGCGTCCATCCCGCGCAGCACCGCTTCCTTGGCCTGCTGGATCGCGAGCGGCGAGAGCTCCGCGATCTGCCTGGCCATCTCGATCGCGCGTTTTTCGACTTCGCCATCCGGCGCGATCTCGCTCACCAGGCCCATGTCAAAAGCTGCCTTCGCGCCGAACAGATCGCCGGTCAATACGTAACGCATCGCCTTGTACTTGCCCGCTGCTCGCGTGAGGCGCTGGGTGCCCCCGCCGCCCGGGATGATGCCGATTCTTACCTCCGGCTGGCCGAACTTCGCCGACTCGCCGGCGATGATGATGTCGCAAGTCATGGCGAGCTCGCAGCCGCCGCCGAGCGCAAAGCCGTTCACCGCCGCGATCACGGGTTTGGGACAGGCGGCGATGGTGCGCCAGAGCTTGTGCGTGCCGCGCGCGAGCATCTCGATGGTGCCCGCGCCCGCCATTTCCTTGATGTCGGCGCCGGCGGCGAAGCTCTTCTCGTTTCCGGTGAGCACGATGCAACGTGTCTCGTCGTCCTCGCCCATCTCGGTGAGATGCCTTGCGATCAGCCTGCGCACCTCCATGTTGAGCGCGTTGCGCGCCTCCGGGCGGTTGATGCGTATCAACCCTACGCCCTCAGCGGGGCGCTCAATCAAAACGGAATCTGCCATGTGACGTATCTTCCGAGAAACAAGTACGTGCTCGCATATGAGAACCACCGCGCTTGGTGACTGATGGAGCGTGACCAACAAAATCGTGACTGAAAAGGCGTGACGGATAGAGCGTGACTTGTATTACGGCTTGACGGTCACGTTTGATCGGTCACGTAGCTTCGGTCACGCAGCACCAGTCACGCAGCACCAGTCACGATTCACCAGTCACGCAGCACCAGTCACGATTCACCAGTCACGCCTTTATTGCTTCGCAAGGCCGAGATCGACCAGCACCGACTTCATGGCGTCGTAGGTCTCATCGAGGTCTTTGCGGAACTCTTTGCCGGCAAGGAAATCGTTGGACCAATAGTTCTTCTCCAGGTTGGCCTGCCATTCCGGTGTTTCGGTCGCTTTGCGCAGCGCGCCTTCCCAGAACGCAACCTGCTGCGGGGTCAATCCCTTCGGCCCCACGATGCCGCGGAACCCACCATACACGAGCTTGACGCCCATCTCGGTCCAGGTGGGCACCTCGGCGAGCGTGCCTCCGAACCGGCGTGGGCCCGCGACGCCGACCACGCGCATCCTGCCGTTCGCGACATGGCCAGCGGCATTGCCCGCCGCGGTGGTGACGAGGTCGATGTGCCCGCCGAGAAGATTGGTGATGGCTTCGGACGATCCCTTGTAGGCGACGGCCTTGAGGTCTCTTGCGCTGCTGCCGATCGCCTTCATCAAAAGGCCGGCCGCGATGTGATTATGGCTGCCGAGCGCCGTGGCAAAGCCGATAGCGACCGATTGCGGGTCTTTCTTGAGCCGCGCAATGAGGTCCTTGCCGTCCTTGATCGGGGAGTTGGCGTTCACGGCGAACACCACGTAGTCGTTGAACAGCGAGGCGATCGGCGTGAAGTCGCCGTGGTGTATCTTGCTTCTGCCGGTAATGTGGTTGGTAAGGAGCGCCGTGGTGCCGACCAGCAGGGTGTGCGGATCGCCGGCGCGTTGGGTGACATAGGTGAATGCGATGCTGCTCCCGCCGCCCGGCTTGTTGACAACGGTGATCGAGGTGTTTACGAGCTTGTTGTCGATGAGCGCCCGCTCCACCGAGCGGGCCGTCTTGTCGTTGCTGCCGCCCGGCGCGGAGCCGACGATGATCTCGACGTTCTTCTGCGGCGACCAGCTCTGGGCGTGCACCGCAGCGGTGAGCGCAAGCAGGACAATCGCGGTAACACCCCCACCCCAACCCTCCCCCATCAAGGGGGAGGGAAGGAGTTTTTTCTTCCCCGTCGAGGGGGAGGGAAAATAGGTCCTTCCGCCTTGACGGGGGAAGGCCCCTCCAACACTCCTTCCCCCTCGACGGGGGACGGTCCCTCCAACGCTCCTTCCCCCTCGACGGGGGAAGGCCCCTCCAACACTCCTTCCCCCTTGACGGGGGAAGG
>MERG01000077.1:2597-11834 GCA_001771985.1 Betaproteobacteria bacterium RIFCSPLOWO2_12_FULL_62_13 | reverse complement strand
CACGGATTCTCCCTTCAATTGGCGGTCAATGCGGGCCAGAATTGGTCGGCGCCGCGTTTTTGGGTGATGCCGCCGAGGGCCCTCGCCCACTCGGCTTCGTTGCCGTACTCGTCGCGCCACGCCCACAGCCGCAGCGTCGAATGATGCAGGGCGTATTCGTCGGTGACGCCGATTGCGCCGTGCACCTGGTGGGCGATCAGCGCGCCTTCGCGCGCCGCCTCGGCCGTGCGGATTTTAGCGGATGCGACAGCCAAAATCACGTCGCCGCCGCGCTCCACTGCACCCGCCGCGGACAATGCCGCCGCGACTGCCGCCGCCACTTCGCCGCCGAAGCGCGCCAGCTCCTGCTGAATCGCCTGGAATTGCCCGATCTTGCGCCCGAACTGGACGCGCTGCTGCGCGTAGCCGACAGATAGTTCGAGTGCGCGCTCGAGTGCGCCCGCCATCATGAGCGAGCGCGCCAGCGCACCACGCAGTTTGAGCGCGCTTCGCGTGACACCTGTGCCAGCGGGCGCCGCTTCTTCTGCGGGGACATTGTCGAGGATCACTTCGTCGCGCGGTTCATGGGCGAGATTGCGTCCCGGCCTGATCTCGCAACGTGCCGGATCGATACTCACTACCGCAGCGTCACCGTCTGCTTGCGCGAGGAGCACCAGCCGCTTCGCGATCCGTGCCCACGGCAGCCGGGCGAGCGTGCCGGATACATTCCAGCGGCTGCCGTTGCGTCGCGCGCTCACGACATCGTCGCCTGCGGGACCGGCAGTGAGCGCGCCGCGCGGGACCGGCAATCCGGAGGCGGCGAGCATCCAGCCGGCGAGCATGGAGGTTTCGGCGAGCGGCGCCGGCGCGGTGAATCGTCCCGCCACGCGCAACACCGCTGCAAGATCGGACAGCGTGCCGCCCGCGCCGCCCGCTTCTTCGGGCACTGAAACGCGCGGGAGTTCCGCCTGCTCCAGCGTCTGCCACAGCCTTTCCGACCAGCCGTCGCGCTTGGCGGCTTCGAGCATCTTCTGGTCGACGTTATCGCTGAAGAGCCGTGTCGCCGACTCTATCAGCATCGAACGCACATCTTTCGGAGTATTCATTTGAGCGATCCGAGCAGCCTGCGCGCGATCAGCGTGCGCAGCACTTCAGTCGTGCCGCCGCGGATCGTCGCGACCGGCGAGCAGACGATGGTTTCGGCGAGATAGCGCTCGAAGGTGTCGGTCGCCTCCGGCGTGGGCTCTACTGCGGCGAGCAACCGCGCGGCGTCAATGATCTCCCGCTCATAGAACGTGCCCATGTCCTTGACCAGTGCCGCCTCGGTGGCGAGGTCGGCAGTCGCACGGCTGTCGCCGCCGGCGCCGGGATCGAGCGTGAGCGCGATCGCAAGCGCCATGCGGCGCAACGTCCACAGGCGGGCGGTGAGCCGGCCGACCGTTTCCTGTGCGCGGACATCAGCCGCCTGTCCCAGCCGGCGGATGAGTTCGACGAGCAGCGGAAAGATCGTCATGTAGCGTTCCGGTCCGCTGCGTTCCAGGGCGAGTTCCGAGGTGACCTGTTTCCAACCCCGCCCGATCTCGCCCACCACCATATCGTCGGGCACGTATACGTTGTCGAGAAAGACTTCGTTGAAATGGTGATGGCCGTTCATGAAGCGGATCGGGCGCACGGTAACGCCTGGCGCATCGAGTTCGATGATCAGTTGCGAGAGGCCCTCGTGGCGGTTACCGGTATCGGGAGCGGTGCGGCACAGCACGAAGAAGGCGTGCGCCTTGTGCGCCCAGCTCGTCCACACTTTCTGGCCGGTCACGCGCCAGCCCCCGGGCATGCGTTCGGCGCGCGTCCTGACGGAGGCGAGATCGGAGCCCGAATTCGGTTCGCTCATGCCGAGCGCGAAACAGCATTCTCCGCGCGCAATGGCCGGCAGGTATTTCTGCTTGAGGTGCTCCGAGCCGTAGCGCAGCAGACTGGGACCGGTCTGGCGGTCGGCGACCCAGTGGGCGGCGCACGGCGCGGCGACGGCGAGCATTTCCTCGGTGACCACGAACCGGTCGAGGTAGGAACGCTCCTGACCGCCGTAGCGTTTGGGCCAGGTCATGCCGATCCAGCCGCGCGAGGCGACCTTGCGCGTGAATTCGGCATCGAATTCAGTATGGCCGAGATGCGGAGTGAGCGCGCCGGCTGCGACCTCCTCCCGGAGAAACGCGCGCACTTCCTCGCGCAGTTTCAGCGCCGGCGCCGGCAGTTCAAGCGCGGAAAAATCGACGTTTTCGAAGAACAATCTTCCTCCAATGCTGCCAGTTCATCCGACGGGTGGCAAGGTCGGTATTTTACGCGTCATCATGGGAGTGACCAAAACCACCGCGTCAATTGCGCAACACGATAAGGGCGTCGGCGGCGAGCACGCCAGCAGCGCTGACGAAGAGCGGATTGACGTCGATCTCGGCGATGCGGTCGGCGTGATCGACGGCGAGCAGCGAAACCCGCGCGAGGCTTTCCGCGAGCGCCTCGACGGCGAGCGCCGGGCGGCCGCGGTAGCCGGTCAGCAGCGGATGCGTGCGCGCGGCACGGATCATGTCGCGCGCGGTGTCGAGGTCGAGCGGCGCGAAGCGGTAACTCACGTCCTGCAGCAGTTCAGCGAAGATACCGCCCAGCCCGAACATCACGGCCGGACCGAAAAAGCGGTCGTTGACCACGCCTGCGATAACCTCAACTCCTTCCGCCATTTCACTCACCAGGATGCCGTTGATGCGCGCGCCCGGTTTATGGCGTTGAGCGGCAGAGATCACTTCGCTGCTTGTCCGCTTCAACTCTGCCAGATCACGCACATTCAGCCGGACAGCGCCGGCTTCGGTCTTGTGCGGGATATCGGGCGAATCGATCTTGACGACCAGCGGGAAGGGAAGCGGCGGCTGCGTAAGCGCAACAACCGCCTCCGGCGCGAGCAACACTTCGCGCGTGACCGGGATGCCATAGGCGGCGAGCACCCGTTTGGACTCGTGCTCGGACAGCGTGCGCGAATCTGGCGGCAGGTCAAGTGAGCGCGGTTCGATCACGCGTCGCGCGCTGCGCGAAACACGCGTCGCCAGCGCCTGGCGTCTGCGCGCGAACTGGTAGAGCGCGCCTGCTGCGTTGGCGGTACGCGTCGGTGTGAGAAGCCACGGAATGCGCTGCCGCTCAAGAATCTTGATCGCGGGCTCGGTGCGATCGGGCACGCGGCTCCAGGCGACGAGCAGCGGTTTATCCGAACCGTGCGCGATGGCGCCGAGGCCGTTCGCCCACGCTTCGCCCCTGGCGCCCTGTACCGCCCCGTAGCGGATGATGACCTGATCGATGTTGGGATCGGTGATGAGGCGCTCGCAGATGCGGTTGAATCGCTCATCATCGCCCGTGACTTGCGCGGTGAGATCGACCGGGTTGGCGAACGATGAATACTTCGGCGCGAGAGGCTCGATCGCTTGGATGGTCTCCTGCGCGAGCCTTGGCAGCTTGAGGCCGTGCTTGTCGCAGGCGTCGGCGATCAACACGCCCGAGCCGCCCGAGGTGGTGAGCACCGCGACGTTCGGCCCGCGCGGAAGCCGCCGCGAGGAAAACGCACGCGCCGCGTCGACGAGGTCGTGCACGTCCTCGATCTCGATAAAACCGCCTTCCTCAAACGCCGCTCGATAGAGCGCATAACCCGCGGTCATGCTCGCAGTGTGAGACTCCGCGGCGGCGCGGCCGGCGTCCGAGTTGCCGACTTTCCAGGTGAGGATCGGCTTGCCGAGCTCGAGGGCGCGCCGCCCGAGGGCGCGCAGGCGCTGCCCGTCGGCGATGCCTTCGATGTAGCTGACCACGACCTTCACGTCGTCGCGTTCCAGGAAGTCGGCGATGAGATCGAGGGTGGTAATGTCGGCTTCGTTGCCGGCGGATACGACGTAGTTGAAGCCGATGCCCTCGAAGTCGGCGAGCCCGACCACGCTGAAGGCGAAGCCCCCGCTCTGCGAGACGAAGGCGACGGGGCCGGCCTTGAGATGGGGATTGGCGAAACCGGCCCCAAAGCCGCAATAGACGCGGTCGTGCAGGTTCATGGTGCCGATGCAGTTGGGGCCCAGGAAACGCACGCCGGCTTCGTGTGCCGCCGCCTTCAACTCGTTTTCCAGTTGAACGCCCGCGGCGCCGGTTTCGCGGAAACCCGCCGAAAACACGATCGCAAAGGGGATGCCGGCGAGACCGCAGTCGCGGATCACCCACGGCACGGCCGCCGCGTTCACCGCGATCAACGCGAGATCACACGGCTGCGGGATTGACGCGAGATCGGGATAGCACGGAAGCCCCAGGATTTCGGCATGCTTCGGGTTGACTGGATAGATCGCGCCGCGGTAGCCGGTTTCCTGCAGAATCTTCACGGGTTGCCCGCCGATGCGATGGGGATCGCCGGAAGCGCCCACCACCGCAATGGCGCGCGGGCTGAAGAGCCGCGCGAAACCCGCCGACCGCGCACCACCGCTCATAGCGGTTTGATGCCGGCGGCCTTGATTACCTTGGCGTACTTTTCAATCTCATCGCGGATGAATTTCGCAAAGTCGTCCTGGCTGCCGCCGATCGGCTCGAGGCCGTCGTTGACGAAGCGGTTCTTGATCTCGGTGCTCGCGATGATCCGCGCCACTTCGGCGTTGAGCCGCGCGACAATCTCCTTCGACGTCTTCGCCGGCGCCATCAGGCCGAACCAGGTCGTCGCCTCATAGCCTTTCACCCCCGATTCATCGAAGGTCGGCACGTTGGGGATGGCGGAGAAGCGCTTGAGGCTCCCGATCGCGACCGCGCGCAGCCGCCCGGACTGGATGTGCGGGAGGAGCGAAGGCACGCCGCTGAAGATCATGTGGACATGGCCGGCGACGGTATCGGTCAGCGCCGGCGTGTTGCCCTTGTATGGCACGTGCACCATGTTGATGCCGGCCATCACCTTCAACAGCTCACCCGCCATCCGGTTGGAACTGCCGATGCCACTGGAGGCGAAGTTGAGCTGGCCGGGGCGCGCCTTGGCGAGCGCGATGAGTTCCTTCAGCGTTTTTACCGGCAGCGAGGGATGGATCGACAGCACATTGGCGCCCTTCACGCACAATGTGATCGGCGCGAAGTCGCGCATGGTGTCGTACGGCGGTTTGGAATAGAGCGACATATTGACCGCGTTCGACGCCCCGCCCATAAACAAGGTGTAACCGTCCGGCGCCGCCCTGGCGGCGAGTTCCGAGCCGATGTTGGTGGCGCCGCCGGGCCGGTTATCGACGATAACCTGCTGGCCGAACACATCCGTGAGCTTGCTCCCGATCGCGCGCGCCGTAATATCCGTGTTGCCTCCCGCCGCGTATGGCACGATGATCCGCACCGTGCGCGTGGGGTAGGCCTGTCCTGAGCCTGTCGAAGCGGTTTGTGCGGACACAAGCTGCGCGGGCAATGCAACGGCGAGCGTCGCCAATAGCGTGAAGGTAGTTTTCATGTCGAGGCTCCTCCTATTGATGATTACGAAGTCGGATGACGATCCAGTCTCGCTCGATGCTCTCCTCTCTCCTCGGGAGAGGCGCGCGGGGTGAGCATCTGGCAGTGTAACGGAGTTACGTAATGCTCGATAGCCGTGCACCGGCTGAAGCCGGTTTCATTGTCAACACTTCGTTCAGCAGCGGCTCGCCGCGCGCCCAGCGCCTCAGGTTCTCGAGAAAAATCCTGTAGACGCGCTCGTCGTTCCCGGCGGCTGCCGCGGCATTGTGCGGGGAGACGACAACGTTCGGCATATCCCACAGCGGTGAATGCTCCGGCAGGGGCTCCTTTTCGAATACGTCAAGATAAGCTCCCGCGAGATGCCCGGCTCCAAGCGCTGCAATCAGTGCCGGTTCGTCGACCACTTCGCCGCGCGCGATGTTGATGACGCGCGCACCCTTGGGCAGCTTCGCGATCAGTTCCGCGTTGACGAGGCCCTGTGTCTCCGCGGTGAGCGGGCAGCCGATGACGAGCCAGTCGCTCCTCGGCAGCAGTTCGGCAAGTCTCGGGGGCGGGTGCAATTCGTCAACATCGTCGTCCGGCTGCCGGCTGGTTCGTTTTACGCCGATCACATAGAGGCCCAACGCGCGTGCAAGCCGCGCGATCTCCTTGCCGATCTTTCCGAGTCCCAGAATGAGCACCGTCTGACCTCTCAGGTCGCGCGGGAGATCCGGCTCGCGCATCGGATCCCAAGCGTGTTTCCTCTGGGCGGTGAGCCAGTGGGGGAAATTGCGCGCGAGCATCAGCAGCGCGGCGATCGCGGTGTGCGCGATCGGTTCGGCGGTCGAGCCGGACGAGGTCGTAAGCCGAACGCCCCGGGCGAGCATTTCGGAGTAGATCGGATGATCGACGCCGGCGTTGAACACGTGCAGCCACTTGAGCCGCGAGGCTTTGCGTGCCGCGGAGAAGAACTGGCGCGAGAACTCGGGAAAGACATCGCCCGAAAAAAAAGCGATCTCGGCGCGCGCGCAGTCAGCGTCCACAAGGCGCGCCTCACGCTCGGGCGGCAGGACCAGCAGTTCGAGCGGAATCTTTTCGCGCTGCGCGGTGGCGGCGAGATCGCCGCCATCGGCAGCGTTGAATTGATGTGAGACCAGCAAGGCTGTCATGCAAAGTGCGATGACCGGTGAATAGAAACCTCTGCAAGAACCCGTCATTCCGGACAAGCGAGCCGTCAGGCGGGCGCGATCCGGAATCCAGAGGTGTTCACAACAAGGGCTCACCACCGATTTTACCCGCTATTTGTTAAGATTTCAGGCTGAACCAACCGTGACACGAAAGTCCATGCCGTGGAGATCAATACGCTCGACCTCGCTCAGCAACTGATCGCGCGCCGCTCGGCGACGCCGGATGACGCCGGCTGCATTGACATCCTGGCCGCGATTCTGGAAGCGCTTGACTTCAAGTGCGAGCGAATCAGCATGAACGGCGTCGACAATCTATGGGCGCGCCGCGGTGCGCAAGCGCCGCTCGTATGCTTCGCCGGCCACACTGACGTGGTGCCGGCCGGCCCGCTCGACCACTGGACGAGCGACCCGTTTACGCCGGGCATCAGGGACGGCGTACTCTACGGACGCGGCGCGGCCGACATGAAGTCCTCACTCGCCGCCTTTGTCGCAGCCATTGCCGGCTTCGTCAGGGAACATCCGGATTATCCCGGCTCGATTGCGGTCCTGTTCACGTCCGACGAGGAAGGCCCGGCGGTGGACGGCACGGTGCGCGTGGTGGAGGCGCTCGCGAGGCGCGGGGAAAAGCTGGATTACTGCGTCGTCGGTGAACCCACTTCGGTCAACAAGCTGGGCGACATGATCAAGAACGGGCGGCGCGGCTCGCTCTCGGCCGATCTCGTCGTCAAGGGCGTGCAGGGCCACGTCGCTTATCCGCACCTCGCCAGGAATCCGGTACATGAAATCGCCGCGGCGATTGCCGAAATGGCGCAGACCGAGTGGGACCGCGGCAACGAGTATTTCCCGCCCACCACCTGGCAGATCTCCAACATCAATGCCGGCACCGGCGCCAACAACGTGATTCCCGGCACGGCGCACATCAAGTTCAACTTCCGCTTTTCGACCGCCAGCACGGTGGAGTCGCTGGAGACGCGGGTGATCGGCATCCTCGACAAGCACGGCGTCCCGTACGATATCGAATGGCGCTACGAGGGCCGGCCCTTTTTGACGAAGAAAGGCAATCTCGTCGATGCGGTGGCGCGCGCGATCAAGAAAGTGACCGGGATCGACACCGAACTTTCGACCTCCGGCGGCACTTCCGACGGGCGCTTCATCGCCGACATCTGCCCGCAGGTGGTGGAATTCGGGCCTACCAACGCCACCATTCACAAGATCAACGAGTGCATCCGGGTCGAGGAGGTCGAGACGCTGCCCAAGATCTACCGGCAGATTCTGGTGAATCTGCTGGTCAGGTAAAGCGTGACTGGTACTGCGTGACTGGTGAGGCGTGAATTGCAATCCGATTGCTGAAGCAGCAGTTCTGTAAACGCGAACCACACTTTATCAGTCACGATTCATCAGTCACGATTCATCAGTCACGATTCATCAGTCACGTCTTATTAGCCACGCCTTATCCAAGAATGCGTCGCGACAACCTTTACGAACTGCCCAAGGACCTGCCGGTGCCGGTCGATGATGGCGCATGCGCGCATCTTGCAAACATGCGCCTGCCTGCGGTGCCGCTGGTGTCGACGAGCGGGCGCTCGGTCGATCTCACCGCATTACGGGGGCGAACAGTAGTCTACTGCTACCCGCGTACCGGCCGCCCCGACCAGGAGGCGCCGGCTGGGTGGAACCAGATCCCCGGCGCGCGCGGTTGCACGCCGCAGTGCTGCGCCTTCCGCGACCACTATCAGGAACTGCGCGGGCTCGGCGTGGGGGAGGTGTTCGGGCTGAGCGCGCAAGATACCCACTATCAGCGCGAAGCAGTGGCCCGCCTGCACCTGCCGTTTGAATTGCTCTCCGACGAAAAGCTCGCGTTCGCGCGCGCGCTCAGGCTGCCGGTGTTTTCGGTCGACGGCATGACGCTCATCAAACGCCTGACGCTGATTTTGCTCGACGGCGTGATTGAGAAAGTGTTCTACCCGGTGTTTCCCCCGGACCAGAATGCCGAGGAAGTCGCGCGCTGGCTGACCGCCCAGCCGTAACGCGGCCCACCGCGGGCGCGTCTGGTCAAAGTCTGGGGCTAAAGTTCCTTGCTGAAATGGTGGTGCTGGGCGCGCTGCATGAGGCTCGCGAACTCCGCGCCCTGCATGTGGATCAGCTCTTCATGGTCGCCGGCTTCAAACCACACGTCTTCCTGTAGGGGGAGGGTGTCGTCCATCACCGTTTCGAGCCCATAGGCCGTCCCCAGCGGCGGAATCGCGCCCAAGGCGCAGTCGCGGAACAGATCGCGTAACTCGTTTTCGGTGGCAAGCCGCAGGTGGCGGCTCATTTGCTTGCTCAGTTCCCCCATGCGGACTTGCCGGTTTGAGGGCACCACCGCCATCACATAACCGTTGTCGTCCTCGAGAATCACCGGCTTGGCGAGATGGTCCGCCGGAACATGCGCAGCGCGCGCCGTGTGCAGACTGCTGTGGGTCGGAGCATGGGCGACGACCTCGTAGTGCACGCCCATGCTGTCAAGATAGTTCTTAAGAGTGATCGCAATCGCCATGGCGGGCCTCCATCAGGAACGGGTGAGTTTCCAGTATAGGCGGCGGCGATTCAAATTCAAGCGGGCAGGAGTTTG
>MERG01000077.1:0-2526 GCA_001771985.1 Betaproteobacteria bacterium RIFCSPLOWO2_12_FULL_62_13 | reverse complement strand
TGGGCTGCAAGTGCTTACTAACCAATCGGTGTCACGAAGTAAATTGGCGCAATGAGGTAGTCCGACATTCAGTGAATCAATGGGTTACCGGAGTCGGCGTCATCAACTTGCCGTACATCGGGATAACTCTTAGCTGGGGCGTGAGCCCTTGAGACTGCTGCGGTAGCGCTCGAACAGCCGGTCGAGAAAGAATCTCGCGAACTCCCGGTCATCGGTGACGCGCTTGTAGAACTCGAAGTTGGTTTCGATCATGTCCTGCAGGCGATCGCCGACGACGTGGTCGAAAGTGAGCCGCGCGTTTTCAGGGGTGTTGACCCGCACGCTGGCTGCCAATGCCGGGTCCGCGACGAGGGTTTGTTCGAGCTGCTCGATAAATACCCGGTCTTCCTCTTTGAAATCCGTGCCGAAGCGTTCGTTGAGCTCGCGCAGGATGCGGGAGAGCGGTTCGATCTCGGACGGCTGATCCACATAGCCACCCTTGGGTGCCATGGGTTGCAGGCGCCCCTCCCCGCGTGGCAGTGAAATCCCCCCCGTGGAAGTCCGCCGCACGCGGTACGATTCCATGTCGATATTCTGCTGAATTTCCCGCGGCAGCCGGTCTCTTTCAACCGGAACGTAGCGGCGCAGCAGTCTCGAAAAGACATACAACTTCTCGAGGTCCGCGTCAGCGAAAGCCATCACCTGCGACAGGAACGCATACAGCCGCACGTAGTCTTCGAGGTGTCCGCGAAATTCGCCTTGTTGCTCGCTGTGCAAACGCTTGTAGCGCTCGACGCACGGCGCCAGCGCGGCATACAACTGATCTTGCGTCGTTTTCGGAGCGAAATAGAGCTTCGCAAAGCTGTTTACATCGGCCTTATCGTAGACGCTGAAGTCATCAAGCCTGGTTTCGAGATCGTAGAGCAGGTTGGGGTCGGTGCTCTCCGAAAGCAAGGTCTTCTCGTAGAAAGGTGCGAAGGCTTTCTGGATCTCGTCCGCCTCGTTGGCGAAATCGAGAACCATCGCTTCCTTTTTTTCGGGGTGCGTCCGGTTGAGCCGTGATAGCGTCTGCACCGCGTTAACACCCCCCAGCTTCTTGTCCACGTACATCGTGTGGAGCAGCGGCTGATCGAACCCCATCTGGAACTTGTTCGCGACCACCAGGAAACGATATTCCGGGCGCTCGAACGCCTTCGCCGTCTGCGTCTCGGGAAAGCCGTTCATCCCGTTCTCGGTGTAATCAATCCCTTCGTCCCGGACGGTACCGGAAAACGCAACCAGCGCGCGGTAGGGGTATCCGCGGTCCTTGAGATACTTGTCGAGGATCAGCTTGTAACGGACGGCATGCTTGCGTGAACGCGTGACGATCATTGCCTTGGCCTTGCCGCCGATACGTCCGGCTACGCGCCCGTGGAAATGCTCGACCATGATTTCGATCTTCTTGCCGATCGCGTGTTCGTGCAGGTCAACGAACGAGCGCAACAGGTAGTTCGCCTTGTCCTTCTCATAACGCGGGTCGTCCTTGACCGTCTTGAGCAGCCGCCAGTAGGACTTGTAGGTCGTGTAGTTTTCGAGCACGTCGAGGATGAAACCCTCTTCGATCGCCTGACGCATGCTGTAGAGACTGAACGCCTCGAATTGCGCATCAGGCCGCTTGCTGCCGAAGAGTTCCAGGGTCTTGGGTTTAGGGGTGGCGGTGAAAGCAAAATAGCTCACGTTCGACAGCCGCCCCCGTTTTTGCATCTCGGCCGCAATCCGGTCCTCGACATCTTCCTCTTCGCCGCCTTCTTCGGCCTCGGCGTCTTCCAGCGCGCCCACGGCGAGAACGGACTTGAGGCTCTTCGTGCTCTCGCCCGATTGAGATGAATGTGCCTCGTCAACGATCACCGCGAAGCGTTTCCCCGGCAGCTCGCCGATTTCGCCCGCGATCACCGGAAACTTTTGCAGCGTCGTGACAATGATGGTCTTGCCCAGTTCGAGCGCCTCCTTGAGCTGGCGGCTGGTGGTATCTATGTTCTCGACCACGCCCTCGGTCTGCTCGAACTGCCGCACCGTGCGCTGCAATTGGCGGTCGAGCACCCGCCGGTCGGTGATCACGACGATGGAATCGAACACCCGGCGATCCGCGGAATCGTGCAGCACCGACAGTTGGTGGGCGAGCCAGGCGATCGAGTTCGACTTGCCCGAGCCCGCCGAGTGCTGGATGAGATAACGCTGGCCGGTGCCGTTGCCCCGCGCGGCGGTGACAAGCCGCCGCACGGCATCCAGTTGATGGTAGCGCGGGAAGATGAGCAGGCGCTTGCCGGTCTTGCGGCCCTGCTCGTCTTCCTCCTCGACGACATGTACGAATCGCTGGATCAGCTCCAGCACGCTGTCGCGCGCCCAGATCCGGTCCCACAGATAGCCCGTCGCGTAGCCCTTCTGCGTCGGCAGTACCGGCGGATTACCCGCACCGCCGAACTTCCCCCGGTTAAACGGAAGGAAGCGAGTGTGTCTTCCATTGAGATGCGTGGTGACGTAAACCAGATCGGTGACGTAAACCAGATC
>MERG01000076.1 GCA_001771985.1 Betaproteobacteria bacterium RIFCSPLOWO2_12_FULL_62_13 | reverse complement strand
CTTCCCGCGCCCGTGAACTGCCAGATGGTCTTGCGGTCCGGACCGCGCACGCGGTCCGCGCCGAGGCCGCCCGCCATGAACCCGCTCAGCCCGCCTGCGACCAGGAGCTCGAAAACGTCGCTGTCATCGCCGCCGGTCAGATTTTCGATGGCGATGAAAGCCACATCGTTGAGGGTGCCCGCGTCTGCGCCGCCGACCGTCCACCGGTTGGCGGCGTTCGCGCCGGCCAGGAAATCGATGCCCAGCCCGCCGTCGATGACTCCGCTCAAGCTGCCGGCGGGAGTGAAAATGAAAGCGTCCGCCCCGGCGCCGCCCGTAACGTTCTCGATCCCGGCGAACTCAACGCCGCCCACGGTCCCGGCATCGGTGCCCGTGATGGACCATGCATTGTTTTCCGCACGCCCGATCAGCGTGTCGTTGCCTGCACCACCGACCACGCTGTTCATGTTTGCGATCGCGCCGGTGTGCGTGGCGAGGCCCGCCCCCAAGTCGACCGTCACGCCGGCCGTGCGTGAAGAATAATTCAGGGTGTTGACACCCGCCCCGCCGTCGATCGTCCCGCTTACGCTGCCGCCCGCGAATACAAAGGCGTCGGCTCCCGCGCCGCCGCGCAGGTTCTCGATGTCGGCAAACGATTGCCCGTTGAGCGTTCCGGCATTCACTCCGGAGATGATCCAGGTGTTGTCCGTGTACGCTCCCGCCAGCGTGTCGATCCCTGCGCCGCCACTGATGGCGCCGGTGACCTGGCCATCGGGCGTGAACGCGAACGTGTCCTCTCCGGCGCCGCCGGTCAGATTTTCGATGTCAGCGAAGGACTGAGCGTTGAGCGTTCCGGAATCCTGTCCGGCGATGGTCCATTCATTCTCAGCGTCCGCGGCAACGAGCGTGTCAGTTCCGGCTCCGCCATCGATGGAGGATGCGTCGGAAGCATCGAGCACGACGAAGGTATCGTCGCCCGCTCCGCCTTGCAGCCGCTCGATTCCGGTGAAGACGATATCGTCGAGCGTGCCGGTTCCCGGTCCGGTCAGGCGCCAGACGTTCGCCCGGCCGGGTCCCTCGAGTTCGTCCGCGCCGCCCTCGCCGCCGTCGAACATGACGCGGATCTGATGGGGGGTGTTCAAGCGGTCGAAGTCGATTGTCAGCGTGTCGTTCTGATCGTTGCCGACGATCGTGACGTCGATATCTTCATCGAGCGCTTCCGCGTCGAGCACGGCGCCCGCTTCATCGTCGATCAACTGTAATGTCGACACCCCGTCGACGTCGTTTACTCTGAGTGTGGCATCGAGCGCGACACCGGCGGCCGCTGCATGCATGAGGTCCGCCGAGAGCAGCACCCGCGGCTCGAGGGCTTCGAGCCGCACAGCCCGGCGCCGGCGCGCCGGATGCGCATCACGGGGAGATCCGTCTTTGCGCCACTGGGCGAGCCGCCGTAACCTGTTGGCGAGCGGTCCCCAGAAAATTTCGGACAGAGTGGGCATACGGAACCGCGATCCCGGGGTTTGCGACTCGAAAATGTTCGCGTTCATCGAATTCTCCTCACGCGCTTGGCGGAAGTTTCCATGGAACACCAATAGGCCAACGGTGCGGCGTCGCGCCGCACCCCATTTCATGAACCAACACGATCTCGGTTGAGCCTGCGCAGGCCCTTGGGGAAAGCCGATTAAGCGGGATAGCCCGCTGCGTGGAATGGCGCGATGAAAGAAGGGGGCCGGCGCCTACTGGGCACGACCACCCGAGAGCACGGACAAAAAAGCTCCCCTCGAACCCCTGTGCCCTAACTTGCGTCCCACACACTGGCTAGGACCCTCACCTTCGTCTTGCGACGCCCAGGCCGAAACCCCGATGCCGCTGAAAGCGGCGGCTTGCCCCACCATTCGAGAACCTAGAGAGGCCGTCGCTTGTTGTGGTTCTTCGTTCGTGCGCCTACTGTGGTGATTCTTGTTGCTTCTTAACGGACAAAATCTACGTGGAACGAAACAGTCCACGCTTCAGCCCGAGAAAACTTGCGAAGTTTCTATTGGAACACAAACTCTTGGCGCCTTCTTTGACGTGCATCAAAAGATGCCGCCAACACGCCAAAATAGATGGAACAATAATTGCTGCATGTCATGTATCGCGTTGAATTTATCATGCGGCAAAATGTCGCAACCGAGTGTTTCGATTTTCGCCGGTGCAGGGACAAAGCACGCTCGAAAGCAACGGCGCAAGACTTGCAGTCATTACCTGCACTGCACGTAACGCGTCGGCATCATTTCAGATCATTGATCGAATTATCGCCAAACACCGCCGAATTGGTAGGGCCATTGGTATCGATACCTTAGTGCCGGTCGCCTGCATCGTCGCCGTGGCAGCGACAAGAAATGGCGGTCACATCATATTGACAATCATTTCAGGCGTCGGCCTGACGGATATGGCGACCGTCCGCTAGTGTGCCGAGTCATAGATTCGCATCAGAATTACGAGCTCGTCATGCCGGTGGAACCTGTCCCGGCATGTCTTAAGCCGGGAACCGGCATCCAGTGCCTTGAAACAACTCTGGATTCCGGGTCGCGGGCCGCCATGCGGCCCTTGCCCGGAATGACGGTTTTATTCTACGAATTAAGACGATTCAGGAACACCAGAGAAACTTGTCCTTGGTCGCATTCTTATTCATTTGGATCTCGACAACGCATTGAAGCGTATATTCTTTCCCTGTCACGTGATTTGGATTACCAGCTTGTGCATCCGCGTCCGTTCGAAGTCGGGCTAGCCCGTAGAGCGCAATTCGATATAATCACTACGGAATCCTTCTGCGCTAGAACAAGAATCCAACAGGACGTTGAAAATCACGACGGTGGCCACGATTCCGTCATGCCGGCGAAGCCCGCCCCGGCATGTATTAAGCCGGGAGCCGGCATCCAGGCGGGCATCGATTCGCTTGATGCCCGTTTTCTGGACACCGGCTTTCGCCGGTGTGACGAGCCGTTTTTCAACAAACTGCTAAATCCGAGATGCCTCGATTTCCATATCTGCTGGCGTGCATCGCGGCAGCCCTCATCGCCCGATCCGCGGTTGCCGCTTCGGAACACGAGTGCCTGATCGAGGCGCGGCAGCAGATCGAGATCCGCAGCCCGGTGGAAGCGATCATCGAGTCGGTCAAGGTGAGGCGCGGGGACGTCGTGACCAAGGGGCAGGTATTGGTCACGCTCGAATCCGGCCCGGAACGGGCGGCGCTCGCGCTGGCGCAGACGCGCGCGGCGATGCAGGGCGAGATCAAGGTCGCGGAGGCGCGCGTGGACATCACCCAGAAAAAACTGCGCCGTGCCGAAGAGCTGATCAAGCAGAACTTCATCTCGGCCAACGCGCGCGACGAGGCGGAAGCGGAGTTCCGTCTTGCCTCGGAGGAGCTGCGCCGCACCCGTGAGAACCAGCGTATTGCGGAAATGGAGGCCAAGCGCGCAGCCGAGGTGCTCGCGTTGCGCACCATCAAAAGCCCGTTTTCGGGCATCGTCGTGGAGGTAATGCTCAAGCCCGGCGAGTTCGGCGCCATCACCTTCAAGGACCCGATCATGAAACTCGTCGAGATCGACCCGCTCAACGTCGAAGTCGTGCTGCCGGTGAGCCTCTACGGCCGGATCAAGCCGGGGCAGCGCGCGACGGTCATGCCGGAGCCGCCGGTCGGCGGCCGCTACCATACAGTGGTCGCGGTCGTCGACCGTGTCGTCGATGCCGCGAGCGGCACCTTCGGGGTGAGCCTCGAGCTGCCGAACATGAAGCATGCCATTCCTGCTGGCGTGCGCTGCCGGGTGCAGTTCCAGTAGATGCGATCCTCATTCGCGGCGCCCCGAGAAAGCGAGCAGGCCTTCGAAGTACTGGTCCCGCGACATCAGGTCCTGACGCATCAGCGCGTGCGCGCGTTCCGCGCCGCGCTGCGCAACGCTCGCCAGCCACCGCGCTCGCCGCGCTGAAAGCTCCCCGCGTCCGCTCGCGCCGAGGCGTGCCGCCCGCGCGGTGATCGCGCCGATCCGGGATGCCACCGCCTCATCCTCAAGAGAAAGCAATATCTCGCACGAGGCCGCCGCGAATGCCCGGCGGATTTGCGCAATGTGCCGCTGCGCGTCGTGCAGTTCGGCAACCACCAGGCTCAACGGCGCCGCGCTCGCCCCGCCGCGCGTCACGTTGCGCGCGGCCGGGTAGAGCGTGACCGCGACACTTCCGGGATGATCAAGGCTCGCGAGCACCTTCTGCTCCGTTTCGTCCTGCCCGCCGCGCACGATCCCGACTTTCACGCCCGCCTCCCCGAGCGCCGCCACCACCGCCTGCGCCTCGGGCGGCGAGCGCAACGCGACCACCACTGCGCGGCCGGCGGCAACCTCAGCACGCACCGTCTCCAGCAGCGCGGCGCGCTTGGCTTCCACGCCGGAAAACACCCTCGCGGACCACTTGACCGGCGCCGGGCGCAAGCCCGCGAGCGTGGTCTTCAACGAGTACAACGCCCAGAACTCGCGTTCCAGGCCGCTCGCATCGGCGCACACACCCGCGAGATGCAGGTAGCGCCGGAAGAAGCGCGGCAGCGACATCCGGGCGAGCACATCGCGCCGCCCGCTGAGTTTACAGCCCTCCTTGACCTCGACGAGCTTTTGCAGGATCTCGTCGGGCTCCGCAACCTCTGCCGTGTCGTCAGCACTCGGCTTCGGAAATATCACGCGCCCTTGTTCCACCCGGTAATCGAGGTCGCGCTCGCACCGGTGCAAAGCATCGAGTGCGATCGTGATCAGTTGCTCGCGGCGCTCGGGTGCGGCCCAGATCCCCCCGAGGGGCGCGATAAGTCGCGCGAGGAGCCGCGTGCCCCCCTCGGTCAAGCTGGCACCCTCGTCGTCAACCGTGAAATCCGCCCCGTCCGCGAGCGCCCGGGCAAGCTCGAGTGCCTGCTCGTACATGAGCCTCTCCCGCGACTGGTCGGCCTCGGTGGCAATGACGAGCGGGGTGTGCACATCGTCCAGCATCACGATATCCGCCTCGTCCACCAGTGCGCAGCGCAGCCCGCCGAGCATGAGCCGATCCTTCGCCGGGGCATCGCCCGAGAGGCGACCCACCATGCCGAGCAGCGCGCCCGACCTTGCGCCGATTTGAAGACGATCGCGCAAGTAGTCGGAGGCTATCTCGCGATGCGCACCACACACCACGAGGGAAGAATAGGCGTCGCGCTTTGCGCGGGGATCCATGCCCTGCGCAACACAGCCCACGCCGATATCCAGTTTCTCTAGAGGCGCCCGAAGCGCTTCCGCCGCCCGCCGTGCACGCACATCACTGCTGGTCACCACATGTACAGGGATGCCGTGCATAACTGTCGCCGTGGCCGCCAGCGCCAATGCGTGCAGACGTCCGGCCGGATCGGCGAGCTCCGCGATGCCGCCTTCCACGAGCAGCCTCGCCGCGCTCAGCACCTCCGGGGGCAGCGCGTCCGCCCCGTGCTCCGACAGCGCAGCACAGTACAGGCCGAAGCATTCCGACACGAGCTCCAAGCGAAAACCGTCGCGCCGGAGCCGATAGCGCAGTTGAGGAACATGCGGCGCGAGCGGGCCGTCGCGAAAGCGCGCCGCGTGCCGCCTGACTTCCGCCGCAAGGTCCCTCTGGCCGGCCAGCCGGCGCGAGAAGACGCTGTGAAAGCGGAAACCCAACCCGGCCAGCAGCCGGTCCATCACCGGCTCGGGCGTATCCTCGCGCTCAGGATAAACTCCCTGCCCGGCGAACGAATGGCTCGACCGCATCAGACCGCGAAGCGTTGCAGGAACAGTTGCCGCAGCACGCGCCACACCTGCTCGGCGATCGTTTCGGTGCCGTGCTCGAAGCGCACGTAGGCGCGACCGCCGAGCATGACGCGACGGTCCGACGGCAGCTCGATCTCGAATTCGAAATGGGTCTGCAGCGTCTTCATCTCCGCGCCGGGGTGCGGGTCGAGCGCGACTTCGCCGCCGCCGGCTTGTGATAACGCCATGCTCGGCAGGCGATCGCTCGCCCCGGGGACCTCGCGCAGGATTCTCGCAGGGATGGTGTCCGCAACATGTTCCGCGAGCTTCACCCGCACCTGCTCGGTGCGCCCGCGCACCAGATCGACCGACTGCTGCGGCACCACGACGCGCGCCGTCAACCTCGTGTCCGCGATGATGTAGCCCACCGGCTCGCCCTGCTTGACGTAGCGGCCGGGCAGGTCCTGCGGCAGGGGCAACGCGAATACGCCGTCCGCGGGGCTGCGCATGACCAGATCGTTTGCGCGTTCGCGTGCGCGATCGAGCTCCGCGCTGACAGCTTTGAGCTGCTCGAGCGTGATCTGCGCGCGCACCTCGCTATCGATGCGCTCCGCCTGGTAGCGCGCGTCGAGCTCGTTCTTTTTGGCTTCGAGCATGCGGATCCGCGGCGGCAACGCCGGGTCCACCGCCTCGACGAGCGCCTCACCCCGGCGCACCCGTGAATCCGGTTGGACGATCACGCGCGTGACGAAGCCGTCGGCGCCGGCGCGAACCGTCGACTGTTCCGGTATCGCGACCACTCCCTGGGCATTCGTCCACAAAGGCACCGGCAGGAAAAATATCACTCCGAGCAAAACCAGGGCGATCGTTCCCGTGGAGAGCGCCGCACGCAGCCGGTGCCGGCGAAGGCGGGGGCTGAACGCGATGACGGACACCAGCCGCGCCAGCGGCAGCGCCACCGCGGAGATGATCGCCCAGATCGCCAGCAGGACGCCGAAAAAGAAATACTGCGTCGCGACAAACACGGCAATCGCCAGAATAATGAATACCCGGTAGATAAACGAGGCGATCGCATAAAAAACAAGCCATGCGCGCTCACGCATGGCGGCATCGGATGGCGCGAGCTGCATGCCGAACAGCCGCCGCTGGAACACCGCCGCGAGATACTGCTGCGCGCGCTGGCGGAGATTCGGGATCTCGATGAGATCGGCCAGGATGTAGTAACCGTCGAAGCGCAGCAGCGGATTGGCGTTGAACAGCACCGTCGAAACGCCCGCAATGAGCATCACGTTGAACAGCACCGCACGCGGAATCCCAGGCTCCATTTCCAGCCACAGAAACAGCGCAGCCGAGGCGATGAAGAGTTCGACCACCATTCCGGCCGAGCCCACCAGCAAACGCCGATGCTTCTGCGGAAACGCGTTGGCCGCGGAGGCGTCCACGTAAGGGATCGGCATCAGCACCAGCAGCATGATTCCCAGCTCGTGCACCTCGCCCCCCCAGGCCTTGACGGCACAGGCGTGTCCGAACTCGTGCAGCGCCTTGAGCAGCGGGAACACCAGCCAGATCACGAGCAGGTTTTCAGGCGCAAGCACGCGGTCCGTGATGTCCTGCGTGAGATCACCCCAGTGCTGGACCGCGTTCACTACTCCCCAACCCACCACGGCGAGCCAGACCAGCGCGGCGACCGGTCCGAAGAGCGGCCGATACCAGGGCAACCAGCGCTCCAGAATACGGTCGGGATCGAAGTACGCGATGCGGACCGCGAGCGGTGAAAACAGTTTCGCCATCCAGCTTCGGCGGGATATTCGCTGCGAGCGCCGCAGCAGCTCGCCGACATCCGGCGAAATTTCGCACTGCATGACATCGGCGAAGTGGAGCTGCCCGAGGAGTTGGATCACCTCATCCTGCGTGGGCGCATCGTCACCAAAGCGTTCCACCGCCGCATTCCAGATCTCCTGCATGGTGCGGCGTCCGTTCATCAGACCGATGATGAAATAGGCAGCGGGATTGAAGCGGTGGGTGCGGCGCGAGATCCGGTCCTCGATCACATACCAGCGCTCGCCGCGGTACTCGTGCCGATGCACGCGCGTGTGCGAGCGCAGCCGGGGTTGCAGATCGGCGACACGGTACCAAGCGGGACTCAGCAGTTGCTGCGCCATGGCTAG
>MERG01000075.1:10797-12860 GCA_001771985.1 Betaproteobacteria bacterium RIFCSPLOWO2_12_FULL_62_13 | reverse complement strand
CGAGACTCAAGGGTTACGTGGAAACTGTCTTGGCAGACTGGCCGCAGGCATTGCCCGTTCCCGGTGGGATGATGGCCTAGATCGTTCAAGGAGAAACGATGTTGACGAAAGCAGGATTTGAAATCGTGCGTGTAGCCGGAATCCCGTGGGAAGACCGCAAAAACGTCGACGGCTGGCTGAGCCGCGCCGGCATGTACTGCGACGACAAGGAAAACGCGTTGTGCATCCGGTTAATCGACTACCCAGTCGGATCGACCGAACCGCGGCACGTGCATGGTGGGACGCATGCGACCACCGTTCTCAAGGGACGGGCAATCATCGACGGGCTGATGCTGGGCCCGCTCGACGTGGTGCTCGGACCGAGCAATGAGCCGCACGGTCCGCTCCATTATCCCGAGGGCTGCCAGCTCCTGAGCGCGTTTCAGGGGAGCTATTTCCACAGCGAAGTGCAGCAACTCTCCAGTAAGAGAGAATATCGGTTGGTGCAGCAGGCGCGCCTTCCGTGGGAGGCGGGGCCGGAAAAGGGCGCCGAGGTCAAAACGCTCATCGACCATGGCTGCGGCCGCCTGCTGCTTCAAGCGCTGCGTTTCGCACCCGGTTCATTAATGCTGGCACGCGATCACCCGAAGCTGCACTCCGCGCTGGTCGTCGACGGCGCCCCGGCAATCGACGGCGAGGCGCTCGGCTCCTGGGACTTCATTCGCGTGCTCGATGGCGCGGGCGCCGACCCCATCGGTTTCCCGCAAGGCGCAACGCTGCTGGCGATCACCATGCGTTAGCATTTTGTCGACCGCAAGGCCCGACAAGATCCTGAGGTGTCCCTGCGAGGCAATCGAAGCAGTCCTGGCGCCCCCACCGGCACTATGCGGGATGCAGCAGACTTGCGGCGGGTTACGTCCTCTGTACTGCTCGGACTAACCCGCCCTACATAACTCCATCACCAGGGTTTTCTTGTTGAGAATAGGAAAATCAATCCGCTCGCGATTTCGCCGCGCCGAGCCCGCGCGCCGAGAGCCAGTGCGAAAGCGCTCGCCGGATGCGCATAATCAGTCTCATGTTCATGCCGGTTTCCTCCTCCCCAGGAGAAAACCGCGACCACGGCAGGTCTTGAGCGCGATTGTCAGCAAAACTTAGCAAGCAGAAGCCCCAGAAGCGCTGCCGAGCACGAGAAAGCGCGTGGAAGTGCGCGGCCGGTCCACCAGCATCCGAAACACCTGGAACAACCCGGGCAGCCGCTGGACCTCGTCGATCGCTACCAGACCCGTCAAACCCGACAGCGCGAGCATGGGATCGCCAAGGCGGGCCGCATCCTCGGGGCTTTCCAGGTCGAAGTAGGCGGCGGATTGGCGGCTCGCCGTGATGACGGCCCGCGCGAGCGTGGTCTTGCCCACTTGCCGCGCGCCTACGATGCCCACCACCGGATGGCGCCGGAGGAAGCCCAACACGGCGGCTACTTCGCTTGCGCGCTCTATCACGACTGGATCCTACCTTGAAAATTCGGTCGTATCGACCGAAATTTCAAGGTTGCAGAGGGGGCGCGAGCCAGGAAGCTCGCGTACCGGAACGCGAGCTTCATTGCGAGCAACCGCGTGGTGTTCCACATTAAGGGCCGCCAGCCGTCCTGCCACATGGTCCCTCCAATTGAAAATAGATCGACTGCTCGTCGACCTTGCTCAAAACTCATTGCCTCTTCGACGATAGACGCATACGCTCTATCCTTTAATATGCATGGCATGCGAGATGACCGGCTCCCAAAAAGCCTTAAAGCCGCTGTGGGATCGCTTTCATTTCTTCAAAAGAAATGTCCGGAAGAGAATTTCTCCCAAGGCCCCTGGCTGTGGCTCTATGAGCTGGTCACGTCATCCCACACGAAAGGAGATCGCCTGATGCCAAGGAGAAAACGACAATCTGTTTTGAAGCCCGATTACCAGAAAGAAAAGGAGATGCTCGAGCGGCTCTCGGCCGGGCTTTCCGAGGAGGAGATTCAACGCGTACTTGTATGCGCCTTGTCGATGCTTGGAAGCGAGGGCATCGGCAATCTCGCCGCGAAATTGGGTCCGGAT
>MERG01000075.1:0-10767 GCA_001771985.1 Betaproteobacteria bacterium RIFCSPLOWO2_12_FULL_62_13 | reverse complement strand
TCCTCCTCCTCCAAGAACGCGTCCCCGAAGCCTGGGCCGGCCAAGATCCTTCAGGAGTGGAAGAGGGTCTGGGAGGATTGGAATGGAGTCATCAGCGAGGCCTGCGACGAGGAAGGGAAATACGTCATCCAAGAGCACCATTGGGAGCAGCCTTACTTCGACCCTCTTTCCGTGACAGGAGACCTTGAACCCATCGCGGCCCGCATGGCCACGTTGCTGCCGCGCGTCTTCGATGAGGACTTGGACCCTGATTTCAGCTTTGCCGAGGCGGTCGCTGAGAGCGTCGACGAGATCACCTCATCGTTGCCCGAGTGGATGTCCCCCTTCGACTGCGAAAGTTTCTGTCTTGGCCCTAAGGCCACCGGCTGCCTGGTCGAGTGGGAACTGCGCAGTTGCCGACGCGAAGGCCAGAGCCTGTTCCATCTGATCGACAACCTGCGTGTGTTGGAACAGTCCAATCCCGGCCTGGCATTGGACGGAAAGACCATAGCCGCCTTTGTCCATAGGCTTGGCAAGGATGGCAAGAGAGACGTCCTGGAAGGAATCCGAGCGCACCGAGACGAAGACCACTGGAAGAAGGTTCTGAATTCGGCTCATTCCGGATGGTTCCTCATCTATAAGGACCTGTGCCGCGGCCAGGACCGTTCAGGGTATTTGGAGACCTGTCGGGCCAGGATCAGCCAGGATTGGTCCTTGGCCATCCCGGTGATCAAGGAATTGGCGCACAAGAAGGTGAACGAGGAAACCTGCCAGGTCTGCGCCGAAGCCGCAACATCTTTCCTGCATATCCGCGACGGAAAGAAATGGGACCCGCGTGAAACCCTGATCGCTTCCCGGGGAAGTGGCCTGACCAGCGAGAAACCCGATGAACGGTTCATTTTCCTGTTGACGTCCTGGAATAAGGCTGCGGCTGCTTTGGGCCGGGAGGATACGGCTGAAGCGATTCAGTTACAGTCGTGCCTTGTCGCTGATTGGAGAAACTGGGACAAGGCGCTTGCCGCATTCAAACGAGTTCCGTCTCCGGGTCTCGACGCTATGCGGGACAAACTCTTCGATCAATGGCGCTCCCTCGTGACGGAGAGAAGCACCGATCGCTTCGATTTCGACCGGCACCATGTCGGCCTGTGGGAAAAGCCGCGCGCAGATCGATCCTGGATGCGCGCTCTCATCGACGCGGCCTGGCAGGGCGAGGCGGGCGCAGCCGGATTGCAGGAGAGCATTCGGCTCCGGCTGAAAGAAATGGAGGCTGATCGAAATTCCCTGCGACGCGGGCTCAACGAACTGGCCCGCCTCAGCCTGGACCTGGAAAGCGGCGACTGGCTCAAGACTTTTTCACCGACGCTCGCGCGAATTCTCAGATACGGATGGGCTATGGACAAGGCCCTGCTGGCCTCCAGGCGCAAGTGGTTATCCCGCCTCGGTGCGGCAGCCTTGATCCCCGAGCTGCGGGCTTTCTGGAAGCGCAACCTTCTTCGGTTCGTTCCTGACCCGGCGTCCAACGCCGGTTCTGATTATGAACGTTGCGTGGATTGGCTCCGGGCTCTCTGGGAGATCGATCCGGACGCCGCCAAGCGGCTGCTCAGCGAGTGGGGGGCCATCCATTGGCGGCGGAGAAGTCTTTGGCGTACGGTCCGCGAAAAAGGGCTGCCCGTGCCGGACCTTCACAGGAGGAGAATGTGAGCATTTCGGAGCATGAAGCAACTCGGTTTGACGCGAGGCAGTGCGCATAAACATGGAATTGAGCGAGGCAAAAGTAGAGATCGAACGACTTCAACGGAAAAACGTGAACCAATTCATCGCACACTGGTTCACGCATCCGGAGAAAACCGCTATCCGCGCGAGTCGTGAGCAGGATCAGCGCTCAGTTGCCCAGCAATCTAGCCCAACGGTCAGAGCAAGGCAAGTGCATTCCCGTCGCATGGCCGTCTCGAGGGGGTCTTTTCCGTACGGCAGCTCAGGCGATATCGGGAACCGGGTGATAGGTATAGGTGAGCGGCAAGTTGGCATGCCGGGGCCAACTCGCGGGAGCGAGCAGCGGACTGCGCTCGGTGGCGAACGGCGCCCGCAACCCCAGGTGCTCGAAATTACCTCTGGTTAGAATGCTACCCATCTCCCGCTCAGTTCACGTTCCCGCCCAACCGCGGGCGCCAACGATGGTTGCACGACGCGCGCTGCCGATAATGGGGGTCGAAAGTAACTTTTTCGGGCAGGTGATCATTTCAATGTTACTACGATCCCATTCACTCGGGATGCTGACGCTCAAGTTCGTAGGGCGGGAAAGCGCAGCGCACCCCGCCGGTCGCGTTATTCAAACTTAAGTCACGAATAACATGCTCCCAGAACCTGCGCTGCCAAATTCCTCGCTTGCCTTTCTTCTGCCGTCGTGGCGACAAATGTTCACCGGCGGGGATCACAATTATTTGAGCCTAGCCCGTTTGATTACGATTATTCGAGCCTGACCCGTTTAATTTTTTTATACAGCCCTTGTTTAGTCTACCCCCAACCAGCAAACTTCGCAGCCATCACCGCGAACGACCAACCCGTGAGAGCCGTAACCATGCTCACGAAGACCGAACCTTCAAGCAGCTTTACGACAGCGAACTGATGGGCGTGCTCGGTCTGTGCAAGGAACCCACAGTTCGCCGTCGTGCGCGCGTGCCGGGAGCGCTTCCGGGGTCCTTGGCGCATGCCACAGCCCCCACGCTAATCCGTAGAAATGGCGCTCCGCGCGGCTCGGACGATCCGAAGGGCGCCTAGAGGCGTGGCCTAGGTCCCGTGCGCGGCGGCGTCATCGCCTAGCGGGAAACTCCCGCTTGATGTCGGAGATTGCGTCGTTAAACGGTGTCGCTATATATCGGAACCGCGCCTCTGCACCTGGTCCAATAAGTTGGCGGAACCGCTTCTCAACGTTGTCCGACCGGTCGGGGTTGTAGACCCAGATCCTTTTCAAAGGCATTCCGCCGACGACACCAAGTGCATAAAGAGTGCGAAAGAACGCATCGGTTTCTGGCAGCGAGTACCCGATTATGAAGATATGCTCTGCGTCCGTCAGTTCCTTCGCGGCGCGTTGCCACACTACTCTAATCGTTTCTTGCTGATCTGATTTATTCCACGTCGGGGGAACGAGAAAAGGCAGCGGCGCGACCTTGGCGTCGCAGTGCGTAAGGTGTTCGAACTGTGACCACACATCCAGTTGCGCCGTTTCGCTGTCAGAGAGATGGCGATAGCTAAATGTCTTAAAGAACGCGTTAAGGCCCCAAGGCACTACTTCACTGCACTTGCTACACACACCCCAATTCATGGACCCGTGTAGCTTCAATAAGGGCACCCCTTCCGATACTGCACCGTCTAGACAGTAGTCGGGGCCGAGGCGATTCGCGTACAAGGCGTAGTCAGCGCCCAAATCATAATTGAACGTAAGGACGGCTACCGAGCGCTGCGGATGGGCCTCCCTGCGGAGGTAGTCGAGCAGACTTGCGAAGCCTGGATATGGTTTAGGCGCAATGATATTACCGTGTTGAACCGGGAACAGTAGAGTCTTTTGCAGCGTTGCTGCGATCAGTTGCTTCAGAGCATCTTCGACCGCTTCCCCGGAAAAATCGGTATCGCCCGGGAATTTGTTGAGTATCCGTGCCATCACGAAAGCGTTGAACACGGATTCAATGTTCTTGAGGTCGAGCTGCGCCTTGGAGTGCACGGCCTGCATGCGACCGATGGCCTCGAATACACTCTTGAAGAAATCTGCTTTCTCGCGGACTTGGTTCGTTCTCCAAAGATTGTCCGCGACGTCAAGAAAGTCGGACATCAGGGGCGCGCCCCCCTGCCGGGAGGCTCCTGCCCCTAAGATGAAAACAACATCAGCCATGGCTATCGCTACAGAGCAAGCGCATCAATCCATTGCTGTAAAAAGACGAGCATCGCCTGAAGGATTTGCGTGGCCTGCGATCGATCTATACCGTCGCGAACGTGCAGGCGATTTAGCTCTCCATAAGCGTTTAACAGGCCGGCCGCCTGCTCGGCCAGAAAATCCGCCTGTGCTCTATCCTTTATCCGGGTGTAAGCGGCATATCTGATCCGTTCTATTCTGTGTACGGCCTTTTCATCACCGTTCGTCTTCGGCGTGAAATGCGCGGAATCCCTCACCTTGTCGTCGGGCGCTAGGACGGAAAATAGATGGTCGAATACCTGCCTTGTGAGGCCGAGGGCCGTGCGCTCGGGGTTTTGCGTAGATCCCCAGAAGACTTCGGCTATGCCGCGATACATCCTGCCAAGCTCTGCATCGAGTTTTTCAAGCCGAGATGCGTAAATCTCGCTGCTGACGCTTGTCATAGACTTTGGCGGCTTCAGGTATGTGTCGGCGAATTTTTGAACGGCAGGGATCATCGGTGTCGTAGAAAATGCCGCAGCGCTGCTTACATTTGCAAAACCAGTGGAGCCGATACTCACCTGAAGCTGGTTATTTTTCTGGGCCCGCAGGAAAGCGCGGTACGCATCAAAACTTGCTGTAAATGGCGAAAATGCCTCTTCATTTACTTTATGCGTCAGATCTTTAAAGCCGAGAAATAGATCTTTCGGCTCCCCGTATTCCTGGGCTTTTTGTGCGTGGTACTTTTGACCTCGTTCAAGTAGCTCGCAGATTTCTTCCAGCACGACCTGGAGTTGCGTGTGTTCGAGCTGGCTCATCGCTGCCTCTCGATAACCGATAGAAAAATCAATCCGGCAGCGCTGGCGCCGCGCCGAGCTCGCGCGCCAGGAGCAGGTGTGGGACATGTCCCGGACTGCGCATAATGGGCCTTATGTTCATGCTGGCTTCCGCCTCCCCAAGGGAAAACCGCTATCCGCGCGAGTCGCGAGCAGGATCAGCGCTCAGTTGCCCAGCAATCTAGCCCAACGGTCAGAGCAAGGCAAGTGCATTCCCGTCGCATGGCTGTCTCGACGGGGGGCCTTTTCCGTACGGCAGCTCAGGCGATATCGGGAACCGGGTGATAGGTATAGGGGAGCGGCAAGTTGGCATGCCGGGGCCAACTCGCGGGAGCGAGCGGCGGACTGCGCTCGGTGGCGAGCGGCGCCCACAACCCCGGGTGCTCGAGGATACGCCGGTGTCGGCAGCCTGTTGTTGCGCGTGCTGCGGTTCGCGCCCGGCGCTGAGATCGCGGGGCGTGCCGATCTTCCCCTTTACGCGGCACTGCTCGTCGAGGGCCGCGCCGCCATCGAAGGTGAAACGCTCGCTGCGTGGGACTTTATCCGAGTATCAGGCACCACGGGGTATGCGCCGATCCGTTTCCCCAACGGCGCGACGCTGCTCGCGGTATCTATGCAGTGAACGGGCAGGTCAATTTAGGGCGGCCGTTCGGCTCATTGCCGCCTGCGCCCACGGTGCGATATGATCAAATGCATGATTCGTCCTGACTTCGAAGATTTCCGGCGGCAATGCGTTCGTCAGCTCGCGCGTCCGGTCTCGGCCCGAATCCGCTACGGCTTTTTCCGCAACCCAAACCCGGTGCGCGATTCGAACAAGAACCGTTCGTTCGGCTCGATGAGCGAGTACCGGAAATTCTGCGAGGATAACTACCCAGAATACTTCGGCTACGCCCGGCCCGGGCGAGCAGCGCCTGAAGCGTGACGCAAAAAATCTTCAGGCCCGAACAGGCCCGAGTCATCGCCGATGCGTTCGAGAAGCACGGCGTCGAGTACCTGTTCATCGGGAAAGGAGGAGCGATCCTTCTCGGTTATCCGGGCGCAACTCAGGACGTGGACCTCTTCCCGAGAAAATCGCGGGACAACGGGCGCCGCATCGTCGCGGCATTGACCGAAATCGGGTTCGCGTTAAGCGATGCCGACCGGGCGGAGATCGTGGCCGGAAAGGATTTCGTGCAGATCTCCTCCGGACCATTCGATGTTGATCTCGTGTTCGCTCCCGACGGAATCGAGAGCTACGAGGCCGCGGCGAGAAACGCGGTGCGCATCGAGAATTTTCCCGTGATGGCAATTGCGGACATTATTGCGAGCAAACGCGCGGCCGGGCGAAAGAGGGACCTCGCGGAACTCGATCTGCTGGAAGAGTTCAGAAAGGCGTACGAGGCCTCCAAGCCTAATCGAGCCTGATCATTGTTTCTCGATCCTTCTGCCTTCCGCCTTCATCCTATCCGCTCACTCCAATTTCACGCCGGCCTCCTGCACCGTCTTGGTCCACTTGGCCGTTTCGGACTTCACAAACGCCGCGAGTTCCTGCGGCGTCGAGGGCGCGGGGTCGACTCCGATTTGTGCCATGCGCTCCTTCATATCAGGCGCGTTCAAGAGCTTCACCAGCTCGGAATTGAGCCGCGTGATGACCGCCTTCGGCACCCCGGCCGGAGTGAATACCGCATACCAGATCGTCACCTCATAGCCCGGAAGGCCGGCTTCGATCATCGTCGGCACGTCAGGCACTTGCGCGTTGCGCTTCACTGTCGTGACCGCGAGCGCGCGCACCCGGCCAGCCTTGATGTGGGGAAGCTGGCCGGCGAGGCTCGTGCACATCACCTGCGTCTGCCCGCCGAGAAGCTCTACCAGCGCCGGCCCCGCGCCCTTGTACGGCACGTGCAGCAGGTTGATGCCCGCCATCGACCTCAGCAGTTCCACGGACAGGTGCGTCGGGCTGCCGATTCCGGCGGAGCCGTAGATGATCTTGCCGGGATTCGCCCTGGCGTACTTGATAAGGTCGCTCACCGATTTCACCGGCAGCGATGGATGCACGACCAGCACGTTGGGCACCGTGCCGATCCGCGAGACGGGGGCGAAGTCCTTGATATGATCATATGGCAGCTTCTTGAATATCGCCGGATTCAACCCGTGAGTGGAGATCGAGCCGAACAATATGGTGTAGCCATCAGGCTGGGCTTTCGCGACGATGGACGCGCCGATGGTGCCTCCGCCGCCCGCGCGATTGTCGACCACGATCTGCTGGCCGAGCGCCTCACTCAGCCTCGTCGTGACCAGCCGTCCCGTGATGTCGGTTCCGCCACCGGGAGCGATCGGCACGATGGCGCGAATCGGTCGGTTGGGATATGCCTGGGAGTGCACCGGGCTAATCGCAACCAGCGACAACGCGACACCCAAAGCGAGCACGATGATCTTCATGATCGTTCTTCCTCCGTGGGACTACCGGTCAGTTTGAAATTCCGGCCCCGCGACACAAGCAAAGGCTACGCCGGCGTTCGCACGATGACAAGCACATGCAGCAAAATGTTTTGTCACTCCGGCGGAAACCGGAGTCGACAAAGTCGCCGCGCATCGAATATGCGGTTATACTTTTCAGAAGATGGCTCGTCGCCTGCGACTGATGCAGGAGGCGAAGGTCAGGTTGCCGCAACGGCGGCTACGTGACGAAAATGGATGTCGGGGAACGCTGCGCATATCCCAACCTACTTGATATGCAGATTCGTGGCGCCCTCAACAACAAACACAGGAGGAGGACATGAGACTTGAGTTCGGCATCCGGCACGCGCTGGCGATTGCGGCTGCGTGCACACTCGCAGCGCCCGCCGCAGCGCAGACCCCTGCGACAGGTTCAGGGGCCTGGCCCGACCGTACGGTTCGGATCATCGCGCCGTTCCCGCCGGGCGGCGGCACCGACACCGTGGGGCGCTTGCTCGCGCAAAAGTTCACCGAGCAGATCGGCGGTTCGTTCGTGGTCGAAAACCGGCCGGGCGCTGCCGCCACCATCGGCGCCGCGTTCGTGGCGAGGGCGGCGCCGGACGGCTATACGTTGCTTTTATCAGCGCCGGAAATGTCGATCCACCCCAACACCCGCTCGAAGCTGCCGTACGATCCGTTGAAGGACTTTGCCTTCATCTCGCAGCTCACCTCCGGGCAGTTCATGCTCGCGAGCCACCCGTCCGTGCCGGTCAAGACGGTGAAGCAACTCATTGCGTTGGCGAAGACTCGGCCTGGCCACCTCAGCTACGGCCATTCGGGTGTGGGCGGCATCAATCACCTCGCAGGCGAGCTGCTCCAGTCGATGGCGGGAATTCGCTGGGTACACGTGCCGTTCAAGGGCACGGGACCTTCCGTGATCGGGGTTATGATCGGCGAGATCGACTTCGTCTTCGCGAGCACCACCGGGCTGGTCGGCGCGGCGCAGGCGGGAAAGGTGCGGCCCATCGCCGTGACCGGGCCGAAGCGCTTCTCGGAACTGCCGGAGGTGCCGACCATCAACGAGTCGGGTGTTCCGCGCTACAGCGTGACGGGCTGGTACGGCTTCTACGCGCCGGCCGGCACTCCCGCGGATATCATCCGCCGGCTGCACGTGGAGACGGGACGCGCGCTGAACAGCCCGGACGTGAAGGAGAAGCTTACGAAGACCGGCAACGAGCCCGTCGCGAGTTCGCCGGAGGAGTTCGCCGCGTTCCTCCGCGCCGAGATCGACAAATGGGCGAAGGTGGTGAAGGAGTCCAACCTGCGCATTGATTGACGAAGTGTCTGACCTGGCTGCGCCGCGGGCGCCTGTCTGCGTGCGGTGATGCACAGGCAGGCGGCGGGCAGGCGCGAGATGGATGTCGGGGAATGCCGTGGATGCCCCGACCTGGGACCCGCGACAACAATCAAAGGAGGAAAACATGAAGATCAAGATCCATCTCGGGCACGCGCTGGCGATTGCGGCCGCGTGCATGGTCGTCACGCCCGCTGCGGCGCAGCCCCCTTCGACAGGCTCAGGACAGGCCTGGCCCGCGCGACCCGTTCGAATCATCGTGGCATACCCTCCGGGCGGCGGCGTCGACACCGTAGTGCGCGTGCTTGCACAGAAGCTCACCGGGCAGCTTGGCGGCTCGTTCGTGGTCGAGAATCGGCCCGGTGGCACCGGCGTGCTCGCGGCCGAGCTGGTGGCGCGGGCGGCACCGGACGGCTACACGTTCCTCGCATCGGCAAACGATTTTGCGACCAATCCCAGCATTCGGTCGAAGCTGCCGTACGATCCGTTCAAGGATTTCACCCATATCACGCAACTCGCCGCGGTGCAGTTCATATTGGCGAGCCACCCGTCGGTGCCGATCCGGAACGTCAAGCAGCTCCTCGCCCTGGCAAAGGCGCGGCCCGGCCAGCTCACCTTTGGCTCCTCAGGTACGGCCGGCGGGCCTCATTTGGCCGGCGAGCTGTTCCAGTCGATGGCCGGCATCCGCTGGGTGCACGTGCCGTTCAAGGGGGGGGGACCGGCAATCATCGGAGTCATCAGCGGCGAGATCGACTTCGTATTCGCCGCCACCATTGGGCTGCTGGGGCACGTAAAGGCCGGTAAGGTACGCGCCGTTGCCGTCACCGGGCTGAAGCGCTTCGTGGGGTTGCCGGAGGTGCCGACAGTTGCCGAATCGGGTGTTCCCGGATACAGCGCGACGGGCTTTTACGGCTTTTACGCGCCTGCCGGCACATCCGCGGACATCGTGCGCCGCATTCACGCCGAGGCGGCGCGGGCGCTGGGTAATCCGGAGGTCAAGGAGAAGTTGGCGCGCAGCGGCAGCGAGTATGTCATGAGTTCGCCCGAAGAATTCGTCGGCTTCCTGCGCGCCGAGATCACCAAGTGGACGAAAGTCGCCAAGGAATCCAACATACGCATCGATTGAGCAAGCGTAGACGCCAAGGAAAAGGGCTGCAGGGCGGGAAAGCGCAGCGCATCCCGCTGGTCGGCGGCTACGAGCTCTGAGCTTGTCCAAGGGGGCTCGGGACGAACGGATTCTTGAGACCGCTTGGTCTCGCGCCGCTTGCCTTCACGAGCGAGCTGGGGCTGCTTCTCCTGACCTTCTATTGAGTCTTGCACAAATGGGTGACAGCCCATTTGCGCCTCGAATCTCCCTTCTCCCCTCGGGAGAAGGGCGGGGATGAGGGATTGAGCGATGTCATGCAGTTATGCAAAGCTTAATAAACCCTGAAGCAATACTGCATCTCCCGGAACCGGCTGCGAAATTCAACGACGCGCGGCCTGAAATTGCCTGCTGGATGATCCGCGCTCGTGCTCACAATATCCGCAAGAAGCGCGGCGAGTTCGGCGAAGTCGCGCTCCTCCATCCCGTATCGCGTCATTTCCTGCGCGCCCATGCGCACGCCGCTCGCCGCGGTAAAGCTCGGATCGTCGTAGAAGGCCTGCGGATTCGTGATGATGTTGTTCGCTTCGAGCAGGCCTGCGAGCCACTGTCCCTTTGCACGACCGGTTCTGAGCAGTACCTGGTGGGTCTCGGTGTAATCGTTGCGGGCATCGCCTTCGCATTTGAGTCCGGCTGCACTCAAAGCGCGCGCGAAGGCTTTGGCGTTGGCAATCACTTTGCGCGGGTATTCGTCACGGAACGCGAGCATTTCGTAAGTTGCGCCGAGCAAACCGAGCAGCGTTCCCAGATGATGGTTGCTCACGTGCCCGGGGAACGCACGCAGGCGCACGTAGTCCCACAGTTCCTCAAAGGGCGATCCCGGATCGATGTTGCTGAAAATGACGCCGCGCTGCGGCCCGAAGAAAGTCTTGTGGGTCGACCCGGTCACGAGATCGGCGCCTTCGGTGAGCGGATCCTGGTAGTGCGGGCCAAGGAGCCCGAGCACATGCGCGCCGTCATAGAGAATCACCGGACGCTCCGGATTGTCGGCCCCAAACTCGGCGTGAATGAAGGCGGCGATCTCGCGCACCGGCTCGCGCTCGATGATGACGCTGCGGCCGAAGACGAGGAGCTCCGGCTTTTTCTCGCCGATGATGCGCTTCGCCTCCTGCACGTCGATCAAGTAGGGATTGTCGCGGGAAATCGGGAAATG
>MERG01000074.1:11785-12062 GCA_001771985.1 Betaproteobacteria bacterium RIFCSPLOWO2_12_FULL_62_13 | reverse complement strand
ACTGACTGCTTGTACTGCAAATTCGCAAAACACTATCCGGTGATTTACCGATCCGCCAAAAAAAAACGGGACTGGACCGGTCCCGTATCGCATCGTCTCTGTGCTGTCTATCTAGCCGCGTCGACGCTGGCCTTCGCGATCTGCTCGCCCTGGTCCGATGTCATAAGCGCTCGAGATATTCCACCATGCGCTGCCGCGTCGTTGCGTCCGGCAACCGCCCCAGCCCCGCCTGGAGGTTGTCCTTGAGGTGCGTCACCCGGCCAGTGCCCGGGATGAC
>MERG01000074.1:0-11767 GCA_001771985.1 Betaproteobacteria bacterium RIFCSPLOWO2_12_FULL_62_13 | reverse complement strand
CGGGATGACGCAGGTCACCGCAGGATGGGCGAGGATGAACTTGAGGAAAAACTGCGCCCAGCTTGCACAGTCGAATTCAGCCGCCCACGGCGGCAGCGGCCTGCCTCGGACCTTGCCGAACAGGCTGGCATGCGCGAAGGGGCGGTTGATGATCACCGCGGTACCGGTCTCCGCGCAGAGCGGCAGCAGCCGATCTTCGGCCTCGCGCTCGGCCATCGAGTAATTGAATTGCACGAAGTCGTACTCGCGGGTCTTGATCAGCCGCTCCAGCTCGCGATAGGCGCCTTGGTGGTAGTGCGTGATGCCAAGATAGCGGATCCTGCCGGCGCTCTTCCACTCGCGCAGCGTCTTCAGATGGGTGGAAAGATCGAGCAGGTTGTGCACCTGCATGAGATCGATACGCTGTGTGCGCATCAGCCGGAACGAGTTTTCCATCTGCCGGATGCCGGCCTCGCGCCCGCTGGTCCATACCTTGGTGGCGAGGAAGAGCCGCTGGTGAATGCCGAGGTCGGCCGCCAGGTCGCCCACCACACGCTCCGCCTCGCCGTACATGGGCGAAGAGTCGACCACGCTTCCGCCCAGCTCGACGAGCAGGCGCAGAACTTCCTTCAGCTCGGCGCGTTCGGGCGCGCGCGGACCGACGTCAAACGTCTGCCACGTGCCGACACCGACCGCCGGCAGCAGCTTGCCGCTGCGCGGGATCGGGCGTTTTAGCGTGGGCTTCGAGGTGCTCTTTGCAACGCTTGTGAGTCTGGACATGACTAAAACGCCGCCGGCGAGCAGCTTGAGCGCGCGCCGTCGTGCCGGGTGTGGGGACAGCATGCTCATTGTGTCCTCCATGGAAACCATTTCGGCTGCTACCGCAGGCGGCGGCACGGAATGTATATCCGGTCTGCCCCATCTTGTGGCCCTACGCTCCGGCGCCGCCTACTCGCGCGTGAAGGCCGCCAGCGTTAGAATCCGAACTTCCGACCAACTGCGTGCGCTGATCCGCAGCAGCGGCGCACGCCCATCAAAGGAGAATGCAATAATGATATACGAGCTTCGCGCCTACCATGCAACGCCCGGAAAGCTTCCTGCTCTCGTAGACCGCTTCCGCAAGCATACAGTTCGCATCTGGAAGAAACACGATATCCGTCCGGTCGGGTTCTGGACGGTGGACATCGGAGAGAACACCAACGATCTTTACTATATGCTGCAATGGGATGATCTCGGGCACCGGGAGAAGGCGAGCGCCGCATTCCAGGCCGACAAGGAGTGGATCACGGCCAGGGACGAAAGCGAGAAAGCGGGCGCGCTGGTCTCCGGTGTGACGCGGACGTTGTTGAGACCCACCGATTTCTCGGAGCTCAAGTAACGAAAACGTCATCGCAGTCGGATGATGAGCGCGCGGCATCGCTTGGCCGGGTGAACGTTCCGTCAGGCACGTCCACGCGCGATCTCGACGGCCATGCATGGTCGGCCTTCACTTCGGCATCATCGGATGAAGCGTTTTGCAGTGCCTGGTTAACGCTCCAGTGCGCGATTATTCCCGGCGTGCTGGCCGGACTCTTGCTGCTACGCGACAAGCTGGGCCAATCATACGTTCCGGCAGCAGTCTGGCCGGATTCCCGCCGTGATCTGGCTTACCTGACCGGGGCCGCGGAGCGGACGCTCGCCGAGCGCCGCGGTACGGTGCTCGGGCTTGATCCGGGCGACACCGAACGCATTCCATCAGGCACGGTACACGTGGGCTACCCGGTGGAAACCGATGCCGAAGTGATGGGAGCCGTAGTGCTTGACCTGCGTACCCGGCCGGAACCCGAGCTTCAGGCTGTGCTGCGTCAGCTTTTGTGGGGTGCGGGCTGGCTCGAAGCGCTCCTGCGAAAGCGTCAGATTGCTCGGGATGCGGCAGTGCTGGAGCGCGCCTCGATCGCGCTCGATCTGGTTCAGGCGGTCCAGGAACATAGAAACCTGGGTCCGGCGGCAATGGCGCTGGTCAACGAGCTTGCTACGCTCGTCAAGGCAGATCGTATAAGTCTCGGCGTCGAGCGAAATGGGAAACTTGAACTCCGCGCGATTTCGAGAACGGCGTGGTTCGACCGCAAGTCGCAGCTCGTCGAGACGATCGAGAACGCCATGGAGGAGGCAATCGACCAGGAAGCCGGCGTCGCCTGGCCGGTTCTGCCCGGTCCGCGCGGAAAAGTGAATGTCGCCCAGCGTGACCTTGCGGTGCGCTCCGGGGCGGCCGCGGTGCTCACCGTACCGCTTGTGAGCGGGGGACGGCCGATGGGCGCGCTCACCCTGGAGCGCAATCAAGGCCCGGAGTTCGACGCGACGAGCCTGATGCTGTGCCAAGTGATCGCCGAGTTGCTGGGCCCGACGCTCGAGATAAGGCTGGACGGTGAGCGCTGGTTCGCCGGGCGCATCGTGGAAAAACTTGCAGAGTGGCGTGACAAGCTTATCGGTCCGCGGCAGCCGGCCATCAAGCTCGGAGCGGTGCTGCTGCTGTCGGCGATTTTGTTCCTCGTCGTGGCCGAGGGGGCATTCCGGGTGTCTGCCCGGACGTTTGTGGAAGGCGCGGTACAGCGCGCGGCTGTCGCGCCGTTCGACGGCTATGTCAGGGACGCCTTTGTCCGCGCCGGCGATACCGTCCGTCAGGGAGAGATTCTCGCCACGCTCGATGATCGCGATCTGAAACTCGAGCAGGTCAAATGGGAAACCGAGAAGGAGCAGGTGGCGCGGAAATATCGCGAAGCGCTCGCCAAGCGTGACCGCGCGGCATACCGCGTCCTCGCGGCGCAGTTGAGCCAGGCCGAAGCGCAACTTGCGCTTATCGAAGAGAAGCTGGTGCGCACGCAACTGGTCGCGCCGTTCGACGGGGTCGTGGTGTCGGGTGATCTGTCGCAGATGCTGGGCGCGCCGGTGGAGAAAGGGAAGGTACTGTTCGAGCTTGCCCCGCTGGACAAGTATCGCGTCATCCTGACAGTGGACGAACGCGATATCGCCTATGTCGCCGGCGGGCAGCGTGGCGAGCTTGCCCTGACCGGCATTACGGGCGGCACGCTGCCGTTTGTCGTGAAGACGGTGACCTCGGTTTCAACGGCCCAGGAAGGGCGCAACTTCTTCCGTGTGGAAGCGCAGCTCGAAAACGCCTCAGCACGGCTGCGGCCCGGAATGGAAGGCGTGGGAAAGGTCTCGGTCGATGAACGCCCGCTGATCTGGATCTGGACGCGCAACTTTGTCAACTGGGCGCGCATTTCGCTCTGGACCTGGCTGCCATGAGCACCGAGGCGTTCCTCAGCCCTTCGTGGTATCGGCTCGCATCGCTGCGGCCGGCACTGAAGTCCCAAGCGCGCATCCGGCGCCACCGCTTTCGCGGGCAAGCCTGGTATGTCGTGCAGGATCCGGCGGCGGGAAGATTCAACCGGTTGACGCCCGCCGCTTATCAGTTGCTCGGCCTGTTGGACGGCCGGCGGACGATGGACGAGGTCTGGAACGCGGCCATCGAGCAATTGGGCGACGATACACCGGGCCAGGAAGAAGTGATCAGGCTGCTTGCGCAATTGCACGCCGCCGATCTGCTGCATTGCGAGGAGAGCCCGGACACGGCGGAACTGTTTGAGCGTTTCGCGCGGCAGGACCGGGCCCGCGGCAGAAGCAATTGGAGAAATCCCTTCAGCGTTCGCTTTCCCCTCTGGAACCCGGATCGTTTCCTGTCGCGTACGTTGCCGTTCATCCAGCCGTTCTTCAACTGGTTCGGTGCGCTGCTCTATTGCGCAGTCGTCGGGCTCGGGATTGTGCTGGCCGGCGTGCACTGGCCCGAGCTGAGCGAGAATCTTGCCGATCGCGTGCTCGCGGTGGAGAACTTGTTTGTCCTGTGGTTGTGTTTTCCCGCGGTGAAATTCTTGCACGAACTCGGACACGGTTATGCCGCCAAGGCCGGCGGCGGTGAGGTTCACGAGATGGGCATACTGCTGCTGGTGTTCATGCCCATGCCCTATGTCGATGCCTCGGCGGCGAGCGGATTTCGCAGCAAATGGCGGCGCGTGCTCGTCGGCGCGGCGGGGATGTTGACGGAGATCTTCATCGCGTCGCTGTTCATGTTGGTCTGGGTGGCCGCGGAGCCGGGGTGGCTGCGCACGGTTGCGTTCAACGTCATGCTCATAGCGGGTGTGTCGACCGTCGTGTTCAACGGCAATCCCCTGCTGCGATTCGACGGCTATTACATCCTTTCCGACTTGCTGGAAATACCGAATCTGGCGACGCGGGGCAATCAGTATTGGCGCTACCTGGCCGAGCGCTACGTATTCAGGATGGCGCAGGCAGAGCCGCCGCCGGCCACGGCCGGCGAGCGGTGGTGGCTTTTCTTCTATACGCCGGCGGCATTCGCGTATCGGACTTTCGTCCTGGTCGCGATCGTGCTCTATATTGCGACTGTGTGGTTCTTTATCGGCGTCGTGCTTGCGGTTTGGGGCGCGATCACCATGCTGATATGGCCGCTCGTGAAATTTGCCGGCTATCTGCTTTCGATTCCACGGGCTGCGCGTGCCCGGCAGCGGGCGATCACGGTCGCGGGCATCGCGTGCGCGGCGATTCTGGCTTTGCTGTTTCTCGTACCTGCGCCGCTGCGCATTCAAACGCAAGGGGTGGTATGGCTGCCCGAAGAGGCGAACGTGCTTGCCGGCGCGGACGGGTTCGTTCGCAGCGCGTTGGTGGAGCCGGGAGCTTACGTCAGCGCGAACACGCCCCTGGTGGAAAGCCATGATCCAGCGATAACGGCGGAACTCCGCGTGCTGGAGGCTCGCATCGCCGAGCTGGAGGCAAAGCTGGATTACCAGCTCTTCGCGGAGCGTGTGCAGGCGGAAATCACGAGGCAGGAACTGACGCGCGAGCATGCGCGCTACACGCGCATGCTGGAACGCGCCGAACAACTCGTCGCCCGCAGTTCCGTTTCCGGACGCTTTATGGTGGAGCGCCCGCAGGACTTGCCCGGGCGCTTCTTCCGCCGGGGGGAACTTCTCGGCTACGTCATTCAGGACACCCGCAGGGTCGTGCGGGCAGTCGTGTCCCAGGACGACGTCGATCTCGTGCGCAGCCGCTTGTTGCGGGTTGACGTGCGGCTGGCGGAGCGGGTGGCCGACGTGTATCCGGCCGAGCTGGTGCGTGAAGTGCCGGCGGCAAGAGACCGGCTGCCCAGCACGGCGCTGTCCAGCGAGGGGGGAGGCACCATTGCCGCCGATCCGCGGGATCCCAAAGGCGGGAAAGCGTTGGCGAGTACGTTTCAGTTCGATCTGGAATTGCCGCCGGAGCTGCCGAGCGTGAGCTATGGGGGACGCGTGTATGTGCGGTTTGTACTCAGGCCGGAGCCGCTCGCGAAGCAATGGTACCGCCGGATTCGGCAGGTTTTTCTGGCGCAGTTCCATGTCTGATACGGCGAAACTTCCTTGGCGCGCGGTGCGGAGAGCTGCCGCGCCTTATGCGGAGCGCGCAGATGAGCGCGAGACGCGGATGGACCGCTTCCTGCTCGCCGCGGGCGCGGGGCTGAAACGGCCGTTCTCCCGAGCGCTCAGTAGGGCTGCCGAAGTAGCTGCGCTCGTCGAGCGCGAGCAGACCACAGCAAACGGCCTGACCGATGGACAGTTGCGCGCAGCCGCGGATGAACTGCGGGCTGCATTCCTGCAGCGAGGGTTCGCGCCGGAACTGGTCGCGCGGTCGTTCGCTCTGGTGCAAGCCGCGGCAGCGCGCACCATAGGCTTGCGCCACTTTCCTGTCCAGCTCATGGGCGGCCATGTCATGCTTGCGGGCATGCTCGCGGAAATGGGAACCGGGGAAGGCAAGACGCTGACGGCGACGTTGCCCGCTGCGGCAGCGGCCCTGGCCGGCATGCCGGTGCACGTGGTCACCGTGAACGATTATCTTGCGCGGCGCGACGGCGAATGGATGCGTCCGGTGTACGCGGCGCTCGGACTCACCGTGGGCATCGTGCAGCACGGGCAGCAGCCGGAGGAGCGGCGCTCGGGCTACGCGTCTGACGTCTGTTATTGCACCAACAAGGACCTGGGCTTCGACTATCTGCGTGACAGCTTGACACTCGCTTCGCGCAGAGCGCACGGCCGGCTGCTGCAGGAGAAAGTGCTTGGGAGCGGCGATCGGCTCGATCGTCTGCTGCTGCGCGGACTGCACTTCGCGATCGTCGATGAAGCCGACAGCGTCCTGATCGATGAGGCGCGTACACCTCTTATCATCGCCGGGGCCGAAGATGCCGGGTCTGATCAGGCGCTGTATCGGACAGCGCTCGGAATAGCGAGCGAACTCGAAAGAGATATCGATTACCGGCTCGATACGGGGGAGCGCGCGGCGCGGCTGACGGAGCACGGCCGGGCTCGCCTGAAACAGCTTGCGGAGGCGCTTCCACACGTCTGGCGCTCGGCGCGCGGACGCGAGGAATTGGCTCAGCAAGGTCTCGCGGCGCTGCATTTGTTCGACCTGGACACGCATTACCTGGTACGGGACGGAAAGGTGCAGATCGTCGACGAGTACACGGGGAGAGTGCTCGCAGACCGGTCCTGGGAGCGCGGTCTGCAGCAGCTCATCGAAGTCAAGGAGGGATGCGATGTGACGGGACGGCGCACGACGCTCGCGCGCATCACCTATCAGCGCCTGTTCAGACGTTTCCTCAGGTTGTGCGGAATGACCGGAACGGCGATTGAGGTCGCCCCCGAGCTGGAAGCGGTCTACGGGCTTAAAGCGGTTCGCGTTCCACCCAACCGGCCCGTCAGGAGACGGGATTGGGGCGCACGGCTTTATTTGACTCGCGAGCAAAAATGGAATGCCGTCGCGGATGCCATCGCCAGGAGCCAACACGCAGGGCGACCCGTGCTGGTTGGAACACGCTCCGTGGCCGCGTCCGAAGAAGTGAGCAGGCTGCTCGCCGCCCGGCGCCTGGAGCACGTTGTGCTGAATGCGCGGCAAGACAGGGATGAAGCGGAGATCGTTTCATGCGCCGGCGAGGCCGCTCGCGCCACGGTCGCCACCAACATGGCAGGACGCGGGACGGACATCGTGTTGCCGCGGGAGGTTGCAGAACGAGGCGGCTTGCACGTGATTCTGACGGAATTCCACGAGTCGAAACGGATCGACAGGCAGCTCTTTGGACGCTGCGGACGCCAAGGCGATGCGGGCACCCACGAGGCCATCGTATGCCTTGAGGACGATGTGTTTCTCCGGCATGCGGGCCGCGTTACAAGGCTGCTCGCCGTGCAATTCCGGGGCCAGGTGGAGCCGCTTCCGTCGCCGGTTGCCGCGTTCCTGAGGGCGGTTGCGCAACAGTCGGCGGAGTGGTCCAATTCACACGTGAGACGCGCGACACTTGAACTGGATCGGAAGCTTGATTCGGCTCTCGCGTTCACGGGGAGGGTGGAATGACGTTGCATGCGGCGAGGAGCGGCATACCGCGTTCGATATTCGGGTTCCTGATTTTCACGGCCGCGCCCGCGCCGGGTCTGGGAGCGGAATTCGACTGCATCATCGAGCCGCGCCAGGTGCTGGAACTGCGCAGCCCGATCGAGGGACTGATCGAGCGTGTCAACGTCGACCGCGGCGATTTTGTAAGAAAGGGGCAGGAACTTGCGGTGCTCGACACGGCGGTTGATCGGGTACAGGCGGCGATCGCCAGGCAACGCTCCCAAATGGGAGGCGCGGTACATTCCGGCGAGTCGCGCGTCGAATTCAGCACCAGGAAGTCACAACGCGCTCAGGAGCTTCATCGCCAGAACTTCATGTCGGCGCAGGTGCGTGACGAGGCCATGACCGAGAAGCGGCTTGCAGAGGCTGAACTGCAGGACGCCATCGACAATCGCAAGCTTGCCGAACTCGAATACAAGCGGCAGCTTGAAATCATCCGCCTCAAGACGATTCGCAGTCCGATCAACGGTGTCGTCACCGAGCGCATGCTCAACCCCGGCGAGCTTGCCGAGGCCGGGGTGGGCCGCAAACCTATGCTGAAGCTCGCGGAGATCGATCCGCTCCACGTCGAGGTTCTGCTGCCTGTGGAGGCATACGGAGACGTGAAGCACGGCATGGCGATCGAAGTGATTCCCGAAATTCCGCCCGGATCGCGTTACCATGCCAAGGTAAAAGTCATTGATCGCGTGCTTGACGCAGCGAGCGGAACTTTCGGCGTCCGGCTCGAGCTTCCCAACCCGGAGCGTAAAATCCCGGCTGGCATCCGCTGCCAGGCGGGCTTCCCGGACATCGGCGCCGCCTTTGTCGGGAAAGGGCGGAATCCGGCGCGGATCCGGCGCTAGGAAACGGTGGGTTCGTCGCGGGCCCGTTTCTTTCGATATCTGTTCACAATCACACGCGGCGATTAACCTGAAAAGAAAGGTGAGAAATTGGCTACCCAATTGCTGATATACGAAACCGCAACCCCCATGTCCTACGGTCGCCATGGTGACTGGTCCGTCGAGGTGGGAACCGATTATTCGTTCAGCCGGAGCGTGAACTCGGTACCGCTGATGTCCGTGGAAATTTTGAACGCGGCAGCGGAATACGCCGTGGTGTTCGGAGGCACCGGCGACATCGTGATGCCGGCAGTGATTCTCGGCCTGCGAGGCGACGAGAATCTCTATCTCACCGAACAGGGCGGCTGGCAGGCCAAATATATTCCGGCATTCCTGCGCCGCTACCCGTTTGTGTTTTCCAGTCCCGATGAGGGCAAGACGTTCACGCTCTGCATTGACGAGGCGTTCCCGGGATTCAACCAGAAAGGCCGCGGCGAGCGCTTGTTTACAGACGACCGCAAACCGACACCCTACGTGGAAAATGTTTTGAAGTTCCTTCAGCAATATCAGATCGAATTCCGCCGCACCCAGACCTTCTGCAAGAAACTCAAGGACTTGAATCTCCTTGAACCGATGCAGGCCCAGATCAACCTCGAATCCGGTGAACGCATGTTTCTCACCGGCTTCTCGGCCGTGGACCGGGCGCGGCTCAAGACGCTTTCGGCGGATGCGCTTGCGGATCTCGCAAAGTCGGACGAACTCGAACTGATCTACGCCCACCTTTTCGCGATGCGAAATTTCGCGGGAATGAGAGATCGTCTCCTCAAGGCGCCGGCCAGTCAAAGGACGGAAGCTGCCCGCGCAGCCGACACGACGCGTGGCGATGGGGGGGAGGACAAGAAGGAGAGCGCCTCGGACGACCGGCCTGCCAAGACCGGAAAAGCGGGAGACGGCGGAAATAATTCGGGCGGCGCATCCAAGAAGCGCTAGGCTTGCCGGGGTGTCGCCGCGCGCGAGGGCGCTGCGATTAGACCCTTTCCAGACGCTTGAAGCGTTCCAGCATTGCGCGCGCTTGTGGCCCGTCTCTTGCTTGGCAGCAGCCACACCAGCCCTGTCATCTGGCGATAAATCAGTCCACTTAGACCTGATCTGGGTATTGGCGCTGTTCACGGCTTGAGCAGCGCGTATGAAGCTGTCTGCACGCAACCGATACCAAAGTATCGATACTATTAGCCCTTCAACTCGTCTCATCGCAGGAGCATAGTTCAACTCGTCTATCCCGTTCGAATTCCGGGCAGATTTTGCATGGCTGTTCGCGGGCGCGAGCATGTTACATGCATATTCGGACAAGCACAGAAAAAACCAGCCCAGACGTTGATCCAGGTCAACTAAGATTTCCGCCGGATGTGTACATTAATGAAACGCGTAATGCCTATCGATTTTGGCTCAGCGAGCGACAAAGCCATGAGCCAAAAGTCGTGTCAGCCCGAAGGGTTGCGGTCCCAATCGGCGCTGACTTTGCCGGCTGATCCGGCCATATTTGCCCTGGCTCGAATTTGAAGACTTGACTCGACATCTCGTGTGGTGTTTCTCCTTACAAAAAACCACGCGAGGAGGGAGGCGCAATGCTACAGGGGAAAGCAAGTTCGCGGGTGCCGCGTGAAGTTGCGGCGGGGTTGCGTAACCGTGCCGCATCGTGGTTGCGGTCAGCGAAGGCCCGATTCTCCCCGCCGCCACTCGCAGCGCCCAAGCCCCCATTTCCCCGCAAAGTGCGGTTCGAGATGCTCGAGCAGCGCATCCTGCTCTCCGCCTCGCCCACACCCTTAGCGGCTGTCAGTGCCGGCGTTCTTTCCGCGAATCTCGGTGATGATGCCGACCACGTGCTCATGGAGCAGGTGGGCGGCAACGAGACGGCCGGGTTTGAAATTCGGATAACCCTCGGGGACTACGACCCCGAGACGTACACGGGGGTGTCAAGCATCGTTGCGGACGGTCGCGGCGGCGATGACAGCTTCCGATTCCTTGATATCGCTGCGCCCATCACGGCCATCGGCGGAGAAGGTCAGGACAGTCTGCTCGGTCCAGCCGCCGACGTTGAATGGCTGATCACCGGTGCAAACGCCGGCACGCTCGCCAACATCGCCTTCGGCGACATCGAGCATCTGGTCGGCGCCGCAGACAACGCGGACACTTTCGTGTTTCATCCGGGCGGTTCGCTGAGTGGCGGTGTTGACGGCGGCGCGGGCGGGTTTGACACGCTGGTGCTCGACGGCGGAAGCTTCGACACGGTCACGTTCAGCGCTGCCAGCGCGGACTCCGGGGAGATCCGCCGGGATGCCGACCTGATCCGCTATTCCGGCCTCGAACCGATCCAGGACAATACCGACGCAGCCAATCGCGTCATCGGGTTGAGCGACAACGCCGATATCGACGCGACGCTCTCGGCCGCGAGCGCCACGCAGCTTACGCTCTCCGGGTCGACCTTCGAAACTATCACCTTCAACAACCCGACCGTATCGTTGACGATCGACGGCCTGCTCGGAGCCGACAGCCTCACCATCGATTCCACCATCGATCTCGGCGATGCCGATCTCGTCATCCTTGCCGAACAGATCACCGTTGCGAGCGGCGCTTCGATCACAACCGACGGCAATGTCACGCTTACCGCGGTCGCCGCGAACGGATTCGCGGGCGCCACGAGCCCGGATCCCATCGAACTCGGTGCGCGCATTCTCGTCGATGGGGCGATGGACGTAGGCGGCGCGCTGACCCTCGAGGCCACTGTGAACAACACGGTGGATCTGGACGCCTCGGGACAGTCGCTCGCCATCGAGTCGAAATCGGAGGCCGTGGCGCAGATCGGCGCCAACGCCGATGTCCAGGCCGGCACGCTCAGCGTATCGGCGCTCACCAATACCGATTTCTCGATCGATATCACCAATGCCGACAGCGGGGCGAGCGGCATGGGTGACGAGATCGTCGAGGCGGACCGCAGCGACGCGACGCTGCTGAGCGAGGTGGCGGTCGGCGACGACTCGGTGAAGTTCTACCTCTGGGATGACACGGCATTCGACCCCACCAAGGCCACCTATGCAGTGACCCACGGGTGGCAAAGCGACCTGGGTGCGAGTTGGATGGAGTTGCTGGTGGCCCTCAAGGATTACGATCCCGAGGCGAACATCATTTTCACGGATTGGTCGGAGGTTGCCGAAACCCCAATCTATCCGGCGGCGGCGGATGCGACCTACGGCGTCGGCAATCTGCTGGCGGCTTTCTTAGATGACATTAATATTGACCCGCTCACAACCACCCTGATCGGCCACAGCCTGGGCGGACAGGTCAGCGGAATCGCCGCCGACGCCTACGAAACCCTGACCGGAAATTCGATCCCCCTCGTCGTGGCGCTCGACCCGGCCGGACCGGTGTTTGAGCCGGGCGGCGGATTCGACGGCAACGACCTCGATCACCGGCTGGATGCGGACGACGCGGATCGAGTCGTGGCC
>MERG01000073.1:9637-13488 GCA_001771985.1 Betaproteobacteria bacterium RIFCSPLOWO2_12_FULL_62_13 | reverse complement strand
TACATCGGAGGCCGTCTGGCTCGTGCGGGCTATCGGGTCGTGCTGGTGGATGCCTGGGGCGATCATGTAGAGCACATCAAGGGCCACGGAATCCGCCTCGCCGATCCTCTTGGATCGATCGTCGTTCCGGTCGAAGCGGTGCACCTGCATCAGGTGCAGGCTTTCATCAGAGATCCCGTAGATATCGCGCTGGTGTGCACGAAGTCGTACGATACGGCCTGGACCGCCAAGATGATCAGGCCGTATCTCAGCGCGAACGGTTGCGTCGTATCGGTGCAGAACAGCATCAACGAGGACGAGATCGCGGCAATCGTGGGCGCGGAAAGAACGATGGGTTGCATCGCCAGCACGATCAGCGTGAGCGCCACGGGTCCCGGCGTGGTTGAAAGGGCCCGCACGCCCGGCGGCGATGCCTATACGGTGTTTCGCGTTGGAGAAATGCACGGGCGCGTCACGCCGCGGGCGCTCGCACTCGCAGAAATACTCTCCTCAGTGGACAGCGCCAAGGTGACCAGCAACCTATGGGGTGAACGATGGGCCAAACTGGTGACGAATTCGATGCATCACGGCATTCTCGGCGCCGCCGGCATCAGCGACCATCAATTGATGCAGAACGCGCGTACTCGGCTGCTTGCGGTCAAGTGCGCGGGTGAGGCCATCCGCGTGGCTCAGGCGCTGGGGCACGAGCTTGAAGCAATCCTGCGAATGCCGGCAAGTTTGTGGTGTGCCGCTGCGGCGGGCGAAGCGGCTGCATTGGAACAGATCGAGGCGGGATGGCGCAAATGGATGGAGCGTTCATTTGAACCGCATTACGGGTCTGTCGGGCACGATCTGGTCAAAGGCCGTCGAACGGAGATCGACTATACGTGCGGTTACGTTGCCGCAAAGGGTGCGCAGGTCGGTCAGCCGGCGCCTACGCATGCTGCACTCACCGCTTTGGTAAAACGGGTTGAACGCGGCGAAATAAAGCGCGGCATGCATAATCTCAACGTTTTTGTCTGACTGGGGCGACGTGCCGTGCGTATCGGTATGGTTGTTTTGTGAATAGGAGACACATGGGCAAGCACATTGCATTCGTAGGTGCGGGCGCCGTCGGCGGTTACGTGGGAGCGCATCTTGCGCGCGCCGGCGAGGATATCGTGCTGATTGATCCCTGGCCCGAACATGTAAACGCGATCAACCGGGACGGGATGCACCTGGGCGGCTCGCAGGGTGAGCATGTCGTGCGCGTCAAAGCGATGCACATACACGAAGTGCAAAGTTTCGTGCGCAAACCGGTCGACATCGCGATCATCTGCACCAAATCTTACGACACCGAATGGGTGGCGCTGATGATCAAGCAATATCTAACGCCCCAAGGCTATATCGTATCCATGCAGAACGGCGTGAATGAAGAACGCATTGCGAGTGTCGCGGGATGGGGCAAAACCGTCGGATGCATTATCAGCACAATCAGCGTCAATTGCTTCAAGCCTGGATACATAAGTCGCTACCAGCAGCCGGGGGGGAAGAAACACACGGTCTTCAGGGTGGGGGAAGTACATGGAAAAGAGACAGCACGCGCCGCCGAACTCGCGGCTATCCTGGGCGCGGTCGACAGCGCCAATGTCACTACGAACCTGTGGGGAGAGCGCTGGACCAAGCTTACTGCCAATACAATCACGCACGGTATATTGGGAGCCACCGGGCTCGATAACCGAATCGTCTACCTGGAGCGCGGCACCGCGCATCGCATCGGGATCAAGCTTGCGGTGGAGGCAATCGCCGTTGGCCGCGCGCAGGGCTACAAGCTCGGAACCATACTCGGCATAGCGCCGGACGACTGGAGTGGCGCGGGCAGCGGAGACGCGGCAGCGCTCAAGCGAGTGCAGGACGGCCTGACCGCCTGGATGGCCACGCTGCTCGAGCCTTCCCAGTCTTCGGTCGGGCGCGACGTTGCGAGGGGCAGGCGGTCTGAGATCGATTTTACGAACGGCCTCGTGGCGGAAAAAGGCGCGGAGGTCGGCGTGCCGGCACCCACACATGCAGCCCTGACCGCGCTCGTCAAGCGCATAGACACTGGGGAACTGAAGCCGGATCCAAAAAATATCGAGACCATACTGGGCTGAGATGGAACCGGCAACAGGAATCACCCGCGCGCTCGCGCGGTTCGTGGTCGCGTCGAAGCCGGACGATGTCCCGGCTTCGGCGGTGCACGAGGCCAAACGATCGCTGCTACATTGCATCGGATGCTCGATCGGCGGCAGCCGTCACGAATCCGTGCAATGTGCACTGGCGGCGCCGGATGAATTCTCGGGGAAGCGCGAGGCCGGCATTCTGGGCCGCGCCGAGCGTGTTGATGCGATGCTCGCCGCGCTAGTCCTATCGAAGCGCCTCGCGGATTTGCCCATGTGCTGGGAGAAAATCCGGATCTTGCCGCGATTACCGCGAATCTCGGTCAAACGTTTGAGGTCGAGCAAAATACTTATAAACCTTTTCCGTGCGGCATCGTGGTGCATCCCATTATCGATGGCTGCATCACGCTTGCCACGACGCATGACGTCATGGCGAAAAGTGTTGCGCGGGTTGTTTTGCGTGTGAATCCGCTCGTCTTAGAGTTGACGGCCAGGAAAACCCCCGCGACGACCGCTGAAGCCAAACTGAGCCTTTACCATTCTGCCGCCGCAGCGATAGTCGCGCGCAGAATCACGGAACGTGAGTATGAAGAAGATTTCGTTGCCGATCCGGACGTGTTGTCTTTGCGGACCCGCGTGGAAGCGATTGCCGATCCCGGAATTCGCGAAGACGAAGCAGATATCGTCGTCGAATTGCGAAATGGCCGTTCGCTGCATCACCATGTCGAGCACGCACTTGGCAGCGCGCAACGCCCGATGTCGGACGTCGAAATAGAGGCCAAATTCCGTGAGCGCTGCTGAAGTGGAGGACAAGTTCACGCGGTTGTTCAGCTTTTATGGCAGCGAGCGTCGTTCGAAGCATCTAGTCACCCTCGTGAGCGAGTTGGAGCAACTGGACGATGTCGGGGAGTTGTTTGCGGGTTTCGCGCGGCGCGCAAATCCGCGCAGGCGCGCGCGCGGCGGGAAATCGAGTGCGGACTGAGAGCTTGACGATCCTGCCAACATCCAGATAATTAATCGCGTCGTAAAGGAGCATCGAATATGCACTCGAAGAGGATCGCGGAGTTTGTCGCTTCCTTGAATTATGAGGATCTCCCGAAAGAGGTGATCGAAAAGGCGAAGGATTGCGTGCGGGATCACCTGGGCTGTGTCTTGGGGTCTTATCCCATCGAGGAGTCGAAAATGGTGGCCGAATGGGTGAGGGACCTGGGAGACCGGAAAGAGAGCACCATCCTGGGGTGGGGTCACAAAACCTCTTGCCGTAACGCTGCCTTTGCCAATGGCTATTTCGCGGAAGTCCTGGAGACGCAGGATGGCGTCACCTATGGGAATAACCATCCGGCTTCCGTGATCCTGCCGGCCTCGCTGGCAGTGGCCGAATACCTGAAAAAGGGAGGAAAGGAATTCCTGACCGCCGTTGTCGCCGGTTACGAAGTCATGAATCGAATCGCTGCTTCCCTGCCACCGGAAAAGAGCGTGGGATTCATGAAGACAGGCACCACGGGAACTCTCGCGGCTTCTCTCTCCGTTGGGAAACTTCTGGGGTTGAACAGCGCCCAGCTCGTCAATGCCATGGGGATCGCGGGTTTCATATTGCCCATCTCTTCCAGGGAGAACATGTGGGGTCCGACCATCAAGCCCTGCATCGGCGGGGAGGCGGCAAAGGCGGGCGTCGAAGCGGCTCTCCTGGCTCAAAAAGGTTTTACCGGGTGCCAGGAGATTCTCATGGGAACACCG
>MERG01000073.1:0-9611 GCA_001771985.1 Betaproteobacteria bacterium RIFCSPLOWO2_12_FULL_62_13 | reverse complement strand
CGTCAGTCGAGAGCCCGTTCCCGGCAAACTGACCGAAGGACTTGGAGAGAGATATACGATACTGGATGTCTATTTCAAGCCGTATGCAGCCTGCCGTCTTTCCCATAGTGCGATCGAGGCCGCGCTGGCCCTCGTGGAAGAGAACGACATCCTTCCGGAAGCCATCGAAAGCATCGAGGTAAAGACCTTTGCCCGGGCCGCCAGGGAAATAGGGGGGAGATATCCGGAAGCCGACAGCAGCTTTATCACCTGTCAATTCAGCCTTCCCTATATTCTGGCCGTGGTCGTTTCAGACAGAACCATTGGGCCGAAGCAGTATCGCCGTGAGAAGATCTCCGATCCCAGGATCCAGGAGATTGCGAAAAAGGTTCAAGTGACCTCTGACGATCTCATGACAAGTCTCTATCCCGAGAAGGCGCCGGCAAAGGTGAAGATCTCTCGTCGAGACGGAAGGGCCTTTGAAAAGCAGATAGACCATCCCAAGTGGGAACCGGAAAGGGGAATTCCTAAAGAGGAACACTTGGCAAAGTTTCATACCCTGGCCTCGGAAATCCTGCCAAAGGAAAGAATTGAGAAGATCGATCGAGTCATCGACCATCTGGAGAAGTCGAAAAGAATTTCAACGCTCATCCGGGAAGCCGTCTTGTAATGATGGATTCCAGCGTTGCCCGAATCGCTGATTACGCGAGCGCATTGCGTTTCGCAGAGCTGCCGGCTGCGGTCGTCCACGACTGCAAACGTCGAGTGATCGACACTCTGGGCTGCGGACTCGGCGCGTTTGACGCCGAGCCAAGCCGCATCGCCCGCAACATCGCGCTGCGCGCCAGCACGGCCAAGGGAGCGTGCATCCTCGGCACGGCTCATCGCACTCTGCCGGAACTCGCGGCTTTTGCGAACGGCGTGATGGCTCGCTATCTGGACGGCAACGACACGTATCCCGGCGGCGGCGGACATCCCAGCGACGTGATCGCGCCGGTCTTTGCCGTCGCCGATGCGATCGGCGCGAACGGGAGAACGGCGATTAGCGCAATCACGCTTGCTTATGAGATATATCACAACCTGTTTCAAGGCGCGTGCATGCGTGAGCACGGCATGGACCACGTCATTTACACTGCGGTGGGGAGTGCTGTCGGCGCGGCCAAGGTGCTGGGGCTCAATCGCGAGCAAATCGCCAACGCGGTTTCGCTTGCGGTTACGCCCAATCTCGCGCTTCAGGCTACGCGCCGGGGCAATTTGTCGATGTGGAAGGGCTGTGCCGCCGGCAATGCGGCTCGCAACGGCGTGTTTGCCGCGCTCCTCGCCGCGGAAGGCATGACTGGCCCCGAGCAGGCAATCGAGGGATCCCATGGCCTGCGGGAGCTGGTCGGCAAGTTCGAGCTCACGCCTTTTGGCGGCAATGGACGCCCGTTCCGGATCGCCGAGGCCAACCTGAAATATTTTCTGTCCGAGTACCACTCCCAGAGTCCGATCACGGCTGCGCTGCAACTGCACTCGCAAGTCGCGGTCGAAGACATCGAGGCAGTGACAATCCACACTTACTGGTTCACGTGGAGCGAAATCGGCAGCGGACCGGAGAAGTGGCACCCGACCACCCGTGAAACTGCCGATCACAGCCTGCCCTTCATCATTGCCGCGGTGCTGATCGACGGGCGCTTCAGCGATGAGATCTTTTCTCCGGAGCGCTTGCGCGACGCGAGGATTCATCAGTTGGCCGACAAGATCTCGGTAAAGGAGGATGCGCAGTTCTCGCAGCAGTTTCCACGCGCCGTCCCGTGCCGCATTGAAATCACGACCAAGAGCGGACAGCGCAGGACGGCCGCGGTGGAGTACCCGCGCGGCCACGTCAAAAATCCGATGACGGACGACGAGGTGAGCGCAAAGTTTCGGGCTCTCGCGGGACGGATGTTGCCGAAAACGCGCGTCGATCGTGCGCTCGACCGGCTGTGGCAACTCGATCGCGCAACAGACCTCCGGGCGATCTTTGAAACGTTGCAGATAGGCGAGGAACCACGATGACGCGGGCCGCGGGCGCATCGCATGCAAGACAGGAGCGTGGGCTAGGCAATATTTCCAATTTTGCTGCACTGACCGCCCGCAGCGGTAGCACCTAGAACATCTTCGCCCCGCTCCTCTTCACGACATCCGCCCATTTCGCCATGTCGGCGAGCAGGAACTTGCGGAAGTCCTCGGGCGAGCTGCCAACCGGTGTGCCGCCAGCCGCCTGGATGCGCTTGCGCACGTCCGGCTCATTGAGGATCTTGAAGTTCTTCGCCGGCGTTCCCGGATGGGTGACCAGCAGCAGCCCGGCCTCGGTCAACTGGGTGATCGGCGTGAAATCGTTCACCGGATGGTAGGGCAGCTTCTTGAGGAGCGCCGCATTTACCGTGTGCTGATGATAGGGCAGGAACAGCGTGTGGCCGTCCGGTGCCGCGGCCTTGGTGATTTCGCCGGCGACCACCCCGGCTCGTGCTTCGTCGCCTATCGGTCGAAGGGCAGAACTTTGAACCGCTTGCGCCGCTCGACACGCATTGCCCGGAAGTGCCGTTCATCGAGCGTGAGCACCTCCGTCACAGCGTGCCGCCGGGCCAGAACCACGATCGATGCGTCGGCGAGACCGATCTCGAGATCGGCATATTGCTCGACCACCTCTTTGGCACGCGCAACGTCGGCTGCACCGAATAGCTCCAGTTGGTAGGCGCCGCGAGCGACCTCCTCCAGCAGCGCCGCCTGCGCGCGGCGGCCAACGTTACGCATCAGCAGATAGTCGAGCTCGGCCAATACGAAGGGAGAAAGCAACAACGGCGGTGACGCCTCACCGACCAAGGCTGCACACTCGTGATGATAGCGCTGGCTCTCGTCGAGCGCCGAGAGGAGGCCGCTCGTGTCGAGGAGAATCACGACGCCCCGAATCCCGCCAGCGCTTTGTCAACGCGTTCGGCAAGCCTGGGCTTTCCGCTCTTGAACAAAGGCAGGCGGGGACGCGGAGGAGTAGTTTGCGAAGTGAGCGTGCGCAGGGCTTCGCGAATCAATTCGGCTTCGCTCACCCCGCGTGCGGCGGCCACCTGGCCAAGGGCCCGTTTCACGTCCTCGGGAATGTAAACGGTAGTCTTTTGCATGCCATACATCATACCATACGTAGATGACAAAGAGGACGCATGCAATTGAACGTCGCTCGCTTGCAAAGCCAGGGATTCGGAGTTTCGTCGGCTCGAGAGTCGTCAAGCGGGCGCGCTCCGAAATCCAGAAATCGCAGAAGCCTGGATGAAGGGCAGCGGAATCCGGGGGAATTGACTCGGCGCCGGACGATTCTGAATAAGAAGCGAATTGCAGAGGTGGGGCAAGGTGGTCAAAGCCACCAGCACGAAGGCGGATTAACCGAAGGTGAAGCGCCGCCCGCATGGCGCAAGCGGGCTGTTCACGATATGAACTGCAATAGTCCAGAACTGTTCTGACATACATTGTCTGACCAGTCAGCGCTAAAGCGTCCATAAAGGGCTGGACGATATTCACCGGATGTAGTAGCTGATAAAATATGCCGGCGAAGTCAACAGAACTCGAATCGCAAGAAAACGATTGATGAATATCGCCCACCTACAGCAGCGCACGGGGGGATCATGAAACGCGCAGGCTGCGAAGTTGGATTCGCCGGCGATCGTCTGGGTCGTGGACAATAATTCTCAGGTTACACAATGTTTTGGGGAGCGAAATGAGCGAAATGCGTTATGAGGCGCCAAAGACACTGGCAGCGGCGCTTGCCCTGCTGTCGGGCGCGAATGGGCGGGCGAGCGTGCTCGCGGGCGGCACAGACCTGCTGCTCCAGATGCGTGCCGGCCGCGTTGAACCCGAGCTGCTGGTCGACATCAAGGACATTCCCGAGATGACGTCGATTGTTGCCGAAGACGGCACGTTTCGTTTCGGCGCGGCGGTTACCTGCATGGAGCTGATCGAGCATGAGGCATTCGCGAAGGAATGGCCGGGCGTGACCGACGCCGTCAAGCTGATCGGCTCAATCCAGGTGAAGGGACGCGCAACCGTCGGCGGCAATCTGTGCAACGCCTCGCCGGCGGCAGACAGTGTTACCGCAATGATTGCCGCCGGAGCCATTGTCGGCATCATCGGACCTGACGGTAGACGCGAGAGCCCAGTCGAAGATGTTGTCACGGGGCCGGGCAAGACCTCGCTCGTCAATGGCGAAATCGTCACCTCATTCCTGCTGCCGCAGCGCCCGCCGCATTCGGGTGACGCCTATCTTCGCTTCACGCCGCGCACCGAGATGGACATTGCGGTCGTCGGGGCGGGGGTCAACCTCACGCTGGACGACGAGGGCGTCTGTAGCCAAGCGCGGGTCTGCCTCGGGGCGGTCGCCGAGCGTCCTTTGCTGGTGCCCGAGGCCGCAGCGGCGCTCATCGGCACGAAGGTCGACGTCGCCGCGCTCAAGCGCCTGGCGGCTGCCGCAAGCGCGGCCTGCCGGCCCATCGACGACAAGCGCGGAACCAAGGAATTTCGGATCAGGGTAGCCGGCGTGATGGCGCGGCGTGCCGCTGAAATGGCGCTCGCGAGGAGTTTGTCGGATTTAGCCCCCACAAACTCCTTTAGCAGCATGTCGGAGCGTCAGATCCGACAGGCTGCTGGGGAGAACAACTGATGGCAAAGCATCATGTAACGGCGAAGGTCAACGGAGATCACGTCGAATTTCTTTGCGAAACGCACCAGACCCTGCTCGACGTGCTGCGCGATGAGCTGGGCCTCACCGGAACCAAGGAAGGCTGCGGCACGGGCGATTGCGGCGCCTGCAGCGTAACGATCGACGGGCGCCTCACGTGCTCGTGCCTGGTCCTCGGCGTTGAAGCCGAAGGCAAGGCGATACAAACCATAGAAGGCATGGCCGCCGGCACGGAACTCCATCCGTTGCAGCGCAAATTCCTGGAGCACGCCGCCTTGCAATGCGGCATCTGCACGCCGGGGATATTGATCGCCGCCCGTTCGCTGCTGGAGCGCAACCCCGATCCGACCGAGGAAGAGGTTCGCTATTGGTTGGCTGGCAACCTGTGCCGCTGCACCGGATATCACAAGATCATCGATGCGGTGCTCGACGCGGCACGCGAAATGCGAAAGGACTGACCATGTCTGCCACGATCAAGTCCGAGGAAAAGAAGCTGAAGGTGGTCGGCACCCGCCCGATACGACCCGACGGCGTGCCCAAGGTGACGGGCCTCGCCCGCTACGGCGCCGATTATTCTCTGCCGGGCATGCTGTGGGGAAGAATCCTGCGCTCGCCGCACGCTCATGCCCGCATCCGCTCCATCGACACTTCGAAAGCGCAGGCACTGCCCGGCGTCAAGGCGGTGATGACGTCCGCGGACCTCCCTGAGCAGAAGTTCGAGTATGTCGGGCCCGAGCGTGTCGCCGTGAACTTCTGGCACATGACGCGCAACATCATGGCACGCGAGAAAGTCCTCTACGAGGGTCACGCGGTCGCCGCGGTCGCCGCGGTGAGCAAGCGCATCGCCGAGGAGGCGCTGCGGCTGATCGAGGTCGATTATGAAGTGCTGCCGCACGTCATCGACGTGGAAGAGGCGATGCAGCCCGACGCTCCGCTGCTGTTCGAGGACATGATCCCGCGCGGCATCGAGCCCGCGCCGAGCAAGCCCTCGAACATCTCCAAGCGGGTCGAGTTCAAGATGGGCGACGTCGAGGCTGGCTTCGCCGCAGCCGACGAGATCGTGGAGATGAACTTCAGGACCGCACCGGTGCATCAAGGCTATATCGAGCCGCAAGCCTGTCTCGCACGCTTCGACAGTGACGGGCAGGCGGAGCTCTGGGCGACGAGCCAGGGTCACTTCCAGATACGCGCGCTGACCGCACGGCTCCTCGGGATGGACGTCGGAAACCTGCGCGTCTATCCGGCGGAGATCGGCGGCGGCTTCGGCGGCAAGAACGTCCCTTACGTCGAGCCGGTGGCCCTTGTTCTTTCCCGCAAGGCTGGCCATCCCGTGAAAATCGTGTTGAGCCGGGAAGAAGTGTTCAAGGCTTGCGGGCCGGCGCCCGGGTCGTCCATGACCGTCAAGATCGGCGTCAGGAAGGATGGCAAGATCGTCGCCGCCGACGGCCTCTTCAAGTATCAGGCGGGCGCCGTCCCCGGCTCGCCGGTCATGAACGGTTGCATGTGCGCCTTCGCGCCCTACGACATCCCGAACGTGCGCTCGGTGGGCTACGACGTCGTTTGCAATCGCCCGAAGACGGCCGCTTACCGCGCCCCCGGCTCGCCGATCTCCGCTTATGCGGCAGAGAGCGTCATGGACATGGCGGCAGCGAAGCTCGGCATGGATCCCCTTCAATTCAGGCTGAAGAACATCGCCAGGCCGGGAACGCCGACGGTCTGGGGGCCGAAGCATGCGCACGAAGGCTTCGCCGAAACCATCCAGGCATTGATGAAGCATCCGGGCTACAGTGCACCGCTCGGCAAGAACCAGGGACGCGGCGTCGCCTCGGGCTACTGGTTCAACAACGGCGGCGAGTCGAGCGCGGCGGTGCACGTCAACGAAGACGGGACGGTCCTCCTCGCTACGGGTAGTGCGGACTTGAGCGGCACGCGCGCGTCGCTCGCACTCATGGCGGCCGAGACGCTGGGAATCGATTACGACAAGGTCCGGCCCATCGTCGCCGACACCGCCTCGATCGGCTTCACCGGGCTCGCCGCGGGCTCGCGCACCACCTTTGGGACCGGCATCGCGGTGGTCGAGGCATGCAAGAAGGTGATCGGTGATCTGCGCGCGCGGGCCGCGATGATCTGGGACGTCAAGGCGGAGGACGTAATCTGGGAGGACGGCCACGCCAGGCCCGCAGGCGAGAACAAAGGCCGATTCGAGCCCCTGTCGCTCAAGGCGATCGCAGCCAAGCGGGCGGTGACCGGGGGGCCGATCACCGCTGAGGTGTCGGTCAATGCGGGCGGTGTCGCGCCAGGCTTTGCCACCGAAATGTGCGACGTCGAAGTCGACCCCGAGACGGGGCAGGTGAAAGTGCTGCGCTTCGTCGCGGCGCAGGACGTGGGCCGCGCCATTCATCCGAGCTATGTCGAAGGACAGATCCAGGGCGGCGCCGCGCAGGGTGTCGGCTGGGCGTTGAATGAGGAATATATCTACGACCAGTCGGGACGACTTGAGAATCCGGGCTTCCTCGATTACCGGGTCCCGGTTGCGTCCGATTTGCCCAGGATCGACGCGGTGCTGGTCGAAGTGCCGAACCCCAACCACCCGTTCGGCGCGAAGGGTGTGGGCGAGGCCAATCTCGTCCCGGCGATTGCGGCGGTTGCCAACGCGGTGAGCAACGCGATCGGCCGGCGCATGAATGACCTGCCGATGTCGCCGCCCAAGATTCTGAAGGCCATGAACGGTGAACGGTGAGCGGTGAGCGGCCAGGATTGAGGATTGAGAGCGGTTTCGAGTTTCGGGTTTCGGGTTTCGGGTTAACGACCGTTTACCGTTTAGAGTTTAAAGTTCAAGGTTCTGAAAACTTGAAACCTTAAACCTGAAACTTGAAACTGCCGACGTATGGTATGAGGCGTTGAACTCAAGACTTAAAACTCGAAACCCGAAACTCGAAACCCGAAACTGGCCCGGCCATAAGTGACGGATCACCGCAATCGATCATGGCCCCTGCCCCTGCACGCGTGCTTTTCACCGGCGATTTCAGCGACCGCTACACGGGCGGGGTGAAGGAATTCGAGATCGAGGCGACGAATCTGCGCGGCGTCATCAAGGCGTTGGACGAGCTCTACCCCGGCCTGGGCGAGCACCTGGAGAAAGAGACCACCGTGGCCATCGACGGCGAAATCCACGAGGTCGGTTATTCCCAGCCGGTGCGGCCGGGCTGCGAGATCTTCTTCATTCCGAAAATCGAAGGCGGGTAGGCGTCGTAAACTCGGGCGCCAGACTACTCTGTTTTTCGGCATGTGATTGAACGTTAGCGTGCACAGTGGGAAAGGGGCGCATGGCGAAGAGAAAGAAGACCGGGGGACGGCAACATAAGGGGCGCGGAGATTCCGCCGGACGCCGCTGCGGTCTTTGCGGAAAGACCCGTAAGCTCGTCCAGACCGAATGCTGCGGTCAGTGGATTTGCGATGACGAAGGCGAGTACGTTTTGTTCTCCTACGTCCACAACAGTTGCTCCAGAAACCACCGTCGATACACGCTTTGTGGTTACCACGATGCCGAAGGCCATTCCGGCGCCTGGCAGGACTGCTCGATCTGTCGTAGCGCTTTTGAGAAGGAACTCTATGTCTACTACGGCACGAACGAATACAACTTCACGAAGCTGGAGAACCCTCCTTCCTACGAGCCAACGAAGTGCAGTGGCTGCGGTGCCGTCATCAGCCTGGCGGAGGATGGTTATTCGATTCAGGGAAGCCACTACTGGTGCGAGAGGTGTTCCAGCGAAAAGCTCAGAGGATTGCGGAAGTGAGCTCGACGAGACTGCACACTAACCGCACGCCCCATCCGGACGCGCGCGGCCAGCGTGCCGCTCGTCGTTTCGGCTGCGCGCGCTCGTAATGCGGAACGTACTTCGGCCATTGAGATGGACGTGCCTTTTGCGGAAAGCGTCAGCGTTTCAATCGATACGCTCTGCGTCGATCTGAGCGATGGCCGAAGCATTTCGGTTCCCCTCGCGTGGTATCCGCGATTGCTGCACGCAACCCCGGCAGAACGAAAGCGCTGGCGCCTGATCGGTCGAGGTTCGGGAATTCACTGGGAGGATCTCGACGAAGATATAAGCGTCGAAGGGCTACTCGCCGGCAAACCGTCGGGGGAAAGCCAGGCATCCTTCAGTAACTGGCTTGCGAAACGGTCATCGCGCCTCACAATGCGACCAACACGGCCGCGCGGAAAAGCTTCGCGCGCCGGTTAGCGCGGCACGTTCGGCACCAGCAGGCAACTTGGACCTCGGAGTCAGACTCGATTTTGCATTCCTCGAAAAGTCGAGTCTGAACCCCACGGATTTGCACGCGATCGGATAACAAACTCTCCTTCCCCCTCGGCGGAAAGGAATAGCACCAAAACATTGCCTTCCCCCTTGAGGGGGGAAGGTTAGGATGGGGGTGATCCATGGCAAATACTCCCGCGCACGTCGTTTTCACCGGCGATTTCAGCGACCGCTACACGGGCGGGTGAAGGAATTCGAGATCGAGGCGAGGAATCTGCGCGGCGTCATCAAGAGTTGGACGAGCTTTACCCCGGACTGGGCGAGCACCTGGTGAAGGAGACTACCGTCGCGATCGACGGCGAGATCTACGAGGTCGATTATTTCCAGGCGGTGCGGCCGGGCTGCGAGATCTTCTTCATTCCGAAGATCGAAGGCGGGTAGGCGTCGTAAACTCGGGCGCCAGACTACTCTGTTTTTCGGCATGTGATTGAACGTTAGCGTGCGAACAAAAGGTGCAGCCCCAGCCATGTCACGCCAAGAGCGACGCAGAGCGGAACGGGATGCAGCGAAGGCTGCTCGACGGCTCGCGCGCCAGACTCAGGTCACAGGAAAGGCCGTCGACGAGATCACTCCGGAGATGGAGCACGTGTTCCTGCTTAGTCCCGCTTCGCCCACCGCTGATACATCTCCAG
>MERG01000072.1:12258-23942 GCA_001771985.1 Betaproteobacteria bacterium RIFCSPLOWO2_12_FULL_62_13 | reverse complement strand
CCGATGAGGATCGGATCGCGCGTGCCGCAAATCGTAATCGCCCGGAAACCGACGAATTCCGCGCCTTCGAGCTTGATGTCGTACGGTCTTTCCTTCCAGCGCATGCCGCTTACCCGCACTGCGCGATCGGACACCGCGATGAAGTCGCAATCGGTGGCGTCGAGCAGGCCCCCGGGCTCTTCGTGTATCGTGGGGCTCGCGTTTTCGTGCAGCGCATGCGTCGCGACCGAAAGCGGCGTGCAGCGGCGTGCCGGATTGGTCGGTTCCACTTCCACGTGGCCGTCGCGCACCGTCGCGAGCAGGCAATCGTGGCCTTTCGGCGTCGCCGACGCCGTCCCGCACTCGAGCATCTTGCCCGCATACCAGGCGGGCGCCGGTGGCAGGCCTAGCTGCATGGCACATGCGGCCCACGAAGCCGCATCGCTCGCCCGCGCAGCCAGCACGACGTCCGCACCGTCCTCCAGCGCGCGCATGAAAGGCTCGGCGCCCATCATCCCCACGATGCGTGCAGCGCGTTCCACGGTGGCTTCGGTGAGCTTCGGCACATTGCGCAAAGCGCTGATACGCCCTTCGATCAACCAGGATTTCACGTCGTTCCGGTCCTGATCGGCATGTATCAGCGCCATGCGGAACTTGAGCCCGTCCTCGCGCGCCACCTCGCGCGCAAGGTCGGCCACTTCCTGCAGATGCGGCTCGCTGCCTGCGCCGTCGCACGTTCCGATGACGACCGGGATGCGCCGCGGCACGGCCGCGAGCAGCATGAGCCGCAGGTCGCGCTTCATCGCTTTTCGTGAATTGAGACACTCGCCGGAGCCGAGGTAGTACGCGCCCGGATCGGTGCTGCCGCCGTCGACGCCGATGAAGTGGGGACTACGCTCGATACCCGTTTTCAGCGAGGCTTCCGGGAAGCCGTATCCCAGGATGCTGCTTACCGAAAGCAGCCGACACTCATCCGCTTTTTGCAGCATGGGGTATTCCTCCGGGTCGATGGACTCTGATATTCGCCTTTTTATTGATTATCGGCCGTTACCTTTATGCCAGCAAAGACTATAATCAAATAATCTTATGTCGTTGCAGCATAGTCGGATGACGCTACAGCAATTGAAGTACGTATGCGAGATCGTGGAGCGCGGCTTGAGCGTGTCACGGGCCGCGGCATCGCTGCACACTTCGCAGCCGAGCATGAGCCGACAGATACAGGCTCTGGAGAAGGAGCTTGGAATCGTGATTTTTTCGCGGAGCAAACGGCGCATACTCGGTCTCACCCAGCCCGGCGCGGAAGTGCTTGAAGTTGCGCGCAAAGTGTTGCGTGCGACGGACGGCCTACGGCATATCGGAAACGACTTCTTTGCCAGGGACGCCGGCACGCTCGTCGTGACGACGTCGCACACGCACGCGCGCTACGTGCTGCCGAAGGTGATGCAGGCGTTCAATCGGATGTATCCCAAAGTCCGCGTGACGCTGCGGCAGGGCAATCCCACGCAGGTGGCGCAATGGACAAGCTCGGGGAAAGCGGATCTCTCCATATGCTCGAATCCACCGCAGCGCGTAACCGGGCTCGCCCTGCTTCCCTGCTATGACCAGCACAAGATCGTGCTGACTCCGCGCAAGCACCCGCTGCTGAAGACAACGCCGCTCACGATTGCGGCGCTTGCGCAATATCCTCTCATCACCTACGACAGCGAGTTCACCACCCACTCGCAGGTCATGCGCGCATTCGAGAGCATCGGCCAGGAGCCGAACGTGATCTTGAGCGCGACCGACGTCGACGTGATGAAGGCTTACGTGAAGTGCGGGCTGGGCGTTGCCATCGTCGCCGCGCTGGCCTACGACGCCAGGGAAGACCGCGAGCTGCGTGCGATAGACGCGCGGCATCTGTTCGAACCGAACAAGATATACATCGGAATACAGAAGCACAGGTACCTGCGAGGCTACGCGCTCGACTTCATCAAGCTCTTTGCGCCGAGTATGACAACGGACAAGGTGCTGAAAGCGGTGTCAGCCGACTGAGCCTTGTATCATGCTCTGCCGCCGTTCACAGCACAACGCGCGTGCTTTCATTAGACGATGTACTGGTTCCAGCACGTCCTGCCATTAGCCTGCGCCGTGTGGTTTCGCCGGCCACTGCATGACGTAATGTCTTTGGCATCCCGCTTCGTGATTAAACCGAGATAGCGGCCTCTTTCGAGGAGTGCGAGACGTCTGGGGAGGTCGTTTCCATGTACGCAGCGCGCTTTACATGGCTATGGTAGCCGGAATCCGCTTCAATCCGATGCCAAAAAGTTCTATGAGCGGCTACCCGATACAATTACTGCTTCACATGATCGCCCAAGTCGAGCGTCAGTAGCTGCAATGGCTTCCCACTGAAAATTTCAAATATTTTTGGCTAGGATTTGATTGTATAAGGGCGCGGGAATAACATTCGGCGTACGGCCCGCGGGGAACCGCAGTATTTTACGAAAGGACGTTCAATTGGGTGAAATCGAAAAGAAATTGAAAGCACTCGGTCATACGCTGCCGAAAACGCATCCCTACCCAAGCCCGAATCGAACCGCATGCGTTCAGGTCGGAAACATCCTGTTTCTCTCCGGCCACGGCTCCGGGCGTCATGCGATGCCGGCGGACGTCAAACAATACGGCAAAGTGGGGGCTGAGGTCACAGAGGACGAAGCGTATCAGACGGCGCGTGCCGTCGCCTTGCAGATGATGTCCTCAATCAAGGAAGCCGTTGGCAGTCTGGACCGCGTGAAGCGCGTCATTCGCCTGTTCGGCATGGTGAATTCCGCGCCCGGTTTTGAACGGCAATTTGCGGTGATCGATGGTGCGTCTGATCTCTTTTTCGAGCTTTGGGGGCCGGAGTTCGGGAAACATGCGAGAGCGGCGGTGGGCGTAGCAGAGCTGCCTCGCAGGGCGATTCTCGAGATCATGGGCGAGTTTGAAATCCGCGAGTGAAACGGCGCAGCTTCACGGGGAGAAAGGACGGCCCATGACAACCAAAATCATCCCGACCACTTGCAGGGAATGCTCGGTCCGATGCGGTGCGCTGATCTACCTCGAAAACGGTCGCGTCGTGCGTATCACCGGAAATCCGGACCACCCGGGCTCGCGTGGAGCGTTCTGCATAAAAGGAGCAAATGCCCCCGTTACTGCCCGCGAGCACGGGGACCGGCCGCTGCACCCGCTGTGCCGTCTGGGCAATCGCGGTGAGGGCGAGTGGCGGCAAATCTCGTGGGATGAGGCGTTTGACGCCATGGCGGAACGGTTAGGGAAAATCAAAGCTGAATACGGTGCGACTGCAATAGCGGGTGCCGTATCCAACCACTTCGTGAGCCGCGGTGTCGCGATGACGCAGCTTCTTCGCAGCATCGGCTCGCCGAACTACATGATCAATCAGGATCTGTGTCAAGGTTGCAGATATACCGCTGCCATGCTGACTGGGGTGGGAGCGCAGCCTGGCAATGAGTTACCCAAGGCGCGCTGCGTGCTCGTGATCGGTAAAAGCCCCTCGGATTCCAGCGTGGTGCAATGGATGCACATCAAGCAGGCCAAGAAAGCCGGCGCGCAGATCATCGTCGCTGACCCGCGGCGCACACAGATTGCGAGGATGGCGGACCAGTGGCTGCGGCTCAAACCGGGCACCGATGCCGCGCTGGCGCTGTCGATGATCCACGTCATCTTCAGCGAGGACCTGCAGGACCACGAGTTTGTCCGGAACTGGTGCACCGGGACCGAGCGCCTGCGGGAGCGGGCGACGCAATACCCGCCCTCGGTGGGTTCCGCGATTACCGGCGTGCCCGCCGAAGTCATCGCGAAGGCCGCGCGCACTTTCGCCACCATGAAGCCCGGCTGCCTGATCCTGGGCCACGGAATTGACGCGCAGGCGAACGGCGTCAAGACGGCGATGAGCTTTCACGCGCTTCTCGCTCTCACGGGTAACCTCGATCGCGAGGGCACCAACCGCCTTCCGAAGCAACAGAGCGGCTTCCGCGACTACTTCAGCATTATCAATGACCCCGCCTTCCGTCTGCCGGAGGATATCGAACGAAAGATCATTGGCGGCCAGCAATATCCCCTCTGGTCCGGACCCGATAGCTGGTCGAAGTCCTCGCATAATCCATCGCTCCTACGCGCCGTGCTGACGGGACGCCCCTACCCGGTCAAGGGGCTCTACGTAAGTGGCGTGAATATCGTGTGCACGTATCCCGATATCCAGAGCACGATCGCTGCGCTCAGGAAGCTCGATCTTCTGATCGTGGCGACGGACCACGTCACGCCGACGGCGGAGCTCGCGGATTTCGTTCTTCCGAAGACGACGCTGCTCGAGGAAGAAGACGTGTCGGTCGATCAGAGCGGACCCTGTCTTGCGGTGGTGCAACGGGCGTTACCGCCTAAGGGCGAAGCCAAAAGCGATATCGATATCGCAGCCGGGATTGTCAATGCGCTGCGCAAAAAGGGGCTTCTCGAGTTCGACCTCTTCCCGTGGAAGAGCCATCTGGATTTCATCGACTTCCAGCTCAAGGACAGCGGCAGTTCTTTCGATGAGCTTTGTGTCAAGGGATATCGGCCCATCGCCATGGATTATGAGGAATACCGCAAGGAGGGGTTCAAGACACCGAGCAGGAAGATTGAACTGTGTCCCGAACGCTTGGAGAAGATCGGTTATGATCCCTTGCCCGGGTACTCGCCGCCCACTTACTCAAAACCGCCCGCAGAATTCGATCTCGTGCTTCTCACTGGGATCCGCAGCATGGCGTATCACCACTCGCGGTTCAGGAACCATGTCTGGGCACGCAAGCTCCAGGACGCGCCGGAACTGCGGATCAACCCGAAAACCGCTGAGCGCTGCAACATCGGCCAGGATGATTGGATGTGGGTATCGACGCCGGGCGCTGAGGGAAGGGCGTTGCTGAGGGCCTGGATCACCGACGAGGTGCCGGAGGACGTCGTCGCAACTGGGATGGGTTGGTGGTACCCGGAGATCCAGGGACCGGATCACGGCGCGCTCACGTTCAACATCGACGTTGCCATTCCCTATGGCCCGCCCTGGGATCCAATCTCCGGCTCGGCGGAGGCGCGGAACACGGCCTGTCGAATCACCCGCGCTGAACCGGGCGAAGTGCCCGGCATTCCCGGCATTGCCCAGGAGAAATGAAATCGCCGCCCGTCGCGGGGCGGCGACACGTACCTGCAAAGTCGTCAGTCGAACGACAGGTTGCCGCCCTTCACCACCTTGCGCCACTTGGCGATTTCCGCCCTGATGTGCGCTGCGAGCTCCTCCGGCGTGCTGACGTCGGCGTCCGCTCCAACGGCCGCGAGCTGCTGCGCCACCTTGAGCGTGCCGACCACCTTGATGATCGCCGCGTTCAATTTCGAGATGACGTCCTTTGGCGTGCCGGCGGGCGCGAGTACCGCGAACCACTGAACGGCCTCGTGGCCGGGCAGCGTTTCGCCTACCGTCGGCAGTCCCGTGAAAGTTTTCGAGCGCTTCTTGCCGGTGGTGGCGAGCGCTCTCAGCCTGCCGCTGGTCGTGAACGGAACCACGCCGGGACCGCTGCCGAAATACACCGAGACCTCGCCCGCCACGGTTGCCGTGACGGCCGGACCGCCGCCCTTGTACGGGACGTGCACCATGTCGACCCGGGCGAGCAGCTTGAACAGCTCGGCCGCGAGCTGCGCCATCGAGCCGTTGCCGGCGGATCCGAAGTTGACCTGCCCCGGCCGGCTGCGGGCGAGCGCGATCAGCTCCTTGACCGATTTCGCCGGCAGCGACGGGTGCACGACGAGGACGTAATCGGAGGTGGCGACTAGGCTGACCGGCGCGAAGTCCTTCACCGTATCATAAGCGAGCCTGGCGCCGGCGGCCGGCAGGATCGCATTCGGCGCGACGGTGGCCATCACTAGGGTGTAGCCGTCGGCGGGCGCTTTCGCAGCAAGCTCGGTGCCGATGCGGCCACTCGCGCCCCCGCGGTTGTCCACGATGACCTGCGTGCCGAGGTTCTCGGTCAGCGCCTGGGCGAGGATGCGCCCGGCCCCGTCCGTGCCGCCGCCCGGCGGCCAGGGCACGATCATGCGGATCGGCCTGGACGGATACGCCTGCGCGGCCGCCACGTCCGATACGAGGGCCAGCGCCGCCAGGACCAGAAGGGTTGCTGTCACGGGGGGTGCTGTTCTCACGATTTCCTCCTTGTTGAAATGGCCCGGGTCTGCGCCACTTAGCGCGCGCGGCCCGCGGGCGGAGCGGCGCGCGCGTCGCGAATCGCGCGCCAGATGCGCTCCGGCGTCGCGGGCATCTCGACATGCCTCACGCCGTAGTCGGCGAGCGCATCGACGACCGCGTTGATGAAGACCCCGAGCGTTGGCGTCGTGCCGCCTTCGCCCGCCGGGCGCATGCCGAGCGGGTGCGTGGTGCAGGGCACCTCGGTGATCTCGGTGGTGAAGAACGGGAAGTTGTCCGCGCGCGGCATCGAATAGTCCATGAACGACGCCGTAAGGAGCTGCCCGGTGCCCGGATCGTAGTAGCACTGCTCCATGAGCGCCTGCCCGACACCCTGCGCGATGCCGCCGTGGACCTGCCCGTGGATGATCATCGGGTTCACCGCGCGGCCCACGTCGTCCACCGCCGAATAGCGCGCGATCTCGACCGTTCCGAGTTCCGGTTCGACCTCGACCTCGCAGACGTGGCAGCCGTAGGGAAAGCTTGCTTCATTGAAGCTTTCGTCCGAGAACGCGGCGAGCGGCCCGCGCAGGTCCTCGGGCAGGTCGCTCAACCGCATGGCTGCGGCCGCGACTTCAAACAGGCTTTCGTAGCGATCGGTTCCGTCCACGCGGAAGCGGCCGTTCTCGAAGCGGATGGTGCTGGGGTCGCTCTCCAGCAGGCGCGCCGCGATGCGCGTACCCTTGGCAATGATCTGGCGCGCGGAGTTCCAGATGATGACGCTTCCCATGCGCATGCTGCGCCCCGAATGCGTGCCGCCGCCGACCTTGACGATGTCCGTATCCCCGGTTCTCAGCCGGACGTTTTCTATCGGCACGCCCAGCCACTCGTTCACGAGCTGCGCGAAGCTCGTCTCGTGGCCCTGTCCGTTCGAAATCGTCCCTATGACAAGGTCAACGTGGCCGTCTGGATGCACCGTGACTTCGGCCCGCTCGCGCGGGGCGCCGGTCGCGGTGTCGACGTAATTGGCGATGCCGATCCCGCGGCACTTGCCACGGCGGCGCGCTTCGGCGCGGCGCGCCGGAAAGCCCGCCCAGTCGCCCAGCTCGAGCGCCTTTTCCATGGCAGCGTGATAATCGCCGCTGTCGTAGATCATGCCGAACGGATTGGTGTACGGCAGCTCGCCTTGCTTGAGCAGGTTGCGGCGCCGCAGCTCGACTCGATCGAAACCGAACTCCCGCGCGGCGAGATCGATGAGCCGCTCCATAACGTACATGACCTCGGGGCGGCCTGAGCTGCGGTACGGCCGCGTGGGCGCCGTGTTGCTTACGACGGACCGGGCGCGGAAATTCGCGGCCGGCATGCGGTAGAGGCTCGACATGATCTCGACGCCCTTCTGAAGCGGCGTGAAGCTTCCGGGGTGCCCGCCGGAATTGCCGATGTTCGAGCCACGCATGGCGAGGAAATTGCCTTGGGCGTCAAGGGCCAGTTCCGCCGTGACGGCGAGGTCGCGGCCCTGGAAATCACTGAGAAAGGCTTCGTGCCGCTCGCAGGTCCACTTCACCGGGCGCCCTACACGCCGCGCCGCCCACGGCACCAGGGCGAACTCGGGGTAGATCATCCCGCGCGTGCCGAAGTTACCGCCAACGTCGTCCATGAGCACGCGAACGTTCTTCGCCGGCACGTCGAGAATTTTCGCGAGGTCGGTCTTCAAACGGACCGCACCACCGCTTCCGGCATGCAGCGTGTAGCGCTGCGTCGCCGCGTCGTACTCGCCGACCGCGGCCCGGGGCTCCATGGGGACGCCCGTGACCCGCTGTATCCATGTCTCGATCTTCGCGACATGCGCCGCGCGGGCGAACGCCGCTGCGGTCGCTTCCCTAGCCCCCACTTCCGCGTCGAGGCAGACATTCGATGAAGCCTCGTCCCACAGGCGCGGCGCGTCGGGCTGTGCGGCCGCCACCGTGCGGGTGACCGCGGGCAGGACCTCGTAATCGACGTCGATCTGCTCCGCGGCGTCCTTGCCGATATTCGTCGTCTGCGCGATCACCACCGCTACGATTTCGCCGACATAGCGCGCTCGGTCCACCGCCATCGAATAACACGGCACGACGAAAGGCGGCGAACCGTCCGAGTTGGACATTCGTATGTCCGCAGGATGCAGGGTAAACGGGTTATACGGTATCTGCTTGAGACCGTCGGAACGCAGGTCGGCGCCGGTGAGGACGGCAATGACGCCGGGGACGGCCAATGCACTTCGGCTGTCAATGGCGCGGATGCGCGCGTGCGCATGCGGCGACCTCAGCATGACGGCGTAGACCTGCCCCGGCAGGTTAACATCGTCGCTGAAGCGGCCCGCGCCGGTGATGAGGCGATGGTCCTCCTTGCGCCGTACGGGCTCGCCGATGCGGGAGCTCTTGGGGGCCTGGGACACGGTTTCCGTTCGGTTCCGTTTCGGTTGCTGCCCGCGGTTTTCCAGGACCTCGAGCACGGCGCGCTTCGCCATCACGCGCACGCACGACGCCCGGTACTCGGCGCTCGCGTGGATGTCGGAGTTGAGTCCATGCGCCGGGACCTCGATGCCGTCGAGCGCGGCGGCTTCGAACTTCTTGCCGAGGGCCGCTTCCGCCGCCTCGAGCCGGAACACCGACGGGCCTGCGCCGGTCACCGCGACGCGCACGCCGGCGGCGGTCCTCGCCACGAATACCCCGACCAGCGCGAAGCGCGAAGCCGGCTGGGGATGCTTGCAGTAGCCGGCCGCCTGCGGGACGGGGAAGCGCACCGCCGTGATGATCTCGCCCGGCTGCAGCGCCGTCTCGAACAGCCCGAGGAAGAAATCGTCGGCGGCGATCTCGCGCCGGTTGGTCACGACCGTCGCGCCCAGGCCGACCAACCCCGCGGGATAGTCGGCGGCGGGATCCGCGTTTGCGATGGAGCCTCCGATCGTGCCGCGATTGCGCACCAGCGGGTCGCCGATGCCGCCGGCGAGCACCGCCAGCGCCGGGATCGCGCGCTCGACCTCGGCGGAGGCGGCGACCTCGGCGTGCGGCGTCATGGCGCCGATCACGACTGCGCCGCCTTCGCGCCGGATGCCCTTGAGCGCGTCGAGCCTGCAGAGATCGACCAGGTCCGCATAGCGGGCGAGCCTGAGCTTCAGCGCCGGAATCAGGCTCATACCGCCGGCCAGCAGCTTGACGTCGTCCTTGCCCGTGATCATCGCGGCCGCTTCGTCGAGGCTCGCTGGCTTGTGGTAGGAAAAATCATACATCCCTGGGATGCTCCTGCTGGCCGCGTTCCGGGGCCGGGGCGGCGGGCCGCCCGGCGCCCGATGTCCCGTCAGGCCCGCTTCATGGCGGCGGCGCCAGCCTGAATGGCCTTGACGATGTTGTGATAACCGGTGCAGCGGCAGATGTTGCCCTCGAGCTCCTCGCGAATCGTCCGCTCGTCGAGGTCCTTCCCCTTGCGGTTCACCATGTCTACCGCCGACATGATCATGCCGGGAGTGCAGAATCCGCATTGCAGCCCGTGATGCTCGCGAAATGCCTCCTGCATCGGATGCAATTTCCCGTCCGGCGCGAGTCCTTCGATGGTCGTGACCGTCGCGCCTTCGCACGCCAGCGAGAGTAGCGTGCATGACTTCACCCCTTTGCCATCCAGGTGCACCGTGCAGCAGCCACACTGACTGGTGTCGCAGCCCACATGCGTTCCCGTCAGACGCAGGTGCTCGCGCAACAATTGTACCAGCAGTGTCCGTCCCTCGACTTCGGCGCGGACGCGTTGTCCGTTTACCGTCATGGTAACGGTTGGCATCAGGGCGCTCCCGGGCCGGAGGGGCCGACGGTATCGCGATCGATGACGATCATCCTGTCAAACATCCCCTTGGACGATAGGCTAAAGCGCACGCGGGTTACACGAAGGAATTCGGGGGCCCGTCAGCGATCATGCGTTCGGATTCCCCGCCGTCCTGAAAAGAGTCTCGGCGGTCTCCCGGACGATCATCCTCCTGGCCGCGGCGTCGACGCCGGTGGCGTCGAGGGCGTCCGTCAGTTCGGGTCCAGGGCGTTCGACGGGGCCGGCAGCGTAGTCCGAGCCGATCATGACCTGCCCCGTCCCGACCAAGCTGAACAGGAGCTGAAGCGCGGGCATCGACATAAAAACAGTGTCGTAGTAGAAGCGCTTCACGTAATCCGAGGGCAGCTTGCCGTCCTCGCCGCCGAACTCCCGGTCCAGGCGGCCGGTCTGGTACGGCAGGAAGCCGCCGCCGTGCACGAGGACCAGCCGCAGCTTGGGGAAGCGATCGAACACGCCGGCGAGTATGAGCCGCGCGGCGACGATCGTGGTGTCGATCGTGCGCCCGTAGAGATTCTTGAACCTCGGCAGCTGCTGGAACATGCAGGCGGCTGGTCCGTCCATCAGCGGGTGCAACACGACGGGAACATTCAGCGACTGCGCCGCCTCCCAAAGCGCGTCGTAGCGCTTCTCGTTCAGCTCGCCGCGAGGCAGGTTCGTCGGGATCATGCAGCCCGTCATTCCAAGCTTGGTGGTACAGCGCTCGAGCTCGCGCGCGGCTGCCTCCGGCTCGGCCAGGTGCAGGGTGGCGTGGGCGAGCAGGCGGCGCCCGGAAGCCGAGACGGACTCCGCCATGGCGTCGTTCAGTTGCCTCACCCACTCCTGGCCGTCCCCTGGCGGCAGTTCCTGACCGTGCACGTCGAGCCAAGGCCCTATCAGTTGCTGTTGCATGCCTTGTCCGTCGAGCCAGCCCAAGCGCTTGGTGAAATCGAGCATGATCCCGGCGGCCGGGCGCAGGGGCGCACACCCCGGAAACGTCACCATGTAGCCGCCGTCCGCGGCGGCGACGTCAACCCCGCCCAGGCGGGTGCGCTTCATCTCTCGCAGGAATTGCGCCGGCACCCCGTGCGCGTGTATGTCGATGCCGTCGACCTGAATGCTCACTACGATCGCCTTTCTGCAGCCGGCGCGACGGCCGTCTCGGCGCCCGCGCGCCGCCATCACCAAACGGGGGAAAATCGTTGGATCATGTGGCGCCCAATGAAGGCCAGACCAAACGGTCGCTGGGGCGATGCATGGCAGCGTCGCATTGCGCCAGTCGTTTCGCCTTCTGGATCCTGCAGTAACCTAACATTGACCGAAGGAACCCGTCAAGCGCGTGACTGCGCGAGTCACTTCCGCGTAATGTCCAGAAATTCGTCCGAGCAGGCACTCTTCTTTGATCGAGCGAACGAAGCGCTCAGCATATGCATTCCTTCAGGTTCGGCGACATCGGTGGCAGCCGGATCACCTCCGTACCCGCCTCGCGCACCAATCGCCGAAATTGGTCGATGTACGTGGTGTCGCGGTCGATAATAAGGAAACGCTTTCCGCACAGCGCTCCGCTTTCAGCGTCGATAGGGTTGCGCCCAATTTGCAGCATCCATGCCTCGTGCGGTTTTGCCGTCACGCCGAGAACGTGAACGACGCGGTCTGCAAGACTGATCATGAATAGCAGGTAGTGGGTGACCAGTCCCCTGCC
>MERG01000072.1:0-12196 GCA_001771985.1 Betaproteobacteria bacterium RIFCSPLOWO2_12_FULL_62_13 | reverse complement strand
CGCCATGCGCACGATCAACTCCGAGATCTCGCCCATGATCCCAGGCCGGCCTAGTCCACGCCTATGAGCAAAATTCCACTTCTGGGCTACCAATCGATGCCACCGAAGCAGCGTGTCGGGAGAAACGATGGTGTCGAGCGTCAGGAGCGCTTTGCGTCCTACGGCCTTGGCCTTTCTCGCGAGCAGCGCCCGCAGTTCCCGCGAATCGGTGGATACCCTCGCCGAAATTCGAAGCGCCAAAACAACCTCCAGCCTGCCCGATATCAACGGATCATGGTCCTAGCCCGGATTATTCATGAACCTCGACGCGTGGCCAACACACTGTCGGACATTTTTATAGTGTTCATGAATAATGCAGGCTAGCTGAACGACGACGATCGCGCTGCGCCACTCAAACAGCTTGATTCTTCGGCGCGATAGCCGCGGCAACTGCTCTCGCGGTGGAAACCAGTGGCGTCACGGTACTCAGCGTCTCGATGTGAGCGACTACGTCTATGAGCGCAGTGCACTTGGCATCGGAGACACCGGCTTCCGCGCAAAGCGCGTGCGCCATCGCAGTCGCGGCGCTCCACGTAAGCTCATATCCTTGTTCGCCTGCGTCGTCCTGCCATTCGAGCGTCACGCCGTCCTTCAACACGACGCGGATGAACGGCTTATAACGCTCACGCGAGACATCGCTGACGACGGCAATGCCCTCGACGATCGACAGCACGGCGGTGTCGTCAAAGCGGTGCAGCGCTTCGAAAGTAACTGTTCCATGGAGCCAGGCCAGCGCTGCACAGAACGGAGCGCTGAAGAAAGCCTGCGAATACGTCTGAAACGGTCCCTTATGGTTCAGGCCCAGGTACCCTGCCTCGAACGGATGCATGTGCACCTGCGCTGATTCGATTTCACGGCCCTTTGCGTGCGCGCGCAATGCGGCGAACCCCCGAATAACGCCGCGATGAAACTGCCCGCCCGGATACGGCTTGTATGTCACTTTCTCCAGCTCGAAATCCCCTCCGAGCCCCGCGAGCAACCGGTGGGCATAGTTCTTATCCGGCAGGCCGTAAGCGCGATATAACCCGGCGCGCCCTGTCAACGCGGTCGGAGTACCGACGACACCTTCGGCCGCAAGCAGCGCGCTGGTAATACCATTACGCGCGGCGACGCCCGCCTGAAACGGATACTCGTCCGTTCCGCTGTCCGCGAACTCGCGCAAGCCCGCAGCGCCATGAGTCGTGAGTGCCAGCGCGTGTAAGGTGCGCACCGCATCGAGCCGAAGCAGACGCGCGCAAGCCGCGGCCGCACCGAACGCGCCGTAGATCGGCGTGGTGCGAAAGCCGCGCACGCTCAGATCCGTCGCATGATCTCTGCCGATGCGCAGCGATACTTCGTAGCCACTTATGAGCGCAGCGAGGAGCTCTGTTCCGGAACACGCACGGGTTTCGCCGAGGGCCAGGGCAGCCGGCAGAATCACCGTGCCCATGTGCCCTGCAGGATGAGCATCGTCCTGAATTCGCGTATGACACAGCACCGCGTTGCAAAACGCCGCGCCACCCAACCCCATGCGCGAGCCGTCGATCAAACACGTGGCACTGCCTTCGGGGCCATATTCAGCGCGAAGTGCGGCCATGACGCACGCCAAGCCCGGCGCGGCAGCAGAAGCAGCGCCCACCGCAAGACCGTAAAGCAGCAATGCGCGCGCTTTCACGACGACCGCATCCGGACAGGAGTCGACCTGTACGCCTGAGGAGAACGCGGCGAGCCCCGCAAGCGGGTTAACGGCGTGCTGCATCGTAGAGATCATCTCGCGCGGCTATGACCAACAAAGCCGAAGCTGTGTATCGCAGTCCCTGCCGCAAGCACGCATCATTAAGCTTCTGCGCGAGAACCCGCGCCACGATGTCGGTCCCGCCACCTGGCGCAAACGGCACGATAAGGCGCACCGGCTTGGAAGGATAATCGGCGTACGCGACGGGGGGCAGCACGCCCAGCACGCAGCCCAGGACGGTTCGAAGAAACGCCGGTTTGATTCGCATCGGCGATGGACGACAGGTTTTCGTGATCGCGCTCAGCGCTTTTTCTGTTCTTCTTCTGCGAACAGCGCATTCGCCTGTCGGACTGCTTCGCGCACGGCCAGCACCCCTCCATAGACCGCCACCTGCATCAGCACCGCGCGTATTTCCTCCTTCGTGCAGCCGTTGTTGCGCGCGCCGCGCATGTGGACTTTCATTTCGTGCGGACACCAAAGCGCCGTCGTAAGCGCAACGTTGAGCAGGCTGCGCGTTTTCCTCGACAGCGTCTCGTCCGCCCACACCGTTCCCCACACGTTCTCCGTCGTCCACTTGCGTATCGGCTGCGAGAAATCACTCTCGCTGTCTTGGATCACGTCGTCGTACTCCGCACCCACGACTTCACGACGAATACGCTTTCCAAGCTCGTAGCACTCCTTGTTCTGCACTTTACGCTCCTATGTCGTTGACATGTGACTCGTTCAACCCGCACTCCCAAGGCGCGCGAGGCTGCCGGCATCGGCAACATCGGTGATACCCCAGCAGCGATCAATCAGGCGCTGTATGGTGGCCGGCGGCAGGTACGGCTCGCACAAGCCCTTGAACTTGGTTTCGATCTCGGCGTCGCTCATCGGCCGCTCGGCGGTGCCGATCGCATGCTCGACGTGTTCGCGCAGTTTCCGGCCATCCGGCATACACAACGTGACGTAGGCCTCGTCCTCGCGGATCGCCTGGTCCACCTGCACTCGAACTTTGCTGCGCAGAGCAACAATGTCCGCTCTCGTGATGATTTCCGGCTTGCATTCCTGCTCGCCGAGGCGCCCCGCGATCAAGGCCGCCGCCGCGCAGTGGTAGACGCTGAGCTTGCCTTCCAGAGTGGTCATCGGCGCCTTGCGCCCAGTTAGCTCGATGACGAGCGGATTGGCGCGGATCTTGACGGCGTCGATGGCCGAAACGCTGAACCCCGGCGCCTGTCTCAGGCGCAGGCAGGCATCGATGACCGGGTGAATTACGACGCCGCACGGAAAGGCCTTGTACGTATTCCGAGTGATTTCGTACGATTCGCCCAGATCGCGGCTGACACGATCGAGGTCCGGGGATTCACCCAGCACGTGCGCAAAGCAGCGCGGCCCGCCGATTCCATCCTCCACGCTGGTAAAGCCCTCGCGCGCCAGAAACGCGGCGAGCAATCCGTTTTCTGCCGCACGCCCCGAGTGAAAGCTCTTGCACATGCTGCCGAACATTCCACGCAGGCCCGCCGCTTCGGTCGCGGCGATACCGAGCGCGCAAGTCAGGCGCGTTTCATCCAGTCCGAGCAGCTTCCCGGCGGCCGCCGCCGCGCCGAACGCGCCCGCTGTCCCGGTGATGTGCCAGCCGCGGTTGTAGTGCCAGGGATAGATCGCGAGGCTTACGCGGCTCGCGACCTCGAAGCCCAATATAAGCGCATGCAGAAGGTCTCTGCCTGAAGTTCTCTTTGTTTCGGCGAGCGCGAAGAGAACCGGACCGATGACGCCGGTCGGATGGATCAGCGTCTCCGGATGGGTATCGCTGAAAGAGAGAATGTCGGTGCTGACGCCATTGATGAAGGCGGCATGCAGGACGTCGAGCCGTTCCGATCGACCCAGCGCGCTCGCCTGCGGCGGGCCGCAAAACGGCTTGATGGCCGCGACCGCGCAATCAACGGATCTCTCGTGGCTGCCGCCGATCGCGCAGCCTATCCAGTGCAGCAAACTTCTCTTCGCTTCGTGAACGACGTTGTCCGGAACATCGCCGGCCTTCGTGTTGACGACAAACTCGGCCAGCGACCTAGTGACGTTAACCATACGCTGGAGGAATGCAACCCGCTCTTCGTTGTGTCAGGAGCTTCACGCCGAAACAGCCTGCGCAATCTGCGGCCCGCTCAATCGGTCAAGTTGGCAAATGGGATAAGGTTTGACCGCAACCTCTTCCGTCCGCCACAGCTCGCCGAGCCGTTCCGTGCGCGGCTCGTATTTGACGTCCACGTAGTGCGCGCCTGCGTGAGTGCGAAAAAGGCCGTCGCCGCCTTCGTAGATCCTGGCAGTGCCGATGAAGCCCGCGCGAGCGAGGCTTGCCGCGGTAATGCCGCCGACGCCGGCCCATCCGGTATGAATCCGTTTGTTCCAGGCGCCGTCCGCGCGGTGCTCGGCGAGCGCCGAGGCAGTGCTCCCCGCAAGCCCTTGCGCCAGCGCAAGCTGCTCCACGCTCAAACCAAGCAGCTTCCCAGCAGCGACCGCTCGAGTCACTGGCGCGACCGGAGCGCTAATTGACTCTTACGCCAGCCTCCTTGATCACTTTGCCCCACCGTGCGATCTCGGCGCGCAAATAGGCGTCGAACTCGCGCGGCTTGTTACTGACCGGATCCGTGCCTGCTCTCCCGAACGCCTCCGCCACATCGGGCATGTGCAAGACCGCGACGAATTCGTCGTGCAATCGGTCGATTATTGTGCGTTCCGTGCCCGCCGGAGCCAGCGCTCCGAACCAATGCCTCACGTCGTATCCGGGCACGCCCGATTCCGCGATCGTCGGGACTTCGGACACCGCCTGCGAGCGTCGCACCGAGGTCACTGCAATGGCTCTCACCCTGCCGCTCCTGATGTGGGGCAGCGCACCCGGTAATGCGGACATCAGGAGCGGCACGTGGCCGCCGATCAGGTCGGCAAATGCGAGCCCGGAGCCTTTGTACGGCACGTGCACGATGTTGATTCCCGTCTGCAGCTTCAGCAGCTCTCCTGCCAGATGAGGCGAACCGCCGATGCCCGAGGAGCCAAAACTGAGCTGACCGGGGCGCGCTTTGGCCAGCGCAATGAGCTCCTTCAACGACTTCGCGGAAGACGAAGGGTGCGTCAGCAGCACGAGCGTCGTTGCCCCGACCAGTGTCACTCCAGAGAAAGAGTCTGCCGGATGGAACGGCAGCTTAGTGTAGAGGCTGGCGCCTACCGCGTGACTCATCGTCATCATCAACAGCGTATAGCCGTCCGCGGGCGCCTTCGCGACGATGTCGGCGCCGATGTTACCGGCCGCGCCCGGCCGATTGTCCACCACGACCTGCTGACCCCAGCGCTCAGTGAGCTTGGGAGCGATGATGCGCGCCAGGACATCGATTCCGCCGCCGGGCGGAAAACCGAGGACCATCCGCACGGGCTTGGTCGGATAAGACTGCGCCATCACGCTCGAAGCGATAACGATCGCTAGCGCTGCAAAAACCGTCACTGCGCGGTGCAGATGCACATTCATATCTCCTCCTCGAGATTTTTTCGTCAAGCAGCGTTCGCCGTCCGTGCGAGCCGCGTCACTTCAAACGGCAGCGGGACTTCGCGCCGCTCGCGCGCGAGCTGTTTACTCCGCTGCAAAGCTCACTCCCATCCACTTCTCCCACAGGGTCGATAACGCTGAATAATCCTTTCGCTCCAGCCCCTCGCGCATTGCAATCTCGTAAGCGGTATGCGCTGCCGAGATCGCAAAAATAGGTACGCCAAGCTCCCTGGCGATTTCGATGATCAGCGCGGAGTCCTTCCGCGCATTCGCCGTCGACATGCCGCCTTCGAAGTTCTGCTGCAGGATGCGCTCACCGAAACGATGCGTCAGCGGCCGCATGAGCCCGGATTCGCGCCGCATGAGCTCGTAGAACACCTCGATCGGAACGCCCTGCGCCCTGGCGAGCGCGGCCGCTTCGATCAGCACGACCATTACGGCGTGCGCAACCGCATTGTTTACGAGCTTCGCGCGCATGGCGTTACCCGGTTTGCCAAGGTAGAAGATCTTTGCGGCCGCGGATTCGAGTATGGGTTTCGCGCGCTGATAGTCCTCCTTCGAGCAGCCCACAAGAAAGGTGGTCTCGCCTTGCGCCAGCTTGTGAACGCCGCCGACAATGGCTGAGTCCATGACGGTTGCGCCTGCCCTTGCCGCGATGCACATCAAAGTTTCGACGTCGCCGGGAGTGACGGTGCTCGTTTCGACGATGAGGCGCCCATGCAGTGCGTCCGCGCCGACTTGTTCAATGACCGCCCGGGAGATCGCCGAGTCAGGCAACGACAGCAGCACGATATCGCACTGCTCGGCAACCGATCGAGCCGATGCCGTGATCTCGACCCCAACTTGACCCGCGAGCTTGCACCGATTCTCGTCCCGGTCATAACCCACCACTGAAAACTTCCTGACTATCGGCGTGGCGAGCGCCAGCCCTGCGTTGCCCAGCCCGACGAGACCCACTTTCTGCTTCATCTCTCCGCTCGCTTCCTGAATTACTTGGCTCAGCTCTGTCTGGCGTCGTCGTACAGCGCGGGGTTGTACTCAAGCCACCGTTTGGGCAAAACGGGACGCGCGGTGTGGACGCACGGCCATAGCGTTCGTTCGATCGTGTCTGCCGCGTGTTCGTGACCCGCGACCAATGCGCCGGGAGCCTCTCTCCAAAACCCGCATCCGCGTGCGCGATCGCAATGAGGCTGTGTCAGCAGGATCGTTGCCATTCTGCAGGCACCCATGTCGGCGCAAAAGGCACGACTACTCGTACAGGCTTCGCGGGATACGCCTGCAGACCGGAGACTGCGGGTGCCCCTGATAGTATCTCAACCCGGATCAACGCGATGATGCGTTCCATGCCGGCCTCCTCCGCACGCGCTGTCGCCTTGCGTTTACATTGTGCACTGCGCGAGCTGCAGATATAATGGACGCCGGCCTGTAGGGAAACGTTTTACCCCGATCATGAGCGAGGTGTCAACTGTGCACATAGTGCACCATTCGACTGGCACGAACTCGCACCCAACAACCTTGACCGCCTCACTGGGCTGCGCGACACGAAACACCACGATGCACAGCGGCTGGGCCGGAAACAGTAGCAATAGGTCGAGCGTCTGTAATAGGTGACGGTTCCGCGATGACTGGAGTCAGAACCGCCGGTCAATATTGCATTGCCACTGCATCTCGTAATGAACGTTGGATCATGTCACGAATTCGATCCCTGCCGACCAATCGCACGGGCACGCAAACCGTTGAACGTTCTTTCCAGATCCTGAAGGAAATCGCTGCTCATAACACGCGCGGCGCGACATTGCCACACCTCGCCGAAATCTTCGGCTTGCACCGGACAACTGTCCACCGCCTGCTCCAGTGCCTCGTGAGACAGGGCGCGATTCGCCGCGACGCGGCCTCGCGGCGATTCTTCCTCGGCCCGCTGGCGGTTGAACTGAGTATTGCGGTGCGGCCGCAACTCGATCTGAAAGCCGCGTTCGGCGCGGCCGTGTCGCGCGTCGCTGAGCAAACGGGGGATACTACTTTCCTCATAGTTCGCAGCGGCAATGATGGTGTATGCATTGACCGCCGGTTGGGTTCGTATCCCATCAAGACGATCGTGGTGGAGGTCGGAACGCGGCGCCCACTGGGAATCGGCGCAGGCAGTCTCGCCATTTTCAGCGCGCTGCCCGACGCTGACATGGAGCGCATCGCCTACGAAAATGCCCAGCGCTTGTCCCGCTATGACAGGACTCCGGACTCGCTACTCAGGAGCGCGAAAGCAGCGCGCAAAGCCGGGTACGCTTCGGCTCCAGTGTATGGGGTGGAGGGTGCGACCGCGGTGGGTGTTCCGATTCTTGATCCCTCTGGAACACCGATCGCAGGCCTGAGCGTCGCGGCCATAACGAAGCGCATGGCACGGCCGCGTCAACTCGCGCTCGTGCAGATGTTTCGAGAAGAGGCCCTAAAAATGACTGACCTGCTGCGTGACACTAACGTCGCGGATCACGGCTGAACCACGATGCCACATTCGCACGCCCAGTCGGTTGCTTGCGCGCCGTTGATCCGGACTGCCCGCGCCCACTTCTCCGATCCGGCTGTCTTGAATTGCGCGAACACACCATCACTCGAACCGGTCAAGCGCTTCGTGGGGAATGGCGACGCTCGCTTGCTCGCATTTTGCACGCTTGACGACAGCGGCGTATTTTCGGTCCAATGACGCGATCGGTCCGCTCCCCTAACCCATGACAACATCCCCGCATGCTCCACCTGCCTCCACGACCATGTGCGCCTACCTGGCGGAGTGCCGGTTCGCGAACCTCCCTCCTGAAGTCCTTCGCTCGGCACGCCGCGGAATTCTCGATTGGCTTGGTTGCGCGCTCGCTGGCAGCGATCACGCGTCGCTGCAGCCCCTGCTCACGGTGCTCAAGCGGCTCTCGGGCCGACCCGACGCGACGGTCTTTGGCAACAGGCTGAAGCTGGGCATCGCAGAGGCCGCGATCGCGAATGGTTACATGGGTCACGTGCTCGATTATGATGATACTCATCTCGGCGGCACAATTCTGCACACCAGCTCGCCCGTCCTGGCCGCGCTTTTTGCGCTTGCCGATGCCGAACGCGTGAACGGACGTGATTTCCTTCTGGCCTACGTGTGCGGCTTTGAGGCAGGCATTCGGTGCGGCCAGGCTTCGCCAGGTCATCATAAAGGCGGATGGCATCTGACGGGCACACTCGGCTGCCTCGCTGCCGGAGTCGCCACAGCGAAAGTCCTGGGCCTCGACCCGCGGCGCCTCAACTACGCGTTGGGCATTGCCGCCACTCAGGCGGCAGGCATGCAGCAAAATCGCGGCACGATGTGCAAGTACTTGCACGCCGGTAAAGCCGCCTCGGCCGGCCTGCTTTCTGGTCTGCTCGCGCAGCAAGGGTTTGATAGCGCGCCAGACATCGTCGAAGGCGAGCGCGGCTTCAGTCGAATCTACAGCGATGTCTCCGTGCCGGAAGCTTTGATGCACGACCTGGGCACGCGCTGGGGAATCACCCGCAACGGCTATAAGCCCTATGCAAGTGCCGCTGTCTTGCATCCAATCGTCGACGCGATGCGCGAGGTGCGCGCCGCCGTACTTGCATCGGGCGGCTCGATTGAGCCTCACGCCGTCGACGCGATTGAACTGACCGTATCCCCTTACGTCATGTCGATCGCGGGCGCGCGTGCGCCGGAAAATGGGATGCAGTCGAAATTCAGCGTGTTTCACACGGCCGCCGTGGGGTTGCTCGATGGCGACGGCGGCGTGGCGCAGTATGGTGACCAGCGTGCGCGCGACCCTGCGGTGCTCGCACTGCGCGATAAAGTGAGAGTAACCACAGTCGAGGCGTTGCGCAAGGATCAATGTGAGGCAATCGTCGTAATCTCGGGGATCTCGCATCGCTCAGTGGTCGAGCATGCTACCGGTACTGTCGACAATCCGATTGACGATGCTGCGCTGGCGTCGAAATTTCTCGCCAACGCCGAACCCGTAATAGGCCGCGCCAAAGCGCAGCGCGTCCTGGAGCTCGTGCATGAAGTAGAACGTCTGACCGATATGTCCGAGCTCACGAGTCTCTGCGCCTGATCATACGCCAATGACGGAGATCTTTATGGAAAAGGTGCACAGCCCTCTGGGGGGCGAAACATTCGAACATACAACGATGGCCCCGCGGCTTGAGCGGCTGGATGGCAAAACCATCGGAGAAACCTGGAACGGCGACTTCAAGGGCGATTACACGTTCCCCATCATTCGCAAGCTGCTGCAGGAAACATTCACGCGCCTGAAGGTCGTGCCGTATAACGAGTTCCCCTACCTCTACGGCGCCGACAACCCCGAGCGTCAGAAAGAGCTTGCCAGAGACATTGCAGCGCGGGCGAGAGAGCTTGGCTGCCACGCATTGATCTCGGGCAACGGCGCCTGAGGAAACTGCACACCGGCCGCGGTGCGGCCCGCAGTAGAAGCTGAAAAGCTCGGAATTCCGAGCGTCGTCATTACGAACTCAGGATTTGCGTCACTCGCGCGTATTACGGCGAAGGCGGCGGGCGTGAGCGACCTTAGGGTCGCCGAGTACCCCGGTGCGTTGGGCATAGATAACCCGGACCAGATCAGACAGCGGATCACCGAGGTTCTCTTCAATAACATCATTGATGGACTTACGGTGCAGCCCGCGCCCGGCGCGGCCGCGTTTAGTGCTGGGCGTTGGGATCCGGCAAAGATTGTCTTTACGGGATCCCCGAAACAGGTCGACCGTTTTTTTGCCGAACAGGACTGGACGGATGGTCTTCCCGTTGTTCCGCCGACGACGGAACGCGTCGAACAATTTCTGCGATTCGTCAATTGCGCCCCGGACGAGGAGATCGCGGTGCTGCCCCCCAGCAACAGGAAAGCAGTGCCGTGGACCATTGCGGTTAACGCAGTGATGGCCGGCTGCGAGCCTTATCACATGCCCATTATCATGGCGGCGGTCCGGGCGCTCGCGGACCCCCGATTCAACATCAACAACATGGGAAGCACTTCGGGGCTCTTGCCGTTCGTCCTGTTGAATGGTCCGATTGTCAAGGAACTTGACTTTGCGTCGGGCGCGCAGCTCATTTCGCGAGGGTCCAACCCCGTAATCGGAAGAGCCGTGGGTCTTATCTTCAAGAACATCGCGGGATTCGTTTCCGGCAAGAATTACATGGGCACGTTCGGCTATCCATTGGTGTTCACGCTTGCTGAAGACGAGGAAGGCAGCCCCTGGGAGAGTTTCCATGTGGAACATGGATTCCCACGCGACGCGAGCACGGTAACGCTCGGTGTAACCAACAACTGGGGCCCCGCGCCCTCCCCGACGAGCACGCCTGAAAAGAGTGGTGCGCAGGTCACGCTCGAAGTGATATGCAAGGAGCTTGTGAAGAAAAAGCGGCTGTACACGTTTCCAGGTAGAGGCCCCCACGCAGAAAAGGCAATTATCACAGTTCTCGTGTCGGCGACGCTCGCGAAGTCGCTTGCGGCTGCTGGCTACTCGAAACATGCGGTCAAGGAATACCTGTACGAACACACGCGGATGCCTCTTCGTGAGTTCGAATGGGTCACGCGCTACACGACGGCCAAAGAGCGCTCCACGCCACGAGAAAAAGCGGCCGCTGGTGTGTTTCCGCCGGAATACGCGGGCGCGCCTGACGATATGGTTAGGCTGCTTTCGGGACCCGACATCGTTCACATCGTTGTGTGCGGGGACCCGAACCGCAATCGTCTCATGACGCTCGAAGGCGGTCATGCTGATCCGACCACCGCGGAAGTGGAACTGCCGCATAATTGGCCAGAGCTTCTCGAGCAAGCACTGTAGTCCGCAAAAATTAGCGTTTCACATATTTTGCACCTGTGCTCCGCAATTATTGGCGTCGCGAATTCCTCCTAAAGTTTCCCGACAGACGATTACGACGCGCTCGTCGACGCCGGCGCCATTGCCAGCGAATACTCGTGATGCAGTCCACCCAGCACCGCTTTCGAGAGCACGGTAACGCCCTGCCCCAGCCGATGGCGGGCTTCCGGTTTTCGGAGCGTGACCAGCATATCCGGCGGATCTGGAACACCCGGGCCGAGGCTGCTGTGCGGTCTACCGCGGTTGTAATGTTCTACCCAGGATTTCAGAATCGAGCGCAGATGTATCTCAGACATCGGAATCATCCAATCCAGGCATTCGCGCCGAATAGTTCCAATCACGCGCTCGCAGATCGAGTTCGCCTTCGGACTCCTGACGGAAGATCGCATCACGTCCACGCCAAGCGCCATGATTGAATCGTCCAGGTGCTTCGCGAAGATCCGGTCCCGATCATGGATCAGATACTTGTGGCCATCATCATCCCAAACCACTTCCCTCAGCTGCCGCAACGTCCAGTCCGCGGTCGGGTGTGCGGTCACGTTCACATGCACCAGTCGGCGCGTCCCGTGCTCGATCACCACGAAGACATACAACATCCGGAACGTTGCAGTGACAGCAACGAAGAAGTCGCACGCGAGAATACCCTTCGCGTGATTCTTCAGGAAGGTCGACCAGCGCTGATCACCGCGAGGCATGCCCGGTGGACTCATGGGCATGTATTTCCTCACCGTCCGCGGCGAGACCCGGATCCCGAGCTTCACCAACAGCTCACTGGCGATCCGTTCCTCACCCCAGAGCGGGTTCTCCGTGGCCATCCTGCGGATCAGCGCCCGGAACTCCGCGGAAATCGGCGGGCGCCCTGGCCGAGACTTGAATCGCCACAGCAGCCTCCATCCCGCGCGATGCCACCGGATCATGGTCGCCGGCTGCACTACGACGACAGCACTGCGCCACTCAAACAGCTTCGCCAGCACGGCCAAGCTGACTCGGCTGGTGGAATCCACCCGTCGCGGCCGCACACCTCGCTCCAGGAACAATGCCAACTGGCGGCGGAGGAATAGATT
>MERG01000071.1 GCA_001771985.1 Betaproteobacteria bacterium RIFCSPLOWO2_12_FULL_62_13 | reverse complement strand
TCGGCATGGCCCGGGCGAAACATGTCCTTGATCTTGGAGTAGTCCCTGCTGCGGGCGTCCACGTTGCGGATCAGCAGCGCGATCGGCGTGCCGGTGGTCTTGCCTTCGAACACGCCCGAGAGAATTTCCACGATGTCTTCTTCGCGCCGTTGCGTCACGTGGCGCGAGGTGCCGGGCTTGCGGCGGTCGAGCTCAGGCTGGATGTCCGCTTCGGAAAGCGCCATCCCAGGCGGACAGCCGTCGACCACGCAGCCGATGGCCGGCCCATGGCTCTCGCCGAACGAAGTCACGCAAAACAGCGTGCCGAGAGTGCTGCCCGACATGACGAGAAAACTCGAAAAAAATCAAGTTTCAGTTTAACATATCGTCACTCTGCCCCGGCACTTCGCCATGCCAAACAAGCCCGATCCCGACAAGCTCAAAGGCCCTTCGACTCCAACTGGAACAAGTCGAAACGCCGGAACGACGCCTGAACTATCCGTTCGGTCCGAGCCTGCCGAAGACCGAACGCTCAGGACAGGTCCCGGCGGACTTTCCATGCGCGAATTGCACGAACTCGTGAAGAAAAGCCATCTGCGCGACCAGGCGGCGGGCAAGGCGCAAAACAAACTCGCCCAGCCACAAAACCGGTGGCAGCGATTCGTGCGCTATGTGTGGGACAAGAAGCGAGGGTAGATTTGCCCAGAAGCCCATGCGCCGGCGATTAAGCCGCGTCAGCGCCAATCCCCGCGCAGCGCGAGCACTTCGGCCTGCAACCGCTCGGGCGTCACGCCTTGCGGAGCCACTGGCACGCCCACCGCAAGCGCGATCTTCGAGAACATGCCGCGCCGAAACGGACGCGTCATCGCCGATCCTCCCATGCGGCTGAAAAAACTGCCCCACAAGCCCCGCAATGCCATCGGCACCACCGGCACCGGCGTGCGCTCGACGATGCGCTGGATGCCCGGGCGGAACGGATAAACTTCCCCGGTATCGGTGATCCGGCCTTCGGGGAAGATCGCGACGAGATCGCCTCGTTCCAGCGCCCGCGCGATTTCCTCATATGCGCGATCGCGCAGCGCCGGATCCTCTTTTGCCGGGGCGATCGGGATGGCACGGCCGGTGCGGAACACGAAGTTGAGCACCGGTATCCGGAAGATGCGGTGGTCCATGACGAAACGGATGGGGCGGCGGCAAGCCGCGGCGATGATAAGCGCATCGACAATGCTCACGTGGTTGCACACGAGCACCGCGGCGCCTTCCTCCGGAATGTGCTCCAGCCCTTCCTTCTCGAGGCGATAGACCGAGTGGATCAGCAGCCACACCAGGAACCGCATCAGGAACTCGGGAACCAGCGTGTAAATGTAGACAGCCACCGCTGCGTTGAGCAGTGCCGTCATAAGGAAGAGTTGCGGAATAGTCAAACCGGCCTGGAACAAAGCGATGGCGAGCAGTGCCGCCGCCACCATGAATAACGCATTGAGAATGTTGTTGCCGGCGATGACCCGCGAGCGGTGGCTCGCCTCACTGCGGATCTGGATCAGCGCATACAGAGGAACGATGTAGAAGCCGCCGAACATCCCGATCAGCAGCAGGTCGGCGAGGAGGCGCCAGTGCCCCATCTCGCGCAGGAACGCCGCGATGCCCACGGGCCCGTGCCCATGTGACCGGTCAGTGCGAAATAAAGATCGACCGCAAAAATGGTCAGGCCGATGTAACCGAACGGTACGAGCCCAATCTCGACCTTGTGTCCCGACAGCCGCTCGCATAACAGCGACCCGATACCAATACCGATGGAAAACACGACGAGCAGCAGTGTGACCACCTGCTCATCCGCGACGAGGATGTTCCGGGTGAGGTTGGGAAACTGCGTAACGAACATCGCACCGAAGAACCAGAACCATGAAATGCCGAGGACTGAGAGAAAGACCGTGCGGTTACTGCGCAAGAACTGAAAGTTGCGCCAGGTCTCGCTCACCACATTCCAATTCATCTTGAGATCCGGATCGGCCGGGGGTGCGAGCGGGATCAATCGGCTGAGCAGCATTCCTGCCGCAGATAATCCGATGGTGGTCGCCGCCACGGCGGTGATTCCCCAACCGGTCTGGCTGATCATCCACCCGCCGAGGATCATGCCGACCAGGATCGCAACCGATGTGCTGGTTTCGACCAGCGCGTTGCCGCCCACCAGCTCGTGCTCCTTGAGATGCTGGGGCAGAATGGCGTACTTGACCGGACCAAACAGTGCCGATTGCACCCCGCCGAGGAACAGCGCGAGCAGCAACAGCTCGATATTGCGCAGGAAGAAGCCCGCGGCGCCGAGCATCATCACCAGGAGTTCGATGAAGACGGTCACGAAGATCAACCGCGACTTCTCATATTTGTCGGCGAGCTGTCCGGCGGTGGCGGAAAACAGGAAAAACGGCAGGATGAAAAGCCCTTGCGCCAGGTTCTGCAGCACGTCGCTCCGCATCGCGGTGAAACTCGCCGTGTGGAAGGCAAGCAGAATCACCAGCGCCTGCTTGAAGACGTTATCGTTCAATGCGCCGAGAAACTGCACGCCGAAGAACGGCGCGAAGCGGCGCTTGAGGAGCAGCCGGAATTGGCTGCGCTCGGTCATGTTCCCCCCTTGTCCCGGCGCACCCGCCCGCGGCGCGTCCGGGCGCAAGGACCGGTTACCGATGGACACCCCCAAATCCGAGCATAGCGCAGAATCCACGCGAGCACGATCGATCCAGCGATTCCAATGCTTTTCATCCGGCGCTCAGTCCTGGGCCAGCAACTTGAGCAGCGACACGCCCCACCCCACACCAAATCCGGTGACGTCGGTTGCGACCGCGCCCAGGCCGCCTTTGCAACTGCTGCTGGAAAGATCCATGTGTATCCACGGCCGGTCACCGGTGAAGCGCTTGAGGAAACGCGCGGCGAGAATATGGTCAGCCTCACCTTCCATGGTGCATTGCTTGACGTCGGCGATGTTGCTCTCGAGCGCGGCGTCGTAATCTTCATCCAGCGGGAACACGCATACGCGCTCCCCTGAATCCGCGCCCGCTGCCAGCGCCTGCTTCGCCAGATCCCCGTTGGTGGCAAAAACGCCGCTGTAACGGTCCCCCAAGGCAGTGTGCATGCTGCCGGTAAGCGTCGCGAAATCGACGATCACATCCGGCTTGCCGCGCGCGGCGAGCGTGAGCGCGTCGGAGAGCACCATGCGCCCTTCGGCGTCGGTGTGTACGACCTCGATGGTCGTGCCGTTCAACGCCGTAACCACCTCGTTCTGCTTGTAGGCTTTGGGGCTCAGATGGTTCTGGGCGAGCGCCAGCCAGCACTCGAGGTTGATCGGCAGCCCGGATTCGCTCGCGGCAAGCAGGATACCGAGGGCGACCGCCGAGCCGTTCATGTCTTCGTGCATCCCGTGCATGTAGCGCGCGGTCTTCAGATTGTGCCCCCCGGTATCGAAGCAGATGCCCTTGCCCACCAGCGCCACGGTCTTCTTCGCCTTCCTGGGGCGGTAGCGCAGGCGCACGATTGCGGCGTCTTCCTCCGAGCTTCCCTGTGCAACGGCGACGAAGGCGCCGGCCCCCATTTTGCGCAGCCGCCTGAGTTCGTATTCCTCGCGTTCCCAGCGGTACGCCTTGGCGAGCTTCCGGAGGCGCTCGCGATAGGTGCCCGGGGTAAGCTCGTTGGGCGGCAGCACCGTGAGTTCGCGGCACAGCGTATTGCCCGCGGCCTGCGCGCGCAAGACCGCGAATCCGTCGGTAGCGCGATCCCCGTAGAGCCTGATTTTCTTGAGGGGGCTGCCCTCGGACTTTTTCTTGCGCACCGGCAGCGTCGCGCCATTGAGCCATGCCGCATAGACCGCAAGCTCCGCCGCCGCGCGGCGCGTGGCTGGATCGCCGAACACACCGATTGCGATCTCCTCGGGTTTCTCGGAAAGGAGGAGCTGTAGTCCCTTGCGCATCGCCGTTTGCCGTTCGAACGACGATTGGGCCGGATCCAGCATGACCCAGGCGGCAAGGGCGCCACGGGGCAAGTCGGCCGCGAGCGGACTCTTGGCGAGTTCATCGAGTTTCTTGCGACGGCGCTTGAGCGCCGCACCCAACACGTCCAGAAACGGCGAGCGCGGCAGCGCGGCGAGGCTTTTCGCTTTCGGCAGCACCAGCAGCAGATGGGTCGCGCGCCTCGCTGTGGTGGCGTCAAGCAGATCAGGGATTTGTTCAAGTTTGGCGAGCATGAAACACGGGGTCTACTATGGAAAAGAGCCGGGATTATAACCAACTCCCGCAGCGCGCCATGCCAATGCGAATTCGATTAGAATTGACGCCAGCCGGGGACCCCGTATTCTCGATCCTCAATTCTTGATCCTCAATCCTGACCAAGATGCGCCAGTACCTGGACCTGATGAAACACGTACTCGAGCACGGCGAGCGCAAGATGGACCGCACCGGCACCGGCACATTGAGTATCTTCGGCAGCCAACTTCGGCTCGATCTCAATGCCGGATTTCCTCTGCTCACCACCAAGAAAGTGCACTTGAAGTCGATCATTCACGAGTTGTTGTGGTTCCTGAAGGGCGAGACCAACATCCGCTACCTGAAGGACAACGGCGTGACGATTTGGGACGAATGGGCTGACGCGGGCGGGAGCCTCGGGCCCGTCTACGGCTACCAGTGGCGGTCCTGGCCGGCTGCCGACGGCCGGCATATCGACCAGATCAGCCAAGTGCTCGAACAAATCAGGAAGAACCCCGATTCGCGGCGCATGATCGTCTCCGCCTGGAATGTCGCGGACCTGGACAAGATGGCGCTCATGCCGTGCCACGCGTTTTTCCAGTTCTACGTCGCAAACGGCAGGCTTTCGTGCCAGCTTTACCAGCGCAGCGCCGACTTGTTTCTCGGCGTGCCGTTCAATATCGCTTCGTATTCCTTGCTCACCATGATGATTGCACAGGTATGCGGGCTCAAGCTCGGCGATTTCGTGCACACCTTTGGCGATACCCACCTCTATCTCAATCATCTCGATCAGGCCCGCGAACAGCTCTCCCGCGCGCCGCGCAAGCTGCCGGCGATGAAGCTCAATCCGGCGGTGACAAGTCTTTTCGATTTCAAGCACGAGGACTTCACGCTCGAGGGCTACGATCCCCATCCCGCGATCAAAGCACCGATAGCCGTCTAGCTGATGGGTGAAGAGTGAACAGTGAACGGTGAACGGAAAAAGCCGAGGGAGGTGCGGCACGAGTCACGGGTCACGGGTCACGGGTCACGCCTTTCAATCATCGTGGCGATGGCCAAGAACCGCGTCATCGGCGCCGCGGGACGCGTTCCGTGGCATCTGCCGAACGAGCTGCAGCTCTTCAAGCGCATGACGATGGGCCACCACATCATCATGGGCCGCAAGACGTTTGAATCGATCGGGCGGCTGCTGCCCGGCCGCGCCACGGTGATCGTGACGCGGCAACCCGGCTATCGCGCGCCAGGCGCCAAGGTCGTACATTCGCTGGAGGAAGCCGTTGCCGCCTGCAATGGCGATGACGAGGCTTTCGTGATCGGCGGCGGCGAGCTCTACCGTGCGGCTTTGCCCCTTGCCGACCGCATTTATCTCACAACGGTCGATGCCGAGCCCGCCGGCGACACCTACATGCCGGAGTTCGACATTGCGGAGTGGCGTGAAACTTCAGCCCAGTCGTTCAGCGCCGACGACCAGCACCGTTACGGCTACCGCTTTGCGGTCTACGACCGCGCCTCACCCCTGAACCGCCGCGACAACCCATAAGAAAAGGGCTCCGACTTATCTGTGGGTGTCATTCCCGCGCAGGCGGGAATCCATACGGCGTTGAACGAGGTCTACTACGTTTACATTTCGCGCAGTCAACCTCGCCGGAATTCGCATCGACAGAGCTTTCGCGATGGACTCGCCAAATAGGCACCCTATGGATTCCCGCATGCGCGGGAATGACAGCTTGCGCTGCGGTCACTGATTGGGCTCCGATGACCAAGCGCACTAGAGACGATACCCACGGGAAACCCTAAAAAAGGCGGGGCCGGAAGCCCGCCTTGTTCGAGGTGTCAGGCTTGACTAGCAGCCGGTCGGACTTGGTGCTCAGACCGGCTGCTACGGAGACTCAAAGCTTGCCCCGGACCCCGATCCGGGGTCCGACAAACTCCTAGATCACCCGCACTTCCGGCAGCGGAAATCCGTTGAAATTGCTCGCGTAGGCCGTGGTGTAGGCGCCGGCATTGGCGATATAGATGAAATCGCCTTCCTGCATGTCCTCGGGGAACATTTCGTCGCGCATGCACACGTCCACCGAGTCGCAGGTGGGGCCGGCAATGCACCACGGGATCGGCTTGCCGCTGCGGTCGGTAATGACGTCGTAGCGCAAGCCCTCGGTGGTTTCGATCACCCCGCCGAACACGCCCGCGTCCCAGTACATCCAGCGCTTGCCGTTGCGGGTAGCAGTCCCGACTACACGGCACACGAAGTAGCCGGCGTCCGAAACGAGGAAACGGCCCGGCTCGGCCATGACCCGCACGCTCTGCGGAATGTCGCGGATGGCATGGTTTACCACCTCTGCGATCTTCTCGACCGAGGGGATGGGCTTCACATGGCGCACCGGATAACCGCCGCCGACGTTCAAGAGCCGTGGTGTCAATCCCGCCAGGCGCATCTTCCTGAACACGCGCTTGGCGTGCTGGATGCCGACGCGCCAGTTTTCCGGGTTGCGGCACTGGGAGCCGACGTGGAAGGTAACGCCCGCCAGGTCCGCCCCGAGCTGCACCGCTTCGGCAATAATGCCGTCGACATCGGAACTCTTGATGCCGAACTTGCCCGTGAGCGGCCAGTCGCTGCCGACGTTCGGCGCCTCGATCCGGACGTAGAGCTTGGCGTCGGGCTTGACGCTGTGAATCTTGCGCAGCTCCTCGACGCTGTCCAGCACGTACCACTCCACACCCTTCGCGGCCGCATATTCGAGGTAGGCGCGGGACTTCATCGGGTTGCTGTAGTAGACCTCGGCCGCCGGCACGCCCAGGCCGAGCAGGAGGTCGAGCTCGGCGATGGAGGCGATCTCGAAGCCCACGCCTTCCTCGATCAAGGTCTTCAGCACGCGCGGATCGGGATTCGCCTTCACCGCGTAGTGCGGCTGCACGCGCGGCATGGCGGCCTTGAAGCGGCGGGCCTTGATACGGACGATCTCGGTGTCGACGAGGAGGAAGGGCTTGGTATAGCCCTGTTTCAGCGCTTCCCGGACGTGGCTGAAGTCCAGGCGTACTTCGGGGTGGGTATCGAAAAGATGCTGTTCGTTCTCGAGAGCGGTTTGTTGTTTCTTGAAGGCGACAGAGCGCACGACCATCAAAGTCTCCTCTATGACCTAGGTTTCCGGAACGAGCGAAGCAACCACATCAGCCGTGCGGCAGCAGTTCCTCAAAACTGTCATGATGACCTCCTGTAACCCGATGTCGCCGTTGATAAAAAAACTGCCAAATTCCCGCGAATTATAGGATCAATTTTCCAGGAATCAAGAGCTTTTCGCGGTTTTCCGAAAAAAATCTTCGGTTGTTGCGCGAATGGTAGCTTTGCGGAAACAACGCGCGAGCCGGCAGCGCGTTGAGCTGAAGTCTCGGAAGGTGTCAGCGGGCAGCGCGAGCTGCTTAAATCCCAGGCAGTGTCACGCCGAACTGCGCCTGATGCTCGAGCGGCTCGGTGATGCAGCGCCTTTTCACCATGAGCGGATTCAGCGGCCGGATTTGATGGGCATGGTGAGGCGTCTTACCCCTCACGCCTTACCCTTCACCCCTCACGTATTCTGAATGACGATCTTGGGGAACGCCGCCGAATGGTCCTGCTGCTTCTCGGCGATCTTGACCGCCACGCGGCGGGCAATTTCCTTGTAGATCTGCGCTATCCGGCTGTCGGGGTCGGACACCACGCTCGGCTTGCCCGAGTCGGCCTGCTCACGGATGTTGATGTCCAGCGGCAGCGCGCCCAGGAATTCGACGCTATAGTCCTTGCACATGCGCTCGCCGCCACCCTCGCCGAAAATGCGCTCCTCGTGCCCGCATTTCGAACAGACGTGGATCGACATGTTCTCGACGATACCGAGGATGGGGATGCCGACCTTTTCGAACATCTTGAACCCCTTGCGGGCGTCGATCAGCGCGATGTCCTGCGGCGTGGTGACGATGATCGCCCCGGTGACCGGGACGCGCTGGGCGAGCGTCAACTGAATGTCGCCGGTGCCGGGCGGCAGGTCCACCACCAAGTAGTCGATGTCGCGCCACCTGGTTTCATTGAGCAACTGCTCCAGCGCCTGGGTTACCATCGGGCCCCGCCAAACCATTGGGGTATCCACGTCGATCAGGAAGCCAATCGACATCGCCTGCAGGCCGTGGCCTTCCATGGGCTCGAGGGTTTTCCCGTCGCGTGACTCGGGGCGCCCCCGGATGCCCAGCATGATCGGCTGCGACGGGCCGTAGATATCGGCGTCGAGCACACCCACCGTGGCGCCTTCGGCCGCCAAGCCCAGCGCGAGGTTTACCGCCACCGTGCTCTTCCCCACTCCACCCTTGCCAGAGGCCACGGCGATGATGTTCTTGACCCCCGGGACAAGCTTCACGCCGCGCTGCACGGCGTGGGAGACGATTTTCATCGAGATATTTACCGCGACGCTGCCGATACCGGGGATCGTCCTGAGCTTCGCGGCGACCTCTTTGCGGATCGGCTCAAGCTGACTTTTCGCCGGGTAACCGAGAAGTACATCGACCGACACGTTGCTGCCGTCGACCTTGATGTTGCGCGCGGACTTGGTCGAAATATAGTCCTTGCGGGTATTCGGGTCGATCAGTTGCTTCAGCGCATCCTGTACTTGCTGATCAGTGACAGCCATGACGGAATCCTCTATTTGCTGCGGGTAGGGCGGGATTCTAAACAATTATCGAAGGGGCGCATATCCAGTCACGCGCTTCTGCCTGCCTCTCGAAAGGCATGCCCGGGCGGCTTTGCGGTCCTGAAGGAAGTTCATCGCAAATGGGGATCGGATACAGGGTTTGTTACAATTCAATCCTCTAAGTTCCGGCCCCAAATGGACAAACGCCGTATTCTCGTCACCTCCGCCCTGCCCTACGCCAACGGCGCAATTCACCTCGGGCACCTGGTCGAATACATCCAGACCGACATCTGGGTGCGCTTTCAGCGCATGCAGGGACACGAAGTTCACTACGTGTGCGCCGACGACACCCACGGCACGCCGGTCATGCTGCGCGCCGAGCAGGAAGGCGTCAGCCCGGAGCGGCTCATCTCGCGCATGCACGAAGAGCACAGGCGAGATTTTCGTGGCTTCCATATCGAGTTCGACAACTATTACTCGACCCACTCCCCGGAAAACCGCGAACTCTGCTACGAGTTCTATCGACGGCTCGACAAAGCGGGACTCATCGAGAAGCGGGCGATCGAGCAATACTACGATCCCGCCAAGAACATGTTCCTGCCGGACCGGTTTATCAAGGGCGAGTGTCCCAAGTGCCACGCCAAGGACCAGTACGGGGACGCCTGCGAGATATGCGGCACGACATACTCTCCGACCGATCTGATCAATCCCTACTCCGCGATCTCAGGCGCAACGCCGGTTAAGAAGCACTCGGAACATTTTTTCTTCAAGCTCGGCAAGCGCACCGAGTTCCTGAAACGCTGGACCCGCTCTCCCGGCACGCTCCAGGCCGAGGCAGCAAACAAGCTCGACGAGTGGTTCAAGGCCGGACTGGCGGACTGGGACATTTACCGCGATGCACCCTATTTCGGGTTCGAAATCCCCGAGGCGCCGGGCAAGTACTTCTACGTGTGGCTCGA
>MERG01000070.1 GCA_001771985.1 Betaproteobacteria bacterium RIFCSPLOWO2_12_FULL_62_13 | reverse complement strand
CACGCCAGCGTTCTCGTCCATGGTAAGGGTCGAAAGGAACGTTGCTTACCGTTGTGGAAGGAAACGACAGCGGCACTGCGTGCGTGGCTAGCGGTGAGGGGCACGGTGTCGGCGCCGGAACTGTTCGTTAACGCCCGTGGCGAAGCCATGACACGTTCCGGTTTCGAATACACCTTGCACAAGCACGCCCAGAGAGCCGCAGCGCGTTGTGCCTCTCTGTCAACGAAGCGCATTTCTCCTCATGTCCTGAGACATACCTGCGCGCTTACGGTCCTGCAGGCGACCAAAGATCTCCGAAAGGTCGCTCTCTGGCTCGGACACGCCCATGTGCAAACGACCGAAATGTATACGCGCGCCGATCCTTCGGTGAAGCTGGAAGCGCTTGAATCTGTCATCGCGCCAAAACTGCGTTCGGGGCGCTTCAAGGCAACCGATCAATTGATCGCCTCGCTCAGGACGCGCATAGTTATGCGGAGAGAACAATCTTCAAAATGACCTGTAATCAGGGCCTTCGACGATGCGGCTCCGCATAACAGTACACTCCGCATTACACCTGTTATGCAGTGCACTGCATAACGGGTGATAGGTCAGCGCCAAGTCGGCGCACCGGAGCCAACTCGCGGCACCGAGCGGCGGACTGCGCTCGGTGGGCAGCGGCGCCCACAACCCCAGGTGCCCGAGGATGCGCCGGATGACTCCCGGATCCTCGATCAAGGCGATGACCCGCACCTGCCTGCCGGCAGGCAGGTCGGCCCATTGCACTTGGGGCACTCCAGGGGATCGGCTTCGTAGACTTTGCGGATGAGCCGCGCCCAGGCGGCTTTCGCGCGAGCCGCAAATTCAGTGGCCGGCGCCTCGCCCGGCGACGGCAGGGCGACGCCGTCCTGGGGCAAAGCGTTCTTCGCGCGCTCGCCCCGCGCGCGGTTCGAGTACCACCCCACGTAGCGCACCAGGTGCTCGCAGCGGTCGGGAATGTGTTTGCAGAGCATGGCCAACCACCCGGCGCCCGGCATGACCGGGAAGTTGCGCTTCAAGCCGGCGTGCATCTTGGAGCGGTAGATCACCGTGCCCGTGGCCACGTCGTAGGTCATCTTCTGCACGGACATCGGGGCGCGCAGCATGTAGCCGGCGAGCATCTTGCGCCCCTCGGCATCCTCGGCGGCCACACTCACCTCGTTGTGCACCGCGAAGCCCCCGTGGCGCGAGGCGAGCATACAGCGGCGAAGCTCTCCCGATAGCGCCCCGTTCTCCACCAGAAAATCGAGTACGGCGCGCCGAAAGCCCTCGGCCAGAAGGCTTCCCGGCACCGGCGGCAGCGCGCGCCCATGCGATTCGCGACATGGTCCTCGCTATCGACACCGAACCGGATGCACGGCGTATCGGCCCGCGCACTGGCTGGAAACACGTGGCCCTAACCACTACGTTTCTCTTGAGATCGCTTGTAGTGCGGGTCCGCTTCCACTTTCACAATCAAAGCATCGACGACCGACAACCCCTGCTCGTGCACGATCACGGGATTGAGGTCGATCTCGGCGATAAGCTCGGCATGCTCGGCGGCGAAGCGCGAGAGTTGCGCGGCGAGCGCGGCGAGCGCATTGACATCCGCCCTTGGTCTCCCGCGACCACCGTCAAATATCCGGGCGCCGCGCAACAACCGGATGAGCTCGAGCGCACGCTCCTTCGTCACCGGGACCGGCGCGAAAACAAAATCCCGCATGAGTTCGACCAGAATGCCGCCGAGACCGATCATAAGCATCGGGCCGAATTGCGCGTCCCGGTTGATGCCCACGATCACGTCCACGCCGGCAGGCACCATCTCTTGAACGAGAACTCCACGCAACCGTGCCGTCGGGTGCAACCGCAGACGTTGCATCATTGCGTGATACGCGTCTCGAAGTGCAGCCTCCGAATCCAGACCCAACGCCACACCACCCGCCTCCGTCTTGTGGGGTAAGTCCGGCGACTGTGCCTTGATCGCGACGGGATAACCGATGGCAGCAGCCGCCGCGACTGCTTCGTCTATCGTCTGGACCAGACGTTCCGCCGGCCGTGGCAAGCCGTATTGACCCAGGATTTCCTTGGCATCGGCTTCGCACACAACACGGTCAGCGGCCGCCAGGCGGGAATCGGACGCTGCGCCCCGAGACCGCGCGACGATGTGTTCTCGATCGCGCTTCCACCGCCGCAGGAGGGCAGCGTACTCGGAAAGCGAACGCAGCGCGCGTGCGCAGTTGGGCATCGACGTATAGACGGGAATGCCGACGCGCGCCAGCAACTCGATCGCTCCGGGCGAGGCGGTTGAATACGTGAAGAATACGATCGGCTTGTCGGTCTCGCCCACGACTCGCGCCAGTGCGTCGCGATCTTTCTCGATACCATATTCGTACGAGAGCGATCCGACTACCACGATCATATCGACGGTCGCGCACCGGCGGACGATGTCGATGACCCGCGCGTAGCCGACATCGCGTACGGCGGTCGCGGTCAAGTCGATCGGATTTTGCGCGGCGCCGTACGCAGGAAGAAATGCTTCAATTTGCGACCGGGTCTCGCCGTCGAAAGGCAGCAGCTCGAGACCCTGCGCGGTGAGTGCGTCGGCCATCAATACCCCGCCGCCGCCCGACGCACTGATCAATCCAACACGATGGCCGCTCGGAAGCGGGCAGAAGCTGAACGCCGTCGCGGTATCGAGCATTTCATCGATGTCCTCGGCTTCCACGACGCCATACTCGCGGAACACCGCGCGGACGGCCGACACCTCGCCGGCCAGCGCGCCCGTGTGCGACTCGGCAGCCCGTTTTGCCACCTCCGAACGGCCTGCCTTCAACACGATCATGGGCTTGCCTGCGCTGGCCGCTTTGGCAGTGACCCTCAGCAATTTCCCGGGGTTGGTGATGCCTTCCATGTACATCAGAAACAAATCGGTGCGCCCTTCATCGATCATGTACTCGATGTAATCAGCCGCCGATAGACAACCCTCGTTGCCAGTGCTGATCATGTAGCTGTATGCGATCGGACGCTGCTGGCTTCGGCTCAGAAAGGCAAACGTAAAACCGCCGCTTTGCGAGGTCACTGCAATGCGCTTCCCGTTATCGACCGACGGCACAATGGAATTATTGGGGTTCTCCAGCGTCGGGCTAAAGCAGGCAGCGAGAGCCGCGAAGGTATTGAGAAACCCGGTCGAATTCGGCCCGCATACCGCTATGTCATACCTGGCAGCCACTTCTTCGAGCTTGCGTTGCAGCGCACGCCCGGCCTCGCCCCGTTCTTCCGCAAACCCTGATGCAATGACAAGACCGGCCCGAATACCATTTTCGCCACACTCATGCAGCACCTCCGGCACAGCGTTGGCGGGAGTACACAAAACCGCCAGATCGACCCGTTCGGGCAGCTCCGAAATCGATGGATAAGTACGCACACCCTGCACTTGCGCCAGCGTGCGGCTTACCGGATACACCGGACCCGCAAAGCCGCGCTTCAACAAGACGTGGAGCAACCGTCCGCGTATGGTCTTCGGGTCATCCGATACGCCGACGATGGCAATGCTTCGCGGGGAAAGCAGAAAACGCAAGTCGGGCATTTGGCTCCTCAAGGCAGAGAACCGGATATACCTGTACGCTCGATCATCGTCCTTTGAATTGCGGTTCGCGCTTCTCCTTGAAAGCGGCGACCGCTTCCTGATGATCTTCGCTCATCCGGACAACCGGCATGTTGGACGCCGCAAGATTCAACGCGGTCTTCAAGTCGGAATCCAATCCCTGATACAGAAGGAGCGGCCAGTGCCGGTGAGATATAGCACACGCACTTGCGGATCGGCAGCCGCCTGTCGCAGCGCATCCGGCAGAGCGACGCGCATTCTGTCCGAAAGCGAATTGCGGGTGGGTTCATCGGCGAGGCGGATGATCTGGACCGCGTCTTCCCTGCTGACCTGCAGGACCGATCGGAACTCGTTTTTCATCTTGGCAGGATTTTCAGATTGGAGTGCGCGGCACTTATTCGGAAAAATTGTGTTGCAAGTCCCGAACAGCTCTAGCCGACGCTTACGCTGTGTCGCAGATCGTGGAGGGCCCGCACCGTGCCTTCGACAAGCTCCTCCATGATCTGCCTGGCAGGCTTGCGCTCCTTCACCAGGCCGGCAATCTGTCCGCCGGGGTTGCTGCGCAAATCCCATCGTCCTGCCCGCGCTGCGGCTTCATTGAAGTCATCCATCATGATTTTCTGATACGGCATGGGCAACGGCTGCAGGCCGGAATCCGTCCAGGCCTTGATGATCTCGTTCTTGAACGAGCGCATCGTCTTACCAGTGTAGACGCGAGAGATCACAAAGTCCTCCGAGCCGCCCTGGAGAATCTCGTCTTTGGAACGCTCGGGAATCTGGCATTCATGCGAGACCAGGAACGCTGTGCCAACCCAGACGCCCATCGCGCCCAGGGACAGCGCGGCAGCGATCCCGCGACCGTCTGCGATGCCTCCGCCTGCAATCACAGGCAGAGGCCTGACGGCGTCCACCACTTGTGGAATCAGAGGGAAGTTGGCAATCGACCCGGTGTGACCCCCGGCTTCGTAACCCTGCGTGACGATGATGTCTACGCCGGCCTTTACCTGTCGTTGCGCATTGCGCACGCTCCCGACGAGCCCCATCACTTTGACGCCCTTCTCGCGAGCAAGCGGTACTACCCAGGAAGGGTCGCCCAGCCCGGCGGCGAACACCTGTACGTTTTCCGAAAGCACCACGTCCACCTGTTCTTCATGCGGCGTCTTTCGTCCGCTGACAGACGGGCCCGACGAAACAACCATGTCATCTTCGACGATTGCGTCGGGAATGTTGTACCGCTCCATGAGCTTCCGCATGAACGCATAGTGGTCGGGAAACTTTTTCTTGAGCTCCTCGCGCACGGCTGAGCGGGTAGGAGGCGCTTCGGCAAGCTTTGCCGGCAGCAACAGATCCACACCAATCGGTTTGTCGGTCATTGAGCGTACTTTGCGTATGACCTCGCGCAATTCCGTCGCTGGAATCCCCGATCCACCGATCACGCCGAGTCCGCCCGCCTCGGACACAGCAGCTACGAGCTCGGGCGGTGTTGCCTTACCACGCGATCCCATCCCCGCCAGGCAAATCGGATACTCGATGCCGAGCAAGTCACAAAACGCGGTCTTTACAACGGGTCTCGCCATGTTATTCTTCCGAGACAAGTCAAAACAGCGCCTGAATCACCACGGGGCATGCTGCGCGCAATAACGGATCGAATGCGCCATGAGCGCCGACGGCGGGTGCGGCGTACGAATGCCATCCTGGAATACTACAAGTCCCTCTGAGTTCTCAGCGTAGGCTTTCATCGCTCCCATCATCTTTTTTGCATGTCATCGGCGGGGCGTCAAAAACATTTTACTTGCCATCGGTGCTTTGTCAACGCGCTGCCGGAAAACGCGTCCGCAGAACGATGTCGGATGGTCGGTTGCGCCGACGAGCGCGGCGACTCTCGGCGCAAACAGGCGCGTGAGGTCGGTATCGATAATGGGTGGGGTGCGGTTCATCTTCTTAGGCCGGACTCCAGCTCACTCGCCGTACCGACCATCGTCATCACACCGTCCTGGTTCTCGCACCAGACTTCTACAGTAACGCGCGTCTCGACGTCCTCCGGCTTGACGAGATAGTCGTCGGACTTGAATTCCTCTCCGACGGTGACGGCCTCATACGAAAGCGTCTTGAATTCCACCATACACCTTGTCTCCCACTCGCATTTTCAACGGATCGACCCCGTAGTCCTTGCTATTCGACTTGCCGGTCGGCAAGTAGTGCGCCAAAAGTGGAGCGGCGATTGGCTTGCTCGACCATCATTTGCAGGCACCGGTTCGCCATACCGGGGCTGCGTACCTTCTGCTGAAGCTGTGCTTCGACTTCGGGTGGAATGAGCGGCGCGTCCCCCAGGCCGCGCTCCGCCTCGCGCCGGATTGCAAGCGATTCGAGGGGCATCAGCTCCGTGCGCACAAAGCGCGCAACCGTCTCACGCATCATGCGTGTTTCGTCAGGCAGGTTAAAATCCATGCATTACCCTCCTCTTGTCGTATACCATTATGCTGGAAAATACGCAGTACCGGGACGAGTTCCGGTAGTTAGAACAGCAACCGCAATGCGTCCTCGTTTGCTAGTATTTCTGAAAGCGGAAGTACGTTGATTGGCACTCGCCCTTGCGGCTGTTGGCGTGAACAGGATACCGATGTGCCAAGTGCAATATGAGGTTGCATACCCATTAGACCAGAGGACGGAGGGCCCTGCAGTGGCAAGTCAATCTACGAGCGCGAGCGGGCTGCTCGCCGGGCGTACTGCTGTCGTAACGGGATCAGGACAGAATGTCGGACGCGCGATCGCCTTGCATTTCGCACGCGAGGGCGCAAGCGTAATAGTGAACGGCCATCGCAACCGCGCAAACGTCGAGGCGGTGGTCGCGGAGATCCAAGCGGCGGGAGGCAAGGCCGCAGGCGTTATGGCGGATGTGGGTGATCCCGCCGCCGTCGCCGATATGGTTGCGAAAGCGAAGGCGCTGTTCGGCCCGGTCGATATCGCCGTGTCCAATGTGTCCATACGCCGCAAACAGCCTTTTCTCGACATCTCGCTGGAGGATTGGCAGAGCACCCTCAATACCAATCTCAACTCCTGCTTTTACATGGCGCGTGCGGCCATCCCGGACATGAAGGCGCGCGGCTGGGGACGATTGATCCATATTTCCGGCGTCGACGGATTTGCGGGGCACATTCCGACCCGCGCGCACAACATCGTGTGCAAAGCGGGCGTGCACGCCTTTGCAAAGGCCCTGGCGGTGGAGTTCGGCGAACACGGCATCACTGCGAATACCGTGTCCCCGGGCTCACTCGATACGACCCGCGACTGGAGTCAGTATCCGGAGAATTGGCTGGAGACGCGGATGGCTCAAATCCCGGTGCGTCGGCTCGGGACCTCCGACGAAATCGCCGCTGCCTGCGTTTATCTTGCAAGCGAGAGCACCGGCTTCGTCACCGGGCAGGTCATCCACGTCAATGGCGGTCAATATATGTACTGAGCAGCGACACTCCACATCAGGACGGGTCGCCCTGAAGCGAACCTGCCGTACAGAAGCAGGTATATGAAAGGACACGCATCCCATCGTTCAGCATGGTTTGTGCTTGCCGCAATCGCAGCATTCCTGCCCGCGATGGCCATGGCACAGACTTTCCCGAGCAAGCCGATCCGTATCGTGGTGGGATTCTCTGCAGGCGGATCCGCCGATCTCATGGCCTGTGTCGCAGGCTCCAAATTGAGCGCGGGGCTGGGACAGTCGGCCATCATCGACAACCGGCCGGGTGCGGGCGGCAACATCGCCGCCGGGCTGGTCGCCACGTCGCCTGCGATCGTGAAGCGCATCAGTGAGGAGGCGGGCAAAGGGCTGAGACAGGTCGATGCGCTGGAAGTCTTCGAACGGCAGGGCCTTCAGCAGTCGGCCGACCCGCCGGAAGCGCTGGCTGCTCTCGTCGCAGCGGAGCTTGCGAAGTGGGCGAAGGTGATCAAGGCCGCCGGCATTCCGCAACAATGAACAGGAGACCACCGGACGTGAATACTGAATTTACGGCGGAGCAACAGGCGATCCGCGATGCCATATTGAAGCTGTGTGCCCAGTTTGACGACGCTTATTGGCTCAGGAAAGATACCGAGGGTGGCTGGCCGCACGAGTTTCACAAAGCGTTCGCCGATGCGGGTTTCCTCGGTATCGCGATGCCGAAGGAATATGGAGGGGCGGGACTGGGCATCACCGAGTCATGCATCATGACCGAAGCGATGAGTGAAGCGGGCGGTGGCGGCGCAGCGGCCGCATGCCTCAACAAGTACACGTACGGCCTCAACCCGATTGCGGTCTTCGCCACAGACGAGCAAAAACGGCGGTGGATACCGCCCATGATCAACGGCATGGAAAAAAACTGCTTTGCCATCACCGAGCCCGACACCGGCCTCAATACGCTTGCATTGAAGACTACGGCCAAACGCGAGGGCGATCACTACGTTCTCAATGGCGCGAAGATCTGGACCTCCAGCGCACAGGTCGCCGAGAAGATGTTGATCCTGGTCAGGACAACGCCTGTCGAGGAAGTGAAGAAACGCACCGAGGGGCTGAGCCTGTTCTACACCGATCTCGACCGCAGCCGCGTGGAAGTACGGCTGATCGACAAGATGGGGCGCAAGTCGGTGGACTCCAACATGCTGTTTATCGATGGCCTGCAAGTCCCGCTCGAGGATCGCATCGGAGAGGAGGGCCAGGGATTCAAATACGTTCTGCATGGCATGAACCCCGAGCGCTGTCTGGTGGCTGCGGGCGCCGTCGGACTGGGCCGCCTGGCTCTACGGAAAGCCGCCGAATATGCCAAACAGCGCGTCGTATTCGATCGTCCCATCGGACAGAATCAGGGTATCCAGCACCCGCTCGCCGAGGCGTGGATGGAGCTCGAGGCGGCGCGGCTCATGGTCTATCACGCCGCATCGCTCTACGACCAGCGAAAGTCCTGCGGGGCGCAAGCGAACGCAGCCAAGTACCTCGCCGCCGAAGCGTGTTTCAAGGCGTGCACGACCGCCGTCATGACGCACGGTGGCATGGGCTATGCGAAGGAATATCACGTCGAGCGTTATTTGCGCGAAAGCTTTATCCCTCGCATCGCGCCAGTCAGCCGCGAACTGATACTGTGCCACATCGCGGAGAAGGTGTTGGGCTTGCCCAAGTCTTATTGATTCAACAAGAACCACAACATGGATATAGCTCGGCAGTTCGAAGCTTTGCCGCCTCGTGGTCTCTACGGCAGAAAAGAATTGACCCGACTCATCCATCCGCGAAGCATCGCGATCATCGGCGCTTCAGCGACACCCGGTTCCTTCGGTTACCGCAGCGTTGCAAATACGGGATTCGGGTATGAGGGCAGAGTGTATCCGGTCAATCCCAGACACGCCGATATTCTCGGGCGCAAATGCTATCCGGATATAAAAGACGTTCCCGAGACGCCCGACTGCGTGGTGTTGGCAGTTCCGCGCCAACGGGTATTGCCTTTGGTCGAGCAGTGCGCCTCTGTCGGTGTGGGCGGTGCGGTGATCTTCTCGTCGGGTTTCGCCGAAACGGGCGATCCCGAAACCGCCGAACAGCAGCATCGCCTCACGGCAATCGCTCGCTCGAGCGGCATGCGCCTCCTCGGCCCCAACTGCATCGGCGTCATGAATTTTGTCGATCGGGTCGGGATGTCCTTCCAGCCGGGGCTCGATGAGCTGCCCATGATTACCGGCCCGATCGGGCTCGTCGTACAAAGCGGCGCTCTGGGTTTCATCATCACACAGGGCATGCAACGCGGACTGGGATGCAGCTACAACTTTGCGCCGGGAAATTCGTGCAATGTCGACATCTGCGACTTGATCAATTTTCTGATCGAAGACGATACGACCAAGGCGATCGCATGCGTTTTCGAAGGCGTGCAGGAGCGACGCATATAGGCTCGCAAAGCAAGGTTCACCGTCGTCTTCAGCGCTCACGGAACCTGACCCATTAATGCTCGCCGGAACTGACCCAGGAAGTGCGC
>MERG01000069.1 GCA_001771985.1 Betaproteobacteria bacterium RIFCSPLOWO2_12_FULL_62_13 | reverse complement strand
CACCTTACACCCCCAGCAAAAGAAAGCATACAAGGGCCGGGGATGAGGGATGAGCATTGTCAGCATTTCTGCAATGCTCAGTAGAAAGCGCCTGGGCTTGTGAGCAGGCGGAACGGAGTCGAATTCCTCCCGCTCGTCCGGGAAGATCGGCTCCAGTACCCCTGGTTTCCACGACTGCGATGCAAAAAATAGTCGTTGCAAAACCCTACCGTTTTGTGCCGCCGCACCGCGGCTCGTTCTGGCCGGGTCTGCTGCTGCAGTGCGTGCCGTTCTACCTTCGCGCCGGCCATGGCGTGACCAACGTGACCTGCCGCGGCGTGGATCGGCTGCGGACCTCCATCCAGGCCGGCCATGCCGTCGTACTCACGCCCAACCACTGCCGGCCCTGCGACCCGATGGTGATCGCCGTCTTGGCGCGGCAGGTGCGGCGGTATCTGTACATCATGGCGAGCTGGCACCTGTTCGTGCAGAACCGCTTCCAGGCGTGGCTGCTGCCGCGTGCCGGCGCGTTCAGCGTGCACCGCGAAGGCGCGGATCGCGAATCGCTGAACCACGCAACCGGGCTTCTCAGCGAGGCCGATCGGCTCATGCTGATTTTCCCCGAAGGAGTCATTTCCCGGAACAACGACCGCCTGAATAATCTGATGGAGGGCGCCGCGATCATGGCTCGTGCCGCCGCCCGGCAACGCGCCGCCCAGTCTCCCCCCGGGCGCGTTGTGATTCATCCCATTGCGATCCGCTATTTCTTCGACGGCGACATTGAAGCCGCACTCACCCCTGTGCTCGAGGACATCGAAACGCGCATGGCGTGGCGGCCACAACAGGAATTGCCGCTCATCGAACGCGTGCTCAAGGTCGGCAGCGCCATGCTCGCACTCAAGGAAATCGAGTATTTCGGCGAAGCGCAGCGCGGAGAGGTCGGTGAGCGCGTGCAACGCCTCGTCGACCGTCTGCTCTGCCCGCTCGAGGACGAGTGGATGAAGGAAAGGCACGATGGCGATGTTGTCCGGCGCGTCAAGGTGCTGCGCAAGGCGATCCTGGCCGATATGGTGGGCGGCAAATTGTCCCAGGCGGAGCAGGACCGCCGCGAAAGGCAGCTTGCCGACATGTACCTCGCCCAGCAGTTGGCGTTCTACCCCGCGGGCTATTTCATCCCGGAACCGACGCCGGAGCGGATTCTCGAAACCGTGGAAAGGTTCGAAGAGGATACGACCGACACCGCGCGCGTGCACTCGCCCATGCGCGCTGTCGTGGACGTGGGCGAAGCAATCGAAGTGTCTCCGGACGAGCAGCGCGACGCGGATGGCGATCCGCTCATGGGAGAAGTCCGGGAGCAACTGACCTCCATGCTGGCGTCTTCGCTGGCCGAAGCGCACCCCAACGCAGCCATGAAGTGACAGCCATGACTGAAATCCTGATTCGTATCGCAGTCATCGGTCTGGGCCTGGCGGGATGGTTCTGGACGCAGCACCTGCTGAGCCGAAGGGTTGTGGCTGCCGGTCTCAGAGACCGTGTGCATGACTGGACCTCACCGCTTCACGCGTGGCTCGCCGCCCATCCGCGGGCTGCGGATGTCACGCTCATTGTCACTTCAGCCTTGATCGACCTGATCGGGATCTACCTGATCGCCGCGGCCATTTTCGGCCCGACGTTCCGGCCCTTCATCTCGCTTTTCGTGCTGTTAGCCCTGCGGCAGATGTGCCAGGGGGTATGCGCCGGCGGTTGACGCCTGGATTGCGTCCATGTTCTGAGGCGGGCCCGCCGCCACGCCGGTGGCTCCTGCCGTCTTGTTCCGCTCGAGCTACGCCGCGCGGCGCAACGCCCGCAACTGGCGCGCGATAAACGCCTTGACCATCTCGTGGGCGCGCTCGGTTTGCGGCCCCGGCTCCGCCACCCACATGTGCTCGCAACCGGCGAAGATCTCCAACTGGCATTCGCCGCCGGCGGCGCGCCAGGACGCGGCGAATCGCTCCTGCAGCGCCGGCAGGACGTTGTCGTCGAGCGCGCCCTGCATGATGAGCAGCGGCGGCAGTGAAGCCGCCTCGCCGCGGTCGAGCATCTGCTGCGGGTTGCCCTCGAAAATCGTCTCCCACGGGTTGAAGTAAGTCCTGCTCTTCTGCATCATCTCTTCGCGCTTCATTTTCTCGGCCTGCTGGAAGCGGGCGTAAGGATCGCTGATCGGCGAACGAGTGGCGACGTAGGCCAGTGTTGCGTCGGCGCCCGGGGCTTCGGGCAGTGGATGCGCGGTGTAGCGCGGATCGCGCGGGCGCATGGCGCAGAGTTCTATGACGTGACCGCCGCTGGAACTGCCGAGCGCACCCACCGTGGCCGCCTCGCCGTTCCACTCGCGCGCTTTTGCTTTGAGCCAACGAATGCCGTAGTTCGCGTCCTGGACCGAAGCGGGGTACGGCGCTTCGGGAGCGAGCCTCAAGTCTATGGCCACCACCAGAATGCCGCTTGCCGCCAATGCTTCATCCATCGGCGCATTGGCCAGGCGATCCTTGTCATTCCAGGCGCCGCCGTGTAAATCCAGCAGCGCCGGGAAGGGGCCCGCGCCATGCGGCTGATACACGCGGGCCATCAGTGTCCGCGCCGGCGTGCGCCGGAACTCGACGTCCCGGACTTTGATCTCGAACTGAGCCGCGGGATTGTAAGCCATCATCATCTTGGATTCTCCGTTGAATTAAATGACCATCGGCAGAGCCCGGGGGCGCATGTCAACTCCTTCCCCCCACTTACTTCGACACCTTACCCTCGGTCTTCCCCGCGAGCGCCGCATGCGCCGCGGCGAGCCGCGCAACCGGCACTCGAAACGGCGAGCATGAGACGTAATCCAAGCCCAGGCGGTGACAGAAAGCAATGCTGGCGGGATCGCCGCCATGCTCGCCGCAGATACCGATCTCGAGCTTCCTGCGGCGCTGGCGCCCGAGTTTCACCCCGAGCTCCATGAGATATCCTACGCCGCTTTGATCGATGGTGGCGAAGGGGTTGCGCAGGAGAATGCCCTTTTGCAGATACTCGCTCAGGAATCCCGTTTCGGCGTCGTCGCGCGAGATGCCGAACGTCGTCTGAGTGAGGTCGTTGGTCCCGAACGAGAAGAACTCGGCAAACTCGGCGATCCGGTCGGCGATCAACGCCGCGCGCGGCACCTCGATCATGGTGCCGAACTGGTAAGGCACTTTCACACCCTGCTCCTTGAGCACCTTGCGGGCTTCTTCCTCGAGCAGCGCGCGCTGCAACTTGAGTTCGCTGCTGGTGGCAACGAGCGGGATCATGATCTTCGGCTTGAGCTTGATGCCATCCCGCGCGCACGCGCAGGCGGCTTCGAGTATCGCCCGCACCTGCATGCGCACGAGCTCCGGCATGTGGATGCCGAGACGCACGCCCCGCAATCCGAGCATCGGATTCTGCTCGCGCATCGCCTCCACGCGGTCGAGGAGTTTGCGCTTGGAGCGAAGCTCGGCCTCGAGGACGGCGGGGTCCCCGTCCTTGAGCCGGAGACGAGTCTCCAGCTCGACGACGGACTTCTGCAGCTCGTCGCGGCTCGGCAGAAACTCGTGCAGCGGCGGGTCGATCAGGCGGATCGTCACGGGCAGGCCGTCCATCGCCCTGAAGAGCGCGATGAAATCCGCGCGCTGCATCGGCAGCAGCTTCGCCAGGTGCTCGCTGCGCTGCTCCTCCGTGGGCGCGAGGATCATGCTCTGCACGATGGGGAGGCGGTCGGCTTCGAAGAACATGTGCTCGGTGCGGCACAGGCCGATTCCTTCCGCGCCGAATTTGCGGGCGCGTTCGGCGTCGCGCGCATAGTCCGCGTTCGTCCAAATGCCCAGGCGTCGGAAGCGGTCGGCCCACGACAAAAGCTCGACCAAGTACGGATGGGTCACGTCCGGTACGACGGTCTTCAACTCGCCCGCGAACACTTCGCCGGTTCCGCCGTCGATCGACAGCCAATCGCCCTCTTTCAACACCTGTCCGGTCGACGTGCGCATCTGGCGGTGTTCCGCATCAATCTCGAGCGAGACTACGCCCACTACCGCCGGTATGCCGAACTGCCGCGCCACCAGCGCCGCGTGGCTGGTCCTTCCACCGCGGCTCGTCACCACGCCCTGCGCGGCGAGCATGCCGTGCACGTCGTCGGGCCGGGTTTCGGGGCGCACCAGGATCACCTTTTTCTTGAGCCGCTGCGCCCAGTGCTCGGCGGTGTCGGCGTCGAAAACGATCTGGCCGATAGCCGCGCCCGGCGAAACGTTGAGCCCCGTCGCGATCAACTTTCCCTCACCCGCCGCCGCGCGGCGCGCGGCCGCCTCAAGCTGCGGATGAAGAAAATAGTCGATGTGTTCGGGTGTGACGCGCCGCACAGCCTCGGCCTTGGTGATGAGCCTCTCTCCTGCCAGCTCGACCGCGATGCGAATCGCCGCCTGCGCGGTGCGCTTGCCGTCGCGTGTCTGGAGCATCCAGAGCTTGCCGCGCTCGATCGTGAACTCGATGTCCTGCACTTCGCGGAAATGCCTTTCGAGCGTGCGGGCGATGCGTTTGAGCTCCTTGTCGACGTGGGGCATCACGCGCGCGAGTTCCGCGATGGGCAATGTCTTGCGCGTTCCCGCCACCACGTCTTCGCCCTGCGCGTTCATGAGGAAGTCGCCCTCGAGCTCGTTCTCGCCGGTCGTGACGTTGCGCGTGGTCATGACGCCCGTTCCGGAGTCGGCGCCCTGGTTGCCGAAGACCATGGCGACGACGTTCACTGCCGTACCCAGATCATGCGGAATTCCGGCCGCCTTGCGATAATCGTGCGCGCGCTTGCCGTTCCACGAGCGGAACACCGCCATCGTCGCGAGCTTGAGCTGCTCGAGCGCATCCATCGGGAACGGGCGATGCGCGTGCTTTTCCACGATGCGCTTGAACCCGGCGGTGATGGCCTTCAGGTCCTCGGCCGGAAGCTCGGCGTCGTTCCATACGCCGCGGCGCGAGCGATACTCGGCGAGCAGCGCCTCGAAGGGCTTATGCGGCACCTCGAGCACGACGGTGGCGTACATCTGCACCAGGCGACGATAGGCATCGTACACGAAACGCTCGTCACCCGTGATCCGCACGAGGCCCTGCGCGACCTCGTCATTCAAGCCGATGTTGAGGACGGTATCCATCATGCCCGGCATCGAAAACTTCGCCCCTGACCGGCACGACACGAGCAGCGGGTTGGCGGGGTCCGCGAACTTCTTGCCCGTCGCCCGCTCGAGGGCCTTGACCGCTTGCAACACCTGCTCCCACATGCCCTTTGGAAACTTGCCCCCGGCGGCCAGAAACGCGTTGCAGGCTTGGGTGGTCACCACGAATCCCGGCGGAACCGGCAGTTTCAGTTTCGTCATTTCGCCCAGGTTGGCGCCCTTGCCCCCGAGCAATCCGCGCACGCCGTCCCACGAGCCTGCCGCGCGCTCGGCGCGCCCGATCTCGTCGAATGAATAGACGTAATTCAGGTTGGTTCTTTTTCCGACGGGCCGCGCCAACCCGCGTCGTGCGGACAGCTCTGGCTTCTTCCCTTTCGCAGTCATGATTGCGTTTCACCTCAAGATTACCCGTTATTCTTTCACGCGCGCCTGAAGCGGCGCTGGATGAAACCGCGATTGTGCCCGTTCCGCCCGCCGCGTTCAATCGGTTGCGGTAACCGGCGCGCCGTCGCAGCATAAGCGCATGAGTGATGCAAGATGGCTTTTTCTGTTGTGCATGAGCCGCGCCGGCTTCTCGCTCATTTTCACCGCCTATTCAGCGGTCATTCCGCTGGTCCAGCCCGAATGGGGCATGTCCTCTGGCGAAACGGGGTTGGTGCAAAGCGGCTGGCACCTGGGATACCTGATCTCGCTCTTCGGCGCGGGACTGCTCGTCGACCGTATCGGCGCGCGCAACACGTTTCTCTCAATGAGCGGCGTCGCCTGCGCCTCCGCCGTGCTGTTCGCGCTGCTCGCCGCGGATTTTCGTTCCGCGCTCGTCCTCTACTTCGTCGCCGGGCTTTGTTCCGGAGGCTCGTACTCCCCCGCCATCTCTCTTATCGCGCTGCGGTTCAGGACGGCGAAGCGCGGCGGCGCGATCGGCTGCTATCTTGCCGCCGCGTCGTTCGGATACGCGCTTTCCCTGTTGGGCAGCGGCCTCATCGCGCCGGCGTGGGGATGGCGCGCCGCGCTGGGGTTCGCCGCGTCAGGAACCATCGCCGGCGTGCTCATCGGATGGGCGGCGCTGCGGAGCACGCCCAACGTGGTGGCGGCTTCGCACGAACCGCGGTCCTGGATCGCCGGAATGTCGAAGCTCTGGCGCAATACGCCGGCGAAGCTCGCCATCGGAGCCTACACGCTGCATGCCTGGGAGCTGCTCGGGTTATGGGCGTGGCTGCCGGCTTTCCTCGTCGCCGCCGCGGCGCAGGACGGCGCAGTCTCCGCGGGCATGTTGGCGGCGGGGATCATGCTCGCGGGATTCACGCATCTTGTGAGTGTCGCCGGCAGCATAGCGGGCGGCATGCTCTCCGACCGTATCGGCCGCACGCGCGTGATCCTCATCATGTCGTGCACCAGCCTGGTCTTCTCGTTCCTGTTCGGCTGGCTGATCGGCTGCGCGATGTGGATCGTCACCCTCGCGGCGATCGTCTACAACTTCACCGCGATCGGCGATTCTGCCGTGCTGTCAACCGTGCTCACCGAGGTCGTGCCCGGGCAATACATCGGCGTTGCGTTTTCGATCCGTTCCGTCTTCGGCTTCGGCGTGGGCGCGCTGTGCCCTTGGATATTCGGGCTCACGCTCGACTGGACGACGAAGAGCCTGGGGATAAGCACGGCATATGCGTGGGGCGTCGCCTGGTCCACGCTTGGGCTCGGCGCGCTGCTCGGCCCGCTGATGACGCTGCGGCTCCAGCAGCTTGGCGCGGGAGCGCCGGGCGCCGCACGGCGGCGGCATGCGCGCACCACGTGATCTGCCTACGGCGCCGCCTTTACCGGAATGCCGCCCTCGCGGACCCATCGGTAGCGGCCGGCGAGGGAATCCGAGAGGGGCCGACGCCGCTCGTCGGAAACCGTGATCCACATCCGCAGCAGATGCCGCTGCCGCCCGGGTTCGTCGCAGTCCTCGAAGGCCTCGCGGGCATGCAGCGTGGTGTGGTTGTTGATGAGCTGGATGTCGCCCTCCTGGAAGTCCATGGTGACCATCAGCTCGGGACGGTTGGTGATCTCCTGGACCGTGTCGAGGGCCTCCCGCTGGATCGCAGTGGGCCGGCACTGCTCGCCGAACCGCGCCGCGGATTCGTAATAGGACAGACTGCAGATCCGCGCGGTCACCTTCCCGTCGCGCGCGCTGAACATCGGACTGGTGAACCAGGGTTGCTCGCCTTCAGGCTCTTCGCCACGCCAGTCGAGATGGAACATCCCGTAGAGCGTCTCCAGCAGGTCGGGGCGCTCGTCGCGCAGCACGTTGTGTATGGTCAGCGCGCTCACTACCTTGCTTGCGCCGCCCGACCTGGCGGTGCGCAGGCAGAACAGTCCGAGCACGTCGACCGGCAGCAGATCGGTGTGGAAATCCATGCGCATGCGGGTCTGGTAAGCGCGGGCGTTAGGGTCGGCGATGTCCCGGCCTTCGTCCGTCACGTGACCCAGGCGATGCCCCCGCGCGTTCTGCGACACGGGGTTGCCCAAGTGCACGCCCAGGCCCCAGTAGATGATCTCGCATTCCTCGTCCGTGTAGCGGCTGCGCGGGATGCCACGCAGCAACATGAAACCCCGCCCGTTCTCGATCTCTTTCAGAATGTTGTCGAGCACGCCCGCAACCCGCGGGAGGGGAAACGCGTCCGCCGCGAATGGAATCCTCGCCCCGACGCGCCTGGCATGAGCGAGCGCGGCTTCGATTTCCGCCACCGCCGCCGCGTCGATGCGATAAATCCAGGACTCGTCATGCTGGATTCCCCGCCCGATCCACGCGCCGGGACCGGTGATGATGGGCCGTTGCATGGCTCTACAGTGTCATGAAACTTGAAGCCAAGAATGTTCCTTCCCCTTCAGGGGGAAGGTTAGGATGGGGGTGGGGTAACACCGAGGCTGCCTGCCAAACCCATCCCCACCCTGGCCCTCCCCTTGAAGGGGAGGGAATCCGATTATTCATGACACAGTAGCAATAGCCATGCTGTTCATATAGTGACGAGAGCTGGTAACGAGTAC
>MERG01000068.1 GCA_001771985.1 Betaproteobacteria bacterium RIFCSPLOWO2_12_FULL_62_13 | reverse complement strand
TTCGCCCTCCGGGAGAAGGGCCGGGGATGAGGGAAACGCTTGCGGCCAGTATTCAACGAGCCGATCGAGGTAGGCCCTGATGCGGTCCGGGTCGGCGCGCACCGACTGCCTGATCTTGTCGACCTCGCTCTGCTCCTCGATCGGCAGGCGCAGCGAATCCTGGAAACGGTTGGAGATCGCGAAGAGTCCGCATACGCCGGTCAGCTCGATCAGTTCCGCGTCGGTGAAATGCCGCCTGACTTCCGCAAACACGTCGTCGCGGTCGCCCGCGGTGTTCTTCGCGACGTGCTCCGCCCACAGCACCGCCGCGCGCTCGCGCGGCGAGAAATGCGGCGAGTCGAGATAGTCGCCAAGGCTGATCGCGGCGACCTGCTCGTCTGTGATTCCGGCCGCTTGACCAAGCGCCGTATTGTGCGCAATTCAATAGGCGCAGGAATTCACGTGGCTCGTCTTGAGGACGGCCATCTCCTTGATCCTGCACGAGAGCACGCCGCCCGCGCCCTCGCGCTGCAGCGGTACGCCTGCCAGCAGAAAGAATTTCGCCACATGCGGAACGTGCCCCCACGTGCGCGCCGAGTTCGGAACGCGCCCGCGCAACCGTGTCGTCGCCTCGAAAAATCTTGCAACCTCCCCGGTTGCCGCCGCACTATCGATAATGGGCACTCTTGTCATGGCTCAGCTCCCATCCTCTACGCGGCTGCATTCAGCTCATCATGAGCGCAGCGCGCCCGGTGATGAGACCCTTGTCGAGGCGCTGATGGATCGCTTCCGCCTGCGCCATCGGGACCTTTTCGGTCACGGTCGGCCAGATCTCCCCGCGCGCCACCAGCTCCAGCGTGTCGATCACCTCCTGGCGTGTGGCGTAGCGGCTGCCCATGACTTCCAGTTCGTTGCGCATGATAGGGGGTTGCGCCTGAAATCCTTTGCCCTGCCCCGCCAGCAGCATCAGTCGCCCGCCCTTGTTGAGCCCGCGCACCGCCGCTTCCGTGGTCTCGGCGGCGCAAACGAAATCGATGACCACATCCACGCCGCAGCCACCGGTGAGCTCCCGCAGTTGTTCGTCAATCTTGCCCTGCGACGCGTCGACCGTCGCGTCAGCACCGGCTTTTCTGCATGCGTCAAACTTTGAGGCCGCGATGTCGATCGCTATCACTCTTTTCGCTCGCGCCCAGCGCGCGACAGTGAGCATCTGTATGCCGAGCCCGCCGCCGGCGCCGATCACGGCGACGGTGTCGCTGTAGGTGATGCGGGCCTTGCGCACCAGCTTGATGGGGGTGGCGATCGCATCGCAGATGACACCCACTTCCGCCGGATATTGGCGCCAGTCGAGCGCCTGGGGCAGCTTGATGAAACTGCGTTCCGGGAGCTTGATGTACTCGGCATAGCCGCCGTCGATGTCGCGCCCCACGTGGCCGCGCAGGTTGTCGCACAACGTTTCACGATTGATGCGGCACCAGCCGCAATGCCCGCACGTGAGATAGTAATAGGCGGTGACGGGATCGCCAACCTTCAGTTGGCTCACGCCCGCCCCCACGCCCACGATCTCGGCGGTGATCTCGTGGCCGATGATGCGGGGATACTTGACCGCAGTGCGGCCGGCGCGCGTATGGTGGACGGTCAACCCCGCGCCGCACGCGAGTACTCTGGCAACCGCCTCGCCCGGGCCCGGCACCGGATCGGGCACGGTTTCGAGAACGAAAGGGGTATTGGGAGCTTTAAGGACCATAGCTTTCATCGATTTTCCTTCCTTGAAGAACTCAGCCGCAAATGATCCTGAAAAAAGCACACGCCGCCGATGAACGCCGATAAACGCCGATGAATTCGGGACTTGGTCCGGAAGCCTGTATCACCTGTTGGGTAGACATGATACGCCTCACAATGGTTTGATTGACGAGGGTTTATCTCCGTGCATCTGCGGTTTCAAGGATGATCCGAGCGCCATATCTGTAAGCCTTTCTCGCAATTTTCCTGGCGCCGGTTTCGCATTAGAAGTTTGTCAGGGCAAGCTCGACAAACTTCTAGTCGGTGCGAATATTCGCGAGCTTGATCACCTTCGCCCAACGGTCACGCTCGGACCGCAAGTGCGCCGCGAATTCCGCCGGTGAACTGCCTATCCCTTCGGTCCCATCGACAGCAAACCGCGATGCGATCTCCGGCTGCTGCACCGCCTTGCCAATCTCTCGGTGCAGGCGCTCGATCACGGGCCGCGGGGTGCCGCGGGGCGCAAGCAAGCCATGCCACTGGGTTACCGTGAATTCCGGCACGCCGGCTTCGATCATCGTCGGCAATTCAGGCGCCACCTTCGCGCGCGTGGCGGTTGCTATGGCGAGCGCCCGCAGCTTCTGAGACCGCACGTGGGAGAACACGGAACCAACGCTCAACATGCTCATGTGTATCCGACCCGACAACATGTCGGGAAGGGCGGCGCCGACCCCCTTGTATGGGACGTGCACCAATTCGATCCCGGTGGAGATCGCGAAGAACTCGGTCGCAAGATGCGCGAGCGAGGCATTGCCGGTCGAGGGATAGTTCAGTTTCGACGGGTTCGATTTCGCATGCGCGATCAGCTCTTTCACCGACTTGACGGGCAGTGCGGGATTTACCGTAAGAATGTACGGCGCGGCAGCGACCTGCGAGACCGGAGCAAAGTCGCGGAACAGGTCGTAGCGCGTCTTGTTGACCATCCCATACACCACCAGGCTGGCGCTGAGCAGGATCAACGTGTAGCCGTCGGGGGTCGCGTGCGCGGCGAGCTCCGCGGCGATGCTTCCGCTCGCGCCCGCCCGGTTGTCCACGACCACGGTCTGCCCCAGGTTCTCACCGAGCTTGGGGCCGACCAGGCGTGCGACAAAATCCAGGCCCCCTCCTGCCCCCGATGCGACGATCATTCTGACCGGCTTGGTCGGGTACGTTTGTGCGGCGCTATGCGGCGCGGCGACGACGCTGAGCGCCACTGCCAGCACCGCCATTTTACTGATACGCAATTTGCTCTTCATGTCGGCCCTCCCCAGGTTGATGCACTGTCAATCCCCGCGCGCTCCGGTCAGCAGCGGCTGCTGCGTCACCCTCAGGGCATTGCCCCGGACTGCGACGCGTTTTTCAGCGTCAGCCCGATCCGGCGAGCTACGTTCGCCGAGCCGGGTGCATGGATCGTGTCACGGACCACTTTCGTCGACCACGCCACCATTTCCGGATTCGGGTTTTCGTAATAGATGAAATGTTCGTGCCGCGCTTCCAGCGACGTAAACTCGTAAAAACACGCGTGCTTCGCCCAACCCGACACGGATACCAGCTTCCTGACGCGGACGACCCCGGGCACCGTTTTCAACGAGGGCAAGCGCCACCGCGCATACCATGCCGCCATTTCCTCCTCGTCCTCGTATGACCCGGCGTTGAAGCTTCCGAGCTGAATGCACGGGGCTGGCGTCATGTCCGCATCAGGCTGCCTCGCCTCCGGGCCGCAGATGCGGGCTTCTTCGATCATGATGTTCACGCGTTCCTCGATCCTCTGTTCCAGCATCTTTCTGTCGCTTTCCGGAAGACTTGCGTGAAATTCGCGTGGACTCGGATCGGCAAATACATGGGGCTCAGTGCCGCCAAACACCATGATGAAACGGTCGCCCACCGGAACTCCCTCTGGCCTTTTTGTATGGCTGATGCGTCCACCCCCGCCAAGCGGCGTGAAATTCGATTTGGGTTCGGAGGCGTAGTGCGCGCCCCAGAGCACGCCCGGTCGCTTCACCACCCCAGGGAGGTAGATCTCATGCGCCCACGCAAGGTACGCGTCGCGGCCTTGCTCGGGCAGGTCATACCAAGATATCCAGTAAGCTAGATCCACGGCCATGGCCTTTCTCAATCAACGCGAACGCCGGACTCCTTGATCACCTTACCCCACTTGGCGATGTCTGAATCGACCAGCGCCGCCAACTGTTCGGGCGCGCTCCCCGCCACTTCCATCCCGAGGTTGAACATGCGCTCCTTTACATCCGGCAGCGCCAGGACCTTGACCAGTTCCGCCTGCACTTCGGATAAAGGCCCACGAGAGTGGGGTACGCGCCGGTGCTCAGCAGCCAAGTGTAACCGTCCGGCGGTGCCTTCGCCACGATCTCCGCTGCAATGATGCCGCCCGCGCCGGGGCGCTGATCGACCACAATCTGTTGTCCCCAAACGCCGGTCAACTTCTGGCCGACCAGGCGCGCCAGCACGTCCGGGGCGGGGCCGATGACGAAACGGATCGGCTTTATCGGGTAATCCTGTGCGATTGCGATGCCACTTGAAACTGCCCAGACAACAACAAGCGCGAGGATAGCTACACGAGATACGAAAACCATGTCACTCCTCCTTTGGGCATTGTCAGCTCAAAAGCCGCCGATGAAAAGCAGCACCGCGAAGGACGCGAAGGTTTCGCAAGGGACGCCACGGTTTTCCACAAATCTTCCTGGTATGCCTTTCGTTTTCCTTCGCGTCCTTGACGTCCTTGGCGGCAAGGCTTTTAGTACGTCGCGTCGTGCGACGAGAACGCCACGATGCACCGCTCGCCCGAGCGGTTGCTCCAGGCGTGGTTGGTGCCGCGCTGCACCACCGTGTCGCCCGCCTTCAGGTGCACTTCCTCGGTATCCAGTATGAGCGTGATTTCGCCCTCGAGGATGAAGCAGAAGTCGAGCGTGCGCGTTTTCTGCATGTAGGGGTGCGGCGCCCTCGGGGAATAGGTCGAGGCGCCCGGCGAGCCCATCGCGGAGAAGTATGCCTGTACTTCTTTGGCACCGACCTTGCCCTTCCACGCATCGTCAGGCGGGAAAGTGACGATGCGGCAGACCGAGCCGCCCGGTGGCGGCTCCAGGGTGTGCGGCATATTCAGCGTCTCGCGAACGCCCTTGATCCGTGCCGGTGTGCGGTCGGTCACCCAGATGCGCGTGGACGCAAAGCCCGGGCGGGCGGGGTCGGTGCGCACGTCGGGCGAGGGGCCGTCGGCGATCGCCATGGATTTGTCGTTCTCGTCGATGACAACGACTCTGCGAACGGTTCTTGGTTTCTTAGCCATTTTGTTTCTCAATGATGACGGGTGATGGGTTATGAGTTATGGGTGATGGGTAAAGAGTCCAAGTGCCCATTTCCCATTACCCATTACCCATTACCCATTACCCATTTCCCATTACCCATTACCCATTACCCATTACCCATTACCCATTTCCCATTACCCATTACCCATTTCCCATTACCCATTACCCGAATCATCAAACTTCGCCGCCATCATGACAAAAGCCATCTGGCTGCCGTAGTTCCGGTCTGACCAGGCGTGCCAGCTCCCAAGCTGCACGACCACATCGCCCGGCTTGAGCGCGTGCTCTCCCGCGTCCGTGATGAGGACACGCTCGCCTGAAAGCAGAATTCCGTAATCGACGGTCTCGGACTTGTGGATGCGCGTGGTGTAGAGGCTCTGCCGGCCCCGCTCCCACGTCCCGCCTTCCGTTCTCCGCGGCGGATGCTCGGGCGTGATGTAAGTGTCTTGCGCCGGATCGTAGTCCGCCGGCTTCGGTTCCGACTGCACGACACGGAGCCGCCCGCCGGTGGCCGGCGGCTCGAAGTGAAACGGCAGGTTGCCATCGTCCCGATCGCCGGAGATCGGCGCAGGGCACGTCTCGAACATCCAGATGTCGGTCATGCCGGTACCCTTCTTGAAGGCGCTCTCCTTTACCCCTGGCGCCGGCCCATCGTAGAGCACGCACGAGCGTCCCTTCGCGTCGTTGCCGGTAACCACCCGCCGGATCGGTTTGATTCCGTCTGTCATTACGAATTCTCCACAAGATCTTGAAAAACTAGCCGCAGAGATCACAGAGAACTGAAAGGCATGGGCTGGACAGTTATTCTCTTCCGAGTTCCCTCTGTGAACTCTGTGTCCTCTGTGGCTCGTTGTTGATTTTCATCGGCGTTCATCGGCGGCTAACAACCTTTCGAGCACAATCCCTTACGCGCCGGTCTTCTGATACGAATGAAAGTCCCTGCCGCCCGGCGCCCACGGATGCGGGGCGATCGCATACATGTCGGTCACCACATCCACGACAACGGGCTTGTCCATCGCAATCGCGCGTTTGCGGGCATCATGCAAATCGCTCATTGCCACGAACAGGCGCGCTCCGGACATCTTAGGCATGTGGTCTACCTCCCTATTGATTTTCGTGCAAATGCGTGACAGCGCGTTTGCACCTCGAATCCCCCTTCTCCCCTCGGGAGAAGGGCGGGGATGAGGGATGGGCATCGTCACGCGTTATTACGATGCTCCGTCGCTGAAAACGCGATGCTACCGGATTCGAACACTCGCATCGAGACCAGCCGCGAGAATTGCGTGCGGAGCCACATGCCGGACTTCACCTAGAGCGTCGGGCCGCGATGGAATCGCGAAGTGATCGACGCGGCGTCCATAGCAGGCGAAACGGACCACCCGCTTCCGCTGGGACAATCCGCGGCATATTCACACAAACCCTCATGAGTTGACATTTTGGTATACCATCGGTATGTTTCAGGTATAAGCATGATGAGACAGGGGGAGCCGGTTTCGGCAAGGGTCATCGCGTGTTGGAAGAAGTCGGGACGTATCAAAAACTGAAACTGATGATCCTGCACGGCGAAATCCGGCGAGGGGAACCGCTGGTCGAGCGATCGGTGGCCGACCTCCTCGGGGTCAGCCGAACGCCGGTGCGGGAAACGATCCGGCGGTTGGAAAAAGAAGGCCTGGTGCGGATCGTCGAGGGCAAGGGTGCTTTTGTCGCCGACTATTCGATCGACGATGTCATCGAGATCTACCAGGTGCGCGAGGGACTCGAGCCGATCGCCGCCCGCCTCGGTTGTCCTCACATTCATGCTGCAGACCTCGACCGCTTTGAGGAGCAGTTCAACCTCTATAAGAACAGGGCGTCCCGGCGCGACAACGATGCCGACGAGTGGCTCAAGCTGGGCCGCGATTTTCACGACCTGTTCATACGGGCGTCGCAAAACGGACGCATCATCCAGGCGATCGAAGGGCTTCGAGGCCAGATCGAGCTGGTGAGGGGAATCAGCAGGTCGTTGAGCGCTCGCTCGGTTGCGCAGAGCTCGATACATGAACACCTGGAGATCCTGCATGCGCTGAGGGCACGCTCGCCGCAGCGCGCGGAGAAAGCGGTACGGGCTCACTTGCAGAACGCGCTGCGACACAAGCTGGAGACGCTGCATCAGAGCCGCCTGATTCGTTAATCAAATAGGAACATGCCATGCCAAAAGTACGGATTCTCACCCCGGTCGTCGCGGTCCAGGACAACATGCAGAACGCTCAGGCGCTCAACGTCGATCGTCTGGTAGCGAGCAAGGTCCGAGTGGGCCTGCTCGATAATACCAAGCCGAATACGGGTCAACTGCTGAGTTTTGTCGGCGAACTATTGGTAGAGCGTGGCCTCGCGGTGGGCAGCTATGCTGCGGACAAGACCGATTCCCCTGCTTCGAATCCCGCGAGCCACGGCGCCACCGAAGCGGTTTTCAAGCGACTCTCGCAGAATGCCGACGTTGTCCTCACAGGGCTGGGCAACTGAGGGTCATGCACGTCGTGGAGTATCCACGACTCCGTTGAACTGGTGAAGCGGGGCATCCCCTCGGCCACCATCTGTTCTACCCGTTTCGTTCCGGTCGGACGGAAGTTTGCACAGGCGCTGGGCGTTCCCGATCTGCCGATCGTTGAAGTGCACGACGAAGTGGGTCACGACGCGCCTGAAGCGTTGCAGAAAGTCGCCCAGGTCGTGGCCAATGCCGTGCCCGACATTCTGCGCAAGTATCAAAGCAGGAACGTCAGCGGTCAGCACGTCAGGGACGAAGATCGCCTCGATACGCTGGACGTCGACGCCGACGGTGACCTTTCGATCCGCGTGAGCGAACGCTTCCTGGAGGAGAACTGGTCGGACGGCTTGCCGGTCGTGCCGCCCACGGAAGACCGGGTTCAGGCGATGCTCAACACCGTGGCCGCCCCGCCCGATGAAGTGCTTGGCGTGCTGCACCCACGCGGCGGTATCGCTACCGTCCAAAAGGTTGCGGTCTGTGCCGTCATGGCAGGATGCCTGCCGAAGCAATTTCCCATCGTCGTCGCCGCGGTCCGCGCCATCGCGACTCCGCAGTTCAAGATGCATTCCGTTCAATCGTCGGCGCATCCTCACTCGCCGTTCATTCTCGTAAACGGCCCCGCGGGCATCGAAGCCGGGCTTTCGAGCGGACATGATTGCACGCCCAAGGGTTGGCAGGCGAACCTGGT
>MERG01000067.1:9346-13401 GCA_001771985.1 Betaproteobacteria bacterium RIFCSPLOWO2_12_FULL_62_13 | reverse complement strand
TTTCGCCCGACCGGAGACAGATCAGATTTTTCCGTGCAACACCTCAATGGCCTTCGGGTTTGAAGCAACGATCTTGAGCAGCGCCCTGGCGGGCCCGGTGGGCCGCGTGCGTTGCTGCTCCCAGTTTTGCAGCGTGCGCAGGTTCACGCCTATCAATTTCGCGAACTGGCTCTGGCTGATCTGGGCCGCTTCGCGGATCGTGCGCACGTCAGCGTCGGGCCGTTTCATGCAGCCAAAGGTTCGATCAATGAGGCAATTTCATCTTCCGAAGTCGCGCGGGCTGCACGCAGTTCGTAATCCTTCTGCAGATTCAGCCACAACTCGGGCGTTGTTCCGAAGTAACGGCTCAGCCTGAGCGCGGTGTCTGCGGTGACGGCACGCTGCCCCTTGAGAATCGCGGTGATGCGGTTGGCCGGAACGTGCAGGGCGGTGGCGAGCGCATTGGCGGATAGGCCATGCGGCTCCATGAATTCGTCCAGAAGAAACTGGCCGGGATGCGTGACGGTCAGGCGCTTGCGTGGGCGCGCGATTACGTCCGAAAAGTCGGTGCTTGCGAGGTCTTGCATGCGAATGCCCATTTGCCGTTCCTTCAGTGGTAGTCCACTACTTCAACACCGTGCGCATTGCCTGCCTCAAAATTGAAGCAGATACGCCATTGGTCATTGATCCGGATGCTCCATTGACCGCGCCGGTCGCGTTTAAGCTTTTCCAGGCGGTTCGAGGGCGGCACGCGCAGGTCGTCCAGGTTGGACGCCGCGTGTAACAGGCGCAGTTTGTCGAACGCGCGTTGCGCGATGCTCGGCGGTAATCCCTTGACGGCCAAGCCGGCAAACAGTGCCGCAGTGCGCTTGTCTTTGAAGCTCAGGACCACGGGAATAGTGTATTACGTGATACGTAAAACGTCAACCCGTTATCGATAAAGAGCATAGATAAAGGGAATCAGTGTAACATTCGGTGGGAAATGCGCGGACCGGGGTCCGGGAAAGTTGAGTAAGACGTCAGAGGTGGACTTCAGACGAGGCGCGTGCGCTACTGGTGGCCGCCCCTGCTTCTGGGCTGCTGGATGAGCCGCAGACCCTCGACCGCCTGATCGAGCGGCAGCACGTTGCGCCCTTCGCAACCGTTTAATGGGTGACGAGCATGCGGCGCGGCGCGCCACAGCAGCCCGGACAGCAGGACATTCGTATCAATGACCGCCCGCACGCTGTTTGCGCTCTGCGCGTGCGGCCTTCACTCCCGCGTTGATCTCTTCCATCGACATCGGCGGGATACCGGCGGCGGCCACGCGGTCGGCAATGGACAGCAACGAGTCGGCCGCCTGCTTGCATCGTAGTGCGTCGTTGATCAGCCGCTCCAGCGCCTGCGGCGTCAGCAGTCCGGCCTCGCGCGCGGCATTCGCGGTCGCATCGGGCAACTCAATCTGAATCGTTGTCATGGCAAACATCCTCAAGGACCAACCGGGGCAACTGGTGGTCTGCTTTTAGGCGGTGGCGCACGTTTGAAATTCGATCGTCACATGATAACCGAGCACCGCATGAATCGGCAATTCAGACTTATCCGTGCAACGCCTCAATCGCCTTCGGGTTTGAAGCAACGATCTTGAGCAGCGCCCTGGCGGGGCCGGTGGGCTGCGTGCGTTTCTGCTCCCAGTTTTGCAACGTGCGCAGATTCACGCCTATCAATTTCGCGAACTGGCTCTGGCTGATCTGGGCTGCTTCGCGGATGGTACGCACGTCCGGCGCGGGCAGTTCAGTCGTCCTCACGCCGCGCACTCTCTTGCCCGCCATATGGCGTTTCATTTCCCGAACGCCTTTGACTAATTGGTCGAAATGCTGCTTATCCATCCTTGATGTCCTTCATAAGTTGTGCCAGCGTCTTGATTTGCGCGGGCGTCAGGTCAGCCTGCGCACTCTTAACATGCTCGACAAAGACCAGTGCTCTAACTATACGCTGCGCGCGTATAGCCTGCAACCCTGAGGAAGACTCCGGGTGTTTGGGCGCGATATCTAACGGGCACTGGATGACAAACCGATCTGGTTCAGAGAGAGTTGCAGGTCGGCAACGGCTGCGCTAGGATCGGGCACACATGTCGCTCTCCGAATTGTGGCGCTCGGTCGCGCGGGCGAGCCCCGTGCCATCGTGAACACGGCGTTGGGAACAGACATCAATAAGGAGGCAACCTGTGCCGGGGACTCCCGATCGCGAGCGGATCCACAGCCTCGTCCACCGCTACTTCGAGCTCCATTCCCGCCGCGACTGGCCGGGGCTCTCCGACATGTTCACGCCTGACGTGACGCTCATCCATCCGGTCTACCCGAAGAGCACCGGGCGGGATGCCGTCGGCCGATTCTTCACCGATTACATTCCCTCGCGTTTTCCGAAGTACTACGAGTACGCCCCGAACGTGATCGTCGAGGAAAATCAGGCGGCCGCCGAATGGATCTTCGAGGTCACGCGTCTCGACGGGCAACCGGCGACCCTCACGGGCATCACCCTGCTCGAGTTCGAAGGTAAGCGTATCAAGAGCATCAAGATCTTCACCGAGCCGATGCAACTGGGGAGTCCGACGATATGAGGCGCCAACCGCGGTGAGCGGGAAGGCCAGCAACGTTAAGGTCGATTGACAGCCATCAAACTCGAAAAGCGAACCGCAAAGACGCGAAGGCGCAAAGGATCGCAAAGACAATGGCTTGCAAAAAAGGCAGCGATTCTTCTCTTGGGTGAACCGACAGATTACAAGATTGCTTTGACGTTACTTCGCGTCCAGCCCTCACTCCTGACCTCTCTCCCAAAGGGAGAGAGGAAGCTCGAGCCTCCCTTCTCCCTTCCCTCATCCCTGACCCTTGTCTCCCGGAGGGAGAAGGGGAACAATTGCCGCCCCTCTCCCCTCGGGAGAGAAGGGGCGGGGGTGAGGGCTGGAAGGGTCGGGGATGAGGGATGGCGCCTTTGCGGTTATGGACTGCCGTTTCCAGGATTACTGGCCCCACGCAAGCTCGTCGACGTTGCGCGCCGATTCGAGGCCGGCGATACCGTCGAAAACCTGCGCCGACTGGTCTTTGGGGAGCACCGCGGTAATGGTGTTGAACTTCTGGCGAAGCTGCGCGCGGCTCAAGGGCTGTTGCGGCATCCCGGGGAAGTACTGCATGTCCTGGACCAGTTGGCGCCCGTCGTTGAGACGCACGGTGACGCGGCTTGCGAGCCAGTTCTCGGTATTGCTTGCCTGGCGCACCTCGACTTTGACCCTGCGGCAGAGCGCCCGGATCGCGGGGTCGTTGACCACCGCGTCGGAAAACACGTTGGGATCGCGCGGGTCGCGATAACACGCGAGCGCCACGCAGAACGGCGTGCTGTACTGCGCCATGGTGATGTCCCGCGGCTCGGGTATGTCGTGGTGGCTGACCATTTTTTCGCTGCCGGCGACCGTAATGGACGCGATGTCATCGCCGGAAATGCCATGGCGGGCTTTGAGTTCCAGCACCGCGGTGACGGGGACGTGCGCCGTGATATGACACGAATAGCGCTTGAAGGTGACGTTCAGCGTGTTCCAGACTTCACCGAGACCGGCGGTGAAGCGGTTGCCATCGCCGTCGCGGCAGAACACGTTCAGGTAGCCGAATTTGCCTTCGAGCACGGTGCCCGGACCGGTAAAGCCATCGCGCGCGAGCGTGGCTGCCAGCACGCCGGACTCGGCCGCGCGTCCGAGGTGCAGCCGCTTCACCATCCCGCCGCCCGACTTGGAAAACTCGAGCAAACCCGCGCATAACGAGCCCGCGATACCCAAAGCATTGGTCATCTGCCCGGCGTTCAACTTCAACAGCCGCCCGGCCACCACGGCGCCGCCGAACGTTCCGGTCACGCCGGGCGCATGGAAACCGAGTTTTTCGCTCGACTGGAGCGACGCATCGCCGATACGCTGCATCACCTCGCTTCCGGCGAGAAAAGCCGTGAGGAATTCCCTTCCGCTCGCGCCAACTTCCTGCGCCACCGCCAATGCCGGAGGGGTGAGCGATGCGCCCGGATGCGCGCCCACACTTGGCTGCATCAGGCTGTCCATC
>MERG01000067.1:9018-9277 GCA_001771985.1 Betaproteobacteria bacterium RIFCSPLOWO2_12_FULL_62_13 | reverse complement strand
AGTATCGTGCTCTTGCCGCCCTTGCCGTAGCGCTCGGCATACGCGATGACGATCCGGCTCGAGGCGAGCGTGCTGCCGTAGGTGCACACCCCGACCGTGTCGATCACGCAGTCCTTGGCGCGCTCGACGACTGCGGGAGGAATACGGTCGAATTGCAGTCCGACCGCAAATTCAGCCAGCGTTTGCGCGGCGGTAGTCATGTGGTAATCCTTTTCAGATGAGGCCCGCTGCCAAGTTGCTCGGGACAACCGCAGTTTTC
>MERG01000067.1:0-8998 GCA_001771985.1 Betaproteobacteria bacterium RIFCSPLOWO2_12_FULL_62_13 | reverse complement strand
TCGTCAAGTTCTTTAGTGCCTTGATTCGATTCACTGAGTCACCGGCAAGATGGGTCCAAACCATGGCATCGCGCACCAGCTTGTCGACGCGCGCACTCATCATGCAACCCTCGGCGCCGTGGATGTCCATGTTCAGGCGTGTAACTCGCTGGATGACGTCTTTCGAAAAAATCATTGCGAGATTGGCATTCACAAAGTCGCGTGCGGTCTTGTCCCCGCGCACCGCCCGATCCCTTTCCCACGCAGTTCGCATCACGAATGAGCGCAGCGCCTCGGTGAGCATGTGCATTTCGTTGAGCTTGAGCTGGATGACCTGATGCTCCATGAGCGGCCTACCGGCGCGCGAGCGCGTCCGCCCGTACTGCATCGCCATTTCGACCGCAGCGTCGCACACCCCCAGCGCGTTGGCCGCGAGTTCAAGGTCGCTGAACTGCGAGAGGTCGGCGCCGCGCGCCTTCGCTCCACCGTTCACCTCGCCCACGAGATTGGCGTGCGGCACACGCGCATTCTCGAACAACAGCTCAGCGTTCTGGTAGAAACGCCAGCCGCGCTTGTTGAAGATTCTCCCAACCCGGAAGCCGGGCGTGTCGCTCGGCACGAGGAAGAGCGTGGTGCCATCCCGGACACTGACGTTCGGGTTCGTCCGCGTGCGCGCAAAAAACAGCTTGGCTACGCTCCCATTCGCGATGTAGCACTTCTCGCCGTTCAGAATCCATTCGTCGCCTTTGCGTTCCGCCTTGAGTTTCATGCCGGCCTTGGGATCATCCTCAGGCGGCATGCGGTTGTCGGAACCGCCACTCGGCTCGTTGCTGGCCAAACCCAGCAAATAGGTGTCGTCGGCAATAAAGGGCTTGAGGAAGCGTTCCTTCTGCTCCCGCGTGCAAACGGCAGCGATTAACCGGCTCCACTTCCAGCACTGGCTGAAAGTCTTGGAGATGGCGCTGTCCGCCTTGGCGAGCTCCGCCATCACGACGGTCTGCGTCACAAGGTCGATGTCATGTCCGCCCCACTCTTTGGGAACGGCGGCAGTCCGGAAGCCGAGCTTCGAACCCTTCCTGATGATCTCCCAGTCGAAGGTCGCGCGCGGGTCGGAAATCCCATCGCGTTGGAGCGAAATCGGACGGATCTCTTCCTCGGCAAACCTGCGCGCCTTCATCTGCCACGCGCGCTGCTCTTCGTTCAGTGTGAAATCCATGCTTATTGCATCTCTATTTTTGCTGCTTTCACCGCTTCCCGGAACTTTTTTAGCTGCGCACCTATGAATTTCCCAAATTCGTCGGAAGATTCACCGCCCGGGCTGTAGCCGCCCGTTTCAATGAAATCGCGCACCTTGGGAATTTGCAGTGCTTTGTATACTTCATTTTGTAACGTGGCGATGATTGCCGCAGGGGTTTTCGCCGGAGCCCACCAGCCAACAAAGCCGCCGCTAAAGCTGTAACCCGCAACTCCAGCTTCGGCAATAGTGGGCACGTCCGGGAGAACGGGCCACCTGGATGCCCCGGTGAAACCGAGCGCTCGCAATCTGCCGGCCTTTATCTGCGGCAGCCCAACGGACGCGGGTGAACAAATGAACTGGACCTCTCCCACCATCAACGCATTGACCGCCGGCGCCATGCCCTTATACGGAACGTGGGTGGGGTCAATCCCCGCTCGCACACTGAATAATGCTGCTGCGAGATGATTAGGATTACCTACACCCGCTGAACCATAAGATACTCGGCCTTCCTTATTCTTAGCCAATGCAATTAATTCTTTAATTGAACGCACTGGGCTTGAGGCACTGACAAGCAGCAGATAGCCGGTGCCCCGGCCAAGGCTTGTAATCGGCGTGAAATCTCTGTCTATGTCGTATGGCAGCTTGCGGTAGATGATTTGACCGACAACAAGAGCCGCACCGTTACTCAAGATGGTATAGCCGTCCGCACGAGCCCTCGCAACGATTTCACTGCCGACAATGCCGTTTGCACCGGCTCTGTTGTCGACCACGATAGGATGTCCTATCTGTGACTCTACTTGCCCTGCCACTGCCCGGCCGATTACATCGAGACCGCCTCCAGCCGGAAATGGCACGACAAGACGAATGGGCCGGTTGGGATAGACCTGCGCCACGTTGACGTCGGCCAATAGAAGTGCCAGCACCGTGAACGTACAATGAACTATGAGCCGCATAGTGTTCCTCCGACGCTTTGTCTGTCCGCTACGATTGTGGCCGTTATGAATTCTCGCACCGGATCGTCAGGACGATGCTGGGCGGACACTGGAAGATGGCATCGATCTGAGGCGCGATCCGGTCAGCAGAACCGGGCTTTGCCCGCCGTCTTTCACAGCGCTCAGCCGTGCTATTCGACCTTCAACCCGGTGAGCCGGACCAACTTGACCGTCTGCTGGATCTCACGGCGAATCAAGGACCGAAAAGCCAGCCCACGCAGCGACTCCAGCGAACAACCAGAATATGCTCCGCTTTGGCTTTCGCATGATTTCCCGTCCTCTAACGAAGCCCTGAACAAGTCATCCCGGAGCAAAAAAGCATGCCCCGAAGTGCTTAAATTCGGGGCCGGGATCCAGCAGACCATTGAATCTACTGGACTCCGGCTTTCGCCGGAGTGACGCAAGTGTAGGTGTTCAGACGCTCTCTAACTGACTACTGTTAACCCGCTCTCGTTTGCATTCCTTGGCGTGTACCCGCAGTTCCTCTGATTTTTCCTGCTTGCTCTACAAGGTCGAACTCGCATCAGCCCTTCAGCGCAATCTGCACCTCATCGCCGTGCGGCGCAAGTTTGGTGCCGAAGGGCGCGCTGCGTTTCGCGATATCCTCGAGCGTCGCCCGCTCATTCGCCAGCGCGCACGGCACGGTTTCATTGCTGCTGTTGTGCCGCACGAACTGGAACGTCGCACCCGTCATGGCGCGGTCTTCGAGCGTGATTCGCGCCAGCATTCCTACCCAATCGCCCACCGCCACGCCATCGTGGTGGCCGGTGTGGAAGGAGAAACTGCCCAGCCCATAGAAGATCGGTTTGCCCTTGTAGACCTCGACCGGCAGCGAGTAGTGCGGCCCATGGCCCATCACGACGTCCGCGCCGGCATCGATCGCCGCGTGCGCAATCTCGGTCATGTATTGCAGGACCTCCTGCCACAGTCCCCAGTGACAGGAAGCCACCACGATATCGGCCCTGGAGCGCAATGCCGCGATGTCGTCTTTGAACCACTGCAGATATTGCGGATCGGCGTAGGTCAAAATAACGGGCGGAATGCCGGGACGGTTGGCCGGCGGCACTTCGCGGCGCGTCTTGTGCAGCGGCAACTGATAGGCGGTGTGGCCGCGGATCACCGCGACCCCGGCCGCCTTTTCGCCCGCTTCGTGATTGGTGGGCCAGTAGACTGAAGTGCGTTGCAGAAACCCCGCCCGCAGGCCGCCGCGCTCGAGTATTACCGGCGCACGCGCAGCGTCCCGGTTTGCGCCCGCCCCGGTGTGAGGTATTCCCAATTCGTCCAGCCGCGCAATCGACGACTTGATCGCGGCCTCGCCGTAGTTGACGTTGTTGGCGATGCCGACCGCCTGTATCCCGCCAAGCTTCAGTGCTTCAGCGCTCGCCGGTTCCGCCATGAAGCCTTCGCTCTCGCGCGCGTGTCCGCCCGGGGGGATATAGAAACAACACTCGAGGTTGCTGAACACGAACTCGGACTGCTTGAAGCTGGGCGCGACGAGCCGGAACGGCACGTCAGGCGTGGTGACATTCATCAGGTTCACGTCACCGGTGAGCATCATCGTCTGCGGCATGCGGTGTCCTTTCTTGCGTGTTGGAAAGCTGAATGGTGCAATGCGGCAGCGGCCGGAGTAACGGGAATAGTCAGCCGCAATCGGCCAATCACAATCCGTCGATCATGGAAGTGCCGTCCATTTTGCCTGGAATTTCAGATGGAAGCATATAAGGGAGCGGACCCTGCATCTTTGATGCAAGTCAAAGTTCTGTTCCGCAAGACCGAGTTGCTATTCCCCCGTGAACTTCGGCTTGCGCTTCTCGACGAAGGAGCGGAAGCCTTCCTTGGTGTCTTCCGTGTCCTGGATGTCGGTGAGGACGGTCCACGTGTACGGTATCCCCTCGGTCTTGCCTTTCTCCGCGGTCTTCTGCGCCGCCTCGGTTACGTACATACCGCTGCAGAATGACTTGTCTCGGGCGGCGGTGATGATCATCACCCAGAGATCGGGGTTGTCCCGGTATTCCCGAAACACTTCCAGCATTTCGTTGCCGGTCTCAACGCCGATGGAATTCATTCTTTCCGGGCGATTCAGCGTCAGACAGACGATACGCCCCTTCTTTTCAACCAGAATATCCTTTTTGCGTTCTTTCCTGGCCCTGGTTTTGCATTAGGAGTTTGTCGGGGCCAAGTCCGACAAACTCCTTTTGATCGTGTCCTGTTATCTGCGCAGCAGCGCGCGGCCGATGACCGGCCGGGCGAACTCGACGACATCGTCCAGACGGAGGCAAACGCCATCCACCTGCCGTCCCTCACGCAGGGTCAAGTCAACCAACTGAACTTTGGGAGGCAAATGCGTGCCGGAACGAATGCCGGCATCAAAGTTGAACGGGCTGACCGCCCACATCCCGTCCCGGTAAGGCACTCCTTGCGTCATCTCTGCTCCTTCATGGTTTCGGTTTTTCCAGTTGCTTCGTATCGGTGAAGATCTTGATGCTCTTGATCCGCTCGCCGTCGAACTCGAGCACGGTCATGCCGGTGAGCGTCGCAGGTTGCCCGTCGAGACGCGTGACTTCGAATATCCACTCGGCGGCTGCCTGGTTGCCCTCGACAATCACGTTCGGGGCATACTCGTAGTATTTCGAAAACCGCGAGGGGATGTAGTCGTTGAAGAAGCGGCCGACGGCATCCCGCCCAATGCTCTTCGGGTAGACGGGGTGGATGAGCGTCACCTCGGGTGCGAACATGTCCGAGAGTGCCGCCCAATCGCGGCGGGAATGCAGGTCGAAGTAGCGGTGCACGAGACTGCGGATCCGCTCGCGATCGGGAGTCCCCGGCAATGGTATCTCCTGGTTCGGCGCGGCGCGCAGGCTCAGGCGCGCCGGTGGGATGTCGCGTCAATTGACCTTGATGTTACCGATCTTGACCACTTTCGACCACATCGTGATGTCGCGGGCGATCCTTCCCGCAAAGCCCCCGGGCGTGGTGTGGGCGGGCTCGAGAGAATAACCCCGCAGCCGCTTCAGCACGTCGGGCTGCTTGACGACGCGCGCGAGTTCCTGATTAAGCGCCGAGATGACCTCCTTGGGCATGCCTGCGGGCCCCGCCAAGCCGTACCAGAAGGTCGCCAAGTAGCCGGGGACCTCCTCGTTGATCGTGGGCACATCGGGCATAATTGACGCGCGCTGCTCGCCCGTGACGGCAATTATGCGCAGCCTACCCGCCTTGACGTGCGGGAATACCGCTGCCGCGGGGGCGATGTAGAATTGAATCTGCCCGCTGAGCAGGTCTGCGATCGCGGCACCGATGCCCTTGTACGGGACATGGACGACGTCTGTCTTGGTCATCTGTCGGAAAAGCTCGGTCGCAAGATGCGTGGAGCTGCCGATGCCGGCCGAGCCGTAGTTGAGGGTGCCGGGCTTCGCGCGCGCAAGTTCGACGAACTCCTTCAAGTTGGCCGCCTTCACCGGCGGGTGTATGGTGAGGAACATCGGTCCCTCGGCGATCATCACGATCGGCGCGATAGCCTTTTTCGGATCGTACGGCAGCTTGTAGAGGGCCGCGCTGGAGGTGAAGGCCGGCGACAACATGATGATCGTGTAGCCATCCGGCTCGGCGCGCGCCGTGATCGCGACGCCGATCGTGGTGCCAGCGCCCGGGCGGTTATCGACGACAAAATGCTGGCCGAACTTGTCCGCCAGCCGCGTCGCGACCATGCGCGCGATGGTATCGACGCTGCCACCGGGCGAGAGCGGCACAATTATCCGTACCGGTTTTTCGGGCCATTTTCCCGTTTGAGCGTTTGCGAGCGGAACGGCTGCGGCGAGCGCCAGCAGCAGCAATGCGTGTCTTCTTTTCATCAGTCGATTCCTCCTCCGTGTTTCATGCTGCCATTGAACGTAGGTCGCGGTACGCGCAGCGTTCCCCGACCTCTACTCTTGGTGTCAGGTAGCCGCTGATGCGGCAACCTGACCTACCCGGTCTGCCATTGGACGTAGCTCGGGGTATGCGCAGCGTTCCCCGACATCCGCTTCTCAACACTCAGTCCTCAGCACTCAGTCCTCAGTCCTCGGTCAGGTAGCCACTGATGCGGCAACCTGACCTACGCCGTCTCGGCACGAGCGGCTCCAGGAATTGTGCATCGAAATAATGACTCACGGCACTAGCACCCCGTGAACTTCGGCTTGCGCTTCTCCACGAAGGAGCGGAACCCTTCCTTGGTGTCTTCCGTGTCCTGGATGTCGGTCAGGACCGTCCACGTGTACGGGATTCCCTCGGTCGGCCCCCGGTCCAGCGCGCCCATGATGGCTTTCTTGGAGCCTTGCACCGCGAGCGGCGCCGCTTCCTCGGCGATATGCATGGCGATTTCCCAGGCCTTGCTCATGAGCTTGTCACGCGGCACGACTTCCGAGACCAGCCCCCACTGATACGCCTGCTGGGCATTGATCCGGAAGTGCCGGCCCTCGATCACCATGCGCATCACGATTCCCAGCGGCATCTTGAAAGCGAGCCCCGCCGACTCGACGCCGTTGATGAGACCGATGTTGACGTGGGTGTCGAAGAACTGCGCATTGTCCGAGGCGATCACGATGTCGCTGTCGGCAACAAGATGCCAGCCCCCGCCGATGCAATAGCCGTTGACGGCGCAAATGAAGGGCTTGCGGATCGACTGCATCATGTCGGTCCAGGGCTTGAAAATCGTGTAGCCCTCGGTCTTGCCTTTCTCCGCGGTCTTCTGCGCCGCCTCGGTTACGTACATACCGCTGCAGAATGACTTGTCTCCGGCGGCGGTGATGATCATCACCCAGAGATCGGGGTTGTCCCGGTATTCCCGAAACACTTCCAGCATTTCGTTGCCGGTCTCAACGCCAATGGAATTCATCCTTTCCGGGCGATTCAGCGTCAGACAGACGATACGTCCCTTTTTTTCAACCAGAATATCCTTGAATGCCATATTGCTGCCTCCTAGTGTCGTGACTCATTACTTCGATGCACAATTCCTGGAGCCGCTCGTGCCGAGACGGCGTAGGTCAGGTTGCCGCATCAGCGGCTACCTGACACCAAGTGAATGTCGGGGAACGCTGCGCGTACCCCGACCTACGTCTCTGACGTGCGTGTCGCCCCCCATCCTAACTCATCCTAACAAGGGGGAAGGAGTAATAAATATGCCGCCTTTAGTCGCCCCCAAATTAGCCCCAGGCTGTGCCGGAGATCATCTATCCTAAAACCGGCAGTTCATAACCGCCAAGCCTGCCCCGGACTCGATCCGGGGGCGCCAAGACGCGAAGCAACGCAAGGGAATCGCGTGAACTGCCCGTTCACCCAAACGGAGACTTCTTCCATTCATTTCAAACAATTGTCTTTGCGAACCTTTGCGCCCAGCCCTCACCCCCGACCCCTCTCTCCCGGCGACGGGAGAGGGGAGGCTCGAGCTTCCCTTCCCCCTTCACGGGGGAAGGGGCAGGGATGGGGGGACGGCGTCTTTGCGGTTCGCTTTTTCCAGGTTTATCTGCGCAGCAGCGCGCGGCCGATGATCAGCCGCTGGATTTCCGATGTTCCCTCATAGATGCGCGTCACCCGCGCATCGCGGAAAAAACGGCCGACCGGGTTGCCCGAAACGTAGCCCGAGCCGCCCTGGATCTGGATCGCGCTGTCGGCGACGAACGCGAGCGCCTCGGACGCAAACAGCTTCGCCATCGAGATGATTTCCGGCTTCGCGCGGCCCTGATCGGCGAGCGTGGCCGCGTGGTACGTCAACCACCGCGCGCCTTCCGTTCGCGTCGCCATGTCCGCGAGCATGAACTGGATCGCCTGGAACTCGCCGATCGCCTGGCCGAACTGCTTGCGGTTCTTGGCGTAGTCGGTCGAAATCTCGATCAGCCGCTCGCAGGCGCCGACGCAGCGGCCGGCCACCAGCGGCCGCGCATCGTTCAGGATTTTCATCGCCGCGATCCAGCCTTTTCCTTCCTCGCCGAGCCTGTTTTCCTCCGGCACTTCGCAATCCTCGAAAACGAGCTCGGCGATGGGTTGGCCGCGCGTGCCCATGGTGTCGTACACCGCGCCGATGCGGAATCCCGGAAAGGACGGCTCCACCAGGAAAACGCTCAACTCCTTCGGTTTCTGCTCACTGTTGGTGCGCGCCACCACCGTGATGAGACCGGCGCGCGCGCCGCCGCTGATGAAGCGTTTGACCCCGTTCAGATAATAGCGGTCGCCTTGCTTGCGGGCTTTGGTGCGGATGCCGCCCGCATCCGATCCGGCCTCGGGTTCAGTGATGGCGAAGGCCGCGCGCAGTTCGCCGGTCGCCATCCGCGGCAGATAGCGCCGCTTCTGTTCCTCGGTGCCGATTGAGACCAGGCCGTCCGAGCCGATGCCGGTGTGCGATGCTATCGCCCCGGCGAATCCGAAGCCGCTGCGGCCGAGCATCTGGTGCACCAGCGTGCGTGAAAAGCGGCTGAGCCCGCTGCCCCCGTAATCCTCCGGAATGCTGATGCCGAACAGCCCGAGCGCGGAAGCTTCCGCGAAAATCTCGTCCGGAATCTGGTTCGTGGCCTCGATCTCCACCATCCGCGGCTCGACGCGGTTGTCGACGAACTCTTTGACCGTCTCCGCGAGCGCCCGCTCTTCCGCCGTCAGTTCAAAGTCCATGATCCTTCCTGTTGAGTCTCGTGCAAATGGGTGAGAGCCCATGTGCACCACAAATCTCCCCTCGCCGTTCCCTCATCCCTGACCCTTCTCCCGGAGGGAGAAGGGAAGCTCGAGCCTCCCCTCTCGGTCCCTCATCCCCGCCCTTCTCCCGAGG
>MERG01000066.1 GCA_001771985.1 Betaproteobacteria bacterium RIFCSPLOWO2_12_FULL_62_13 | reverse complement strand
CTCATATTCGCGATATGAGCTGCGCCACCCTTCGCGTGATCAATCCGTTCTGGCTGCAACGCACACGTGGCTCATTATGTTAGGCACTCTTAGGAGCGCGCATGTCCGCAAGACAGCTGATTGACGACGAAGTATCGGTCCCGGAGGCGATCGCGCGGGTCCTCGAGGAGGCGGGTGTCGATTTCGTGTTTGGCATGCCCGGGGGCCGCACGCTTCCGATATACGATGCACTCTACGACCACAGCGAGAAAGTCCGTTGCGTGCTGGTGCGCGAGGAAGGCCTCGCTGCCGTCATGGCCGACGTCTACGGGAGGCTGACAGGGCGGCCCGGTGTGTGCATGGGGCAGGCAGCATTCATGCTCACCAATGCAGGCATGGGTCTCGTAGAGGCTCGCCTCGCCGGCTCGCCGGTCGTGGTGCTCTCCGATCTGTCGGACAGTCCGTACTTCTCGCACCATGCGCCGTATCAGACCGGCAGCGGCGACTACGGTACCTGGGATGCGCGCAACACGATCGCCGGCTATACCAAGCAGACTTTCGTCGCACGTGAGCCTGCGGCTGCCGTTCAAGTCACGCAGCTTGCGATCAAGCACGCCCTATCCGGTCAACCGGGTCCTGTTGCCGTGCTCTACCACAGCGCTGCGATTGCGGCCCGCGTCGGTCCGCATACCACGCCGCGACTGTATGGCACGAGCGCGTACTTGCAGAGTGAGCGCCAGGGTGCCAGCGCGGCGCGGGTCGATGCTGCGCTCGCGACGCTGCGGCGGGCCGAACGAGCGGTGGTCATCGCGGGAAACGGCGTGCGTATGAGTCAGGCGCGCGAGCGGCTCCTGGCGTGGGTCGAATTGTTGGGCCTTCCCGTGGCCACCACCGCTTCCGGCAAGGGCGTGTTTCCCGAAACCCATCCGCTTGCGCTCGGGGTCTTCGGCAATTTCGGCCTTGAGGCCGCGAACGTAATCGTCGCCGAGGCTGATGTGGTGCTTGCGATCGGCACCAAACTCGGCCCCAGCGACACCGCAAATGAGAATCCGCGGCTGCTTGACCCGCAGCGACAGACGCTGATTCAAGTCGACATTGAATCGCGACACGCAGCCTGGACAATGCCAGCCGAGCATTGCCTGATCGGCGATGCGGGTGCAGTGCTTGACCAGTTCATCGAAGCCGCGCGACGTGCTGGTCTGCGCCGCAATGAGTCGGCCGCCGCACGCGTGGCCGAGGCGCATCGCACCAAGGCGAGCTTCGACGTTTCCGAATCCTCCTCGGACGAGTCCCCGGTGCTGCCACAGCGGTTGATCAAGGAGTTGCACCGCGCCGTGCCGTCGGGCGCCACGATTACCTGTGACGCCGGGGAGAATCGCCTGTTCATGATGCACCACTTCCAGACCAAGCCGGGCGTGGAGTACCTGCAGCCTTCCGCGGTCGGCGGCATGGGCTACGCCATCCCCGCGGCGCTTACGGCGAAACTCGTTCGCCGGGATCACCCTGCGGTTGCGGTATGCGGCGACGGCGGCTTCGCGATCGCGATGAACGGCTTGATGACCGCGCGTGACGAGGATATCCCGATCGCCGTTGTGGTCCTCAACAACTCGCAGCTTGGCTGGGTACGGCATGGTCAGGGCGCGCGGCCCATCGCGTCGCATTTCGCCGACTACGACCATGCCGCCATCGCCCGCGCCATGGGCTGCGAGGGCATCCGCGTCGAACGCCCTGGCGACTTGCAAAGGGCGCTTACGCACGCACTCTCGTGCGGCCGCCCGACCGTCGTCGACGTCGTCGTCTCGGACCGCTACACGTTTCGCGACGTCGCATCGCCCCTTGCGGCATATCCTTAGCACCTGCCGGCCGGCCTGCGCGTCGTTGCGATTCCGCGAAATAAAGAAGCCGGCGCCGTGATCGTCGCGCACGCCGCCCGCCTCGCCGCACCCCTGGGCCGCGCTGTGGTTGTGTGTGTGTAACGTATACGATACAATCGTATGGCGTTCGAGATAAGGCGCTACAGGGACGCTCGGGGCGCCGAGCCATTCACGGAATGGCTGGCTGAACTTCGCGACCGGAGTGCACGAGCACGCATCCTGGCGAGGCTCGAACGGCTTGAGGCTGGAAACTTCGGCGATGTGAAGGCGCTGCGCGATGGCGTGAGCGAAATGCGGATCGATTGGGGCCCCGGATACCGGGTCTATTTCGGCCGCGACGGGCAGACAGTGGTGGTTCTGCTTTGCGGTGGCGACAAGCGCAGGCAGGACGCGGATATCAAGAGGGCGGTGGACTTATGGCGAGAATACGTAAGCCGAAAAAAGGGCGCGCAGCGGCCAAAGAACTGAGCGTGTCGCACCGTGAGCGGCTCATCGAGGAGCTGCGAGGGGACCCCGCGCTTGCGGCGGAATACCTGAACGCCGCTGCGGAAGATGACGATCCTCGTGTGTATCTCGCTGCGCTAAGAACAGTAGCCGAGGCGCAGGGGATGGCCAAAGTGGCCAAGGCGGCCGGGGTGCCAAGGGAGAGCCTGTACCGGGCGCTTTCCGCCGGCGGGAATCCGCGATTTTCGACGCTCCACGCGATACTGAAAGCCGCCGGGCTGAAGATGGCGGTGCAACGGATGTAGGAGTTGGTGGTCCGACGATTTCGCGACCAGCGGGCAGTTTCGCAAGGATCTCGACGGCGACTATGCCGCCATGAGCGCGGTCATGGCTGAACTGGGACTCGCCAGAAAGCCGGCGCCGTGATCGTCACGCCCGCCCCGCCGCAGCCTTGGGCGAGGACCCACGCCTTCGCGGTCGTCAACTATGAACAGGCCCTCGAGCCCTTCCGCCTGACCAACCGCCTGAGCGACAGTGAACGGCCGATGCTGATGGGCAGCGCCTGCGCCAAAGCCTATGGCTGGTCGCCGAAGAAAGGCTAGTTCCTGGCTGATCTTGAGAGCAGCAACGATAACTGACTGCAGAAGCCCGGTTGAGCGGGGAGGGCGGGAGAGTGCAAGAACTGGCCGCGAACGACGGCAAGCGACCCATTGCTGCCGTTCGCGTTTCTTCAAAGCGGCGCTTCGCAAGATATCATTTCGGGGACGTTGAACCCGCGGCACTCCAGCGGATCGGCCTCGTAGACTTTGCGGATCAGCCGCGCCCAGGCGGCTTTCGCGCGAGAAACCGTCATCGCGAGGAGCGCGGCGACGTGGCGATCTCGTGGCACACGTGTTCCGTTTATAACGAGACTGCTTCGTCACGGTGTTTCTCGCAATGACACACCTGCTGGCGCTGTTTCTTGAGAGCGTGACGCGATCACTCAATCGAAGGATCAACGCCTGTCCGTCACCTCCCATCCTCATAGCACCCGTGCGTCGTTGCCGTGCGCCCGCCATCCACCACGATATTGGCGCCGTTCACATACGACGCCAGGTCCGATGCCAGAAACAACGCGACCTTCGCGACATCCTCCGCCGTGCCCATGCGGCCGGCCGGGGTAACGGCCATGCGCGCTTGATCCCCGCCCGACAGCGGTGCGTTCGGCCTGCGTATGCCACCCGTGGAAATGCTGTTCACGCGTATGTTGAGTTCGGCAAGGTCGTGGGCCATCACGCGCGTGAGCGGCAGCACACCGCCCTTGGCCGCGGAATAGCCCGCTATGCCCGGGTTGCCGAGCATGGCGTCAATGGACGCGTGATTGATGATTGCACCGGCCCCGGCGCGCCTCATCAACGGCAAGAAGTATTTGGAGCACAGGAAGACCGAAGTGAGGTTGCGGTCCAGCATGGCGGCCCAGGTTTCCTCGGTCGTGTCTTGAAAAGACTGGCGGATCGGGTTGCGTCCCGCCACGTTGAAGAGCACATGGACTTTGGCGAGCCGGCTTTCACAGGCCTGCGCGGCCGCTTGCACCTGGGCCGAGTCGGTGACGTCGGCATGGATGAAAGGCACCTCCTGTGCGCCGATCTGCAGCGACGTCGACTGCGGGGAACCCGCCTGGTCGTCGATCAGAACAACCTTTGCGCCTTCGCGCATGAAGAGCAGCGCCGTCGCCTGCCCCACACCGTAGGCGTCTCCGGCGATCACCGCAATTTTGTCCTCGAGCAACATATGAATGCCTTTCATTTGCAAGTTGGACGTGGAGCGCTTCATCCGGGAGCGCGGCCGAGTGCCGTACGGCGACATACCGGAAAGCATACACATCAGCCTCGGCAAGAATAACCGGAAGTTCTACGCCGACGTCGATCCGGACTATGATACGTTTCAGTCTGGTGTGACCGCGTACTCCGAGCCGCGTCGTCCGTTTTCCCGTTCTCTCGAGGTCCCGCGGACGGACCCCTGCAGCGGACCGCCACGCTCTGCAATAGGTACAGCGATCGAAAAGTAGACCATGAAAACAGTCATGCTTTCCAGAACTCTCGCCATGCTTCTGCCGCTGGCGGCGCTGGCTGCGCCCGCCTCAGCCCTGGCGCAGGATGCGTACCCTGCCAGGCCGATCCGGCTCATCATTCCGTTCGCTGCGGGCGGCGGCGCCGACGTGGTGGGGCGGCTCATCGCTATCCGCCTCTCGGAACGCCTCGGCCGGCAGATCGTGGTGGACAACCGCACGGGCGCAGGCGGCGTGATCGGCACCGAACTGGTGGCGCGGGGCGCGCCTGACGGTTATACCCTGGGTTTCGTCCCGGCGTCGTTCACCATGCAGCCCGCGCTGCGGAAGCTGCCCTACGACCCCATCAAGTCGTTCACGCCGGTTGCGCGCGTGGGCAAGGGCTCCTTCGTGCTGGTGGTGACGCCGGCCGTTCCCGCCAGGACGCTGAAGGAATTCATCGCGTATGCAAAGCAGAATCCCGGCAAGATGTTTTTCGGAACGGCGGGGGCCGGCTCGACCGCGCACATGTTCATGGAGCTGTTCAAGATGATGGCCGACATCAACTTCAATGTCGTGCACTTCAAGGGCGGCAACCAGCAGGTGATCGACCTGCTCGGCGGCCACAGCCACGGCACCATGATCTCGCTGCCCGCAGTGCGGCCGCACATCATTTCCGGCAAGCTGCACGCGCTCGCCACGAGCGCGTCCAAGCGCACCGTGTTCCTGCCCGACGTGCCGACGCTCGACGAGACGGGCGTGAAAGGCTACGACGCCACCGTCTGGTGGGGCGTGCTCGCGCCCGCCGGCACCCCGGCTGCCGTGGTCGGGAGGCTGGATGCGGAACTGAAGAGCGTGCTTACCCTGGACGAGGTGAACAAGGCGTTTGCCGGCCAGGGCGTCGAGCCCAACTACCAGGGGCCGGTCGAGTTCCGGCCGTTCGTGGCGGCCGAGATCGCGAACTGGACCAGGGTAGTCAAGAAGGGCAACATCAAGCTCGAGTAAAGCCGGTTCAGCGTGAGCGGCGGGGCGCCTGCGGGCCGCGCGGGTGAGGCTTCGTTTCTTGAGAGCGTGACGCGGTCACGCAGTCGAAGGATGAACGCCCCCACCCGTTCATCCTGAGCGTGAAATAATAGGAAATTCAATCCGGCTGCGATCCCGCCGTGCCAAGCCGGGGCGCCGGGAACAGGCACGGACGAGGCCGCGGACTGCGCATATCGCGCCTTATGTTCACGCTGGCTTCCTCCTTCCCGGCAGACGACCGCGATCCGCGTAGGTCATGAGCGGGACCCGCCGTGAATTACCGAGCAATCTAATCCCACCTCCGGAGCGTAGCAAGCGCTATCCCGCGCCTCGGGTGTTTCGAGGCATTCTCAGGCGATGTTGGGTGATAGGTCAGTGGCTGGCATACCGGGGCCAACCTGCTGAACCGTGCGACCAGCAACTTTTGGCCGGTCAGCGACCGTCAGGCGATGGTCGCAAACCGACCCCTTTGAGACGGTCGGCGTGATTGCTGGACCGTCTGCTCCTCGGCCATTCCGGTCGCTGGCCATCTAATGACGAGGTAATCGGCGCTTCCGATTTGAGCGTCCGCTCTCGCAAAAATTGGACTGACCAGGTGCGGATCACGAACGCTATTCTTTGGGGGCATGACATCGAAGCGGCAGGGGCGCACAATACTCTTTACTAATACAGATCGTTCCTGGTTAGCCTGCAGCGGTACGGCAATATAAGATACGGAGAGAAAGAAAACAGATAATGCTGCCTGATTATTCAGACACCAAAAGGCTGTTAAGCCGATTTTTCCAGACATACGCCCGGCAAAAAGCCCGCGCTATATCGGCGTTTGCTGACGTCAAAACGCACTATCTGCATGAAGGTCGAGGTATGAAGGTCATGCGCGCCGATGCGTCGGAATCGAACACGAAGACGCAGCAGCTCTCCAGTATGATGGAGATAAAGCTCGATGAAATACCGGACCTGACATTTGAGAGGACCATCGCAAAGTTCGACGAGATGATTCTCGACATGGTGCGCAAGCAGACGGGTTTCGTTCTAGAGCGGATGAATGAGGACATACCGGAGAGCCAGAACGTCGATGCCAGGGGAAAGAAGCTCGACGCCGAGCTTATTCTCGAAATGCTGGAAACGATCCAACTGGAATTTTATCCCGATGGTCGCCCTCACGAATTACATGTGTTCGGGGGACTATTCAATCCGGAACGGCTGAAAGCCGCGGACGAGGAATGTAAGAGCAATCCCGAGCTGCAAAAGCGGTACGACGAATTGATGACAAGAAAGAAAGAAGAGTGGCGTGCTAGAGAGGCTGATCGAAAACTGGTTGGATAGCGCCAGCGAACGGAGCTATCAGCGCTGCTTCTGCCAGATGCTTACCGGGCAGCGATTCCGCATTGTCCATAATACAAAGCATACCCCGCAGGAGTTCGGCAAGGATGTTATCGCCGTCTCACCTGAAGGCAAGCTCGTCGGCTACCAACTGAAAGGCAATCCCAGCGCGACCTTGACGCCTCATCAATTCGATGAAATCCGGAGCCAGCTTGAGCAACTCGCGACCCTTGCACTCGGCATCCCCGGCTATGAGGGTAAGGTTCCTGACGCCTGTTACCTGGTCACCAACGGCGAGGTTAGCGAGCTAGTTTCTCAACAGATACAGCTCTTGAACGCAAGTCTCGTCGCACGCGGGCATCCATCCGAACAGATCAAAATGATCACGCGAGGTACGCTGCTCGCGTGGTCGAAAGACCTAGGACTGGCGCTGTGGCCCTCCGAGATGGAGGACTTTGGAAATCTCGTGAAGCTTCTCAACTTTAGAGGCGACGAGATGTTCCCCGCGCAAATTCTTGATCCTCTGTTGCGCCATACGTTGTGCTTCGACAAAGAAGTTAAGAGTCAGGAATTGAGCCGGCGGGTTACGAGCGCAGCCGTCATGACAGCCGTTGCGCTTCACTCGTTCTCGCGCCGCAAAAACCACTTCGCGGAAATCACTGCGTGGACCATGTTCATAACCTACAGCATAGCCGCCTGCGAGAAGAATGGCGTTGACTATTTGAAGCACTGCAAAGAGGCAGTCCTGACAGCGCGAGACGGGATTTACGATCTTCTCGGGCAGCTCTGCGAAGAAGCGTCGGAGCGAAAGATTCAGATTGAGGGCGATCCCTACAGCGAATTTGCATTCTATCGTCCGCGGGTGCTGTTGATGTCCGCGCTCATGGCCATCTACTGGATGTGGTCAGAGGCGGAAATATGGAAACGCCCCCATCACAAGTCAATTGTCGAAAAACTAATCTCCGCGAATCTCCCCCAGAAATGGCTTTGGGGGGAAGGTGCGATCCCGAATTTCCTGACCTTCATCTGGTATAGCAAGAAAATCGCGGGATCAGTAAACCATGACATGATGATTGCGACGGTGTTAGCGGCGCTGCTGCAAAACAAGACGGGAGCAGGAGGAGGAGAACCCCTCGCATCCCCATACTACGACGCGGAGGAGGTGGTTCAACATCAATACAGGCAGTTTCTTGGATGTCAGGACCCGTTCGAGGGCGACGGTTTCGAGGGTGCCAGCTATTTCTGCGAGAGCCTGATGATGTGCCTTGTGCGCTCAAACCTGAAGCCAATGTGCCAACAGCTTTGGCCTGATTTCACAAAGTTAAGCCATGAGCGTGTCGTGCCGGATCAGCCGTGGCAGTTCGGCCTGTACCGCACCGGCGACGCTGCCACGAATGAGACGCAGATATATCCTCCAACGGTTCAGTGGAGCGAGCTTCAGGAAATCTGCAGAGAGCATGCCGCGGCAGATGTTCCAGAGGCCTTGAAGGCCGACCCTATTCTCCTGCTGCTGTTTGTGAATGTCTTCCCGTTTCGGGCAAGCTTTTCCGCCATGAAGTTCCTGCACAGGGAATTTGATCAAACGGCGTTTTTATGA
>MERG01000065.1:19027-19240 GCA_001771985.1 Betaproteobacteria bacterium RIFCSPLOWO2_12_FULL_62_13 | reverse complement strand
TTTCTTTGGTGCGCCAGGAATGGTGCATAGCGCAACGACCGGCGCTGTGCGACTCGCTGTGGTGCTGGTTCGTGGATCGTGCTCAGAACCAGTGATTGGTGACTGGTCATTGCTTCTTCGTCGGTCGTCGTTTGTGGATTGTGATTCGTGGGTCGCGAAGCGCCATCGCCGGATTATGCTGCGCGTCGGCTAACCCGCCCTCTTGCGGCTAAA
>MERG01000065.1:0-19002 GCA_001771985.1 Betaproteobacteria bacterium RIFCSPLOWO2_12_FULL_62_13 | reverse complement strand
CCGCCCTACTGTGCGGAGGGTGATGACACCGGGACCGTGGGCGGTTCGCGAATGCACCGCACGCGCACGGTGACCGCCGCGCCGCGGCTCGCGATTTCGGTGTTTTCCAGCTTCGCAGCGGCGTCCGAGGCCGTGAAATCGACGTTCTGCGCTTCTAGAAACGACCGGACGACCTCCCCCTTGATCGCGAAGTTCACGTTCTGCGGCAGGTCGCCCATGCGTTGGGCGACCTTGAGCGCGTCGAGCTTGGAAACGACGACGCCAATCACGTTCCCGGCCTGGTCCAGTACCGGGCCTCCGCTATTGCCGCGCTGGACGGGGACGGAGATCTGCATGTGGGTAGGCTTGCCTCTGACGCCCACGGTCGAGCTGATGTGGCCAAAGCCTACGGTCGGCCGTGTCCCTAGAACCGCGACGAGCGGATAACCGACGACGGTCACAGCCTCGCCGAGCTTGGGCGCCGCGTCCTTACGCACCGGCGCCGCAGACGGAAACTGTTCCTTGACGGTCAGCAACGCCAAATCCTTAGCGACGTCGACGGCCTGGAGCGCCGCCTTCAGCCTGCGATTGGCGTCGTCAATCACTTCGTACGACTCGCATTGTCGGACCACATGCTGATTGGTCAGGATGTAACCGTCGCGGCTGATGACAATGCCGGAGCCGCTCGAACTTCTGCGGGCGGCGAGGCGTTGGCAGGCCAGCTTCACAGCTTCTGCCATGTCGGAACCGGACTCGGGTGGCGCAAACTCTGACCTCGATATTTTCTGCTGGACGTCCCGGTGAGTCAGTTTGCGATCGGCCCCGTAATACTGGGTCACGGCAGTCACCGCCGTTCCATCATTGCAGTCTGCAATTAGTATAAGACGCGTGCTGAAATACTCATTGCCGATGGGATCGGCCTGAGCATGGGCATAAGCGCGGCGAAGGGTGAAACTCGCCCACTTCTTCTGTGGTTTGACCGAGTCCAGATCAACCATCGCCTTGTATTCGGCTGGTGAGGGCAACGGCCGCCAATTCACGCCCCAAGCGGGTGCGGCGAGGGCGATCATCGAGCATAGCAATAGAATGCGCATTTTTCGTGCCGATTTCAGTGGTGGGCGACGCACAACCAGTATACTAGGAGTTTGTCGGACTTGGGTCGGACAAACTCCTAATGCAGGTTCGTGAAGACGCTTGGGCGGGCAACGCTGATAACACATGTCGATGAATGTCACCGGACTCAGACCCGGTTTGGAAGGCAGCGCGGAAATCGTCGTGGGCACGCGCGACACCGCGCCGCATATCGGGAGCGGCAGGATCAAGGTGCTTGCGACGCCGGTGATGGTAACCCTGATGGAAGAAGCCGCGCTCCATGCGGTCGAGGGCCTGCTGCCGGAAGGTCACCAGACAGTCGGGATTCGGCTCGATATCACCCACACCGCGGCAACGCCGGTCGGCATGCGGGTCATCGCGCGCGCCGAATTGATCAAGGTGGACGGCCGGCGGCTCACTTTTCGCGTGTCGGCAGAAGACGAAAAGGAGCTGATCGGCGAAGGCACGCATGAACGCATCATCGTCAACGTCGCGCGCTTCGACGAGCGGGCGCAGGATAAGGCCGTGAGGTCGTAAGGGGGGGAGATCGTGAGGGCGTGTGAACGTGAGATCGCGAGTCGGGAGCTGTGGCACGTGACTCGCCGCCCGTTAGGTGGGCTGCATGCCTGGCGGGTGTAGTGAATCTTGGTCGGTGGTCAAGGCCCACCTGAATCACTTCTCGTGGGGGAGCGGCTTTGCTCCAATTCGGAACGCTCGACGATTTCATACTCGCCTTCGAGAATTTCCTGCTTGCGCTGGCGTTTGAGCTTGCGCGCAATCCACCACCAGCGCGCGAGAATGGCCGCGGCGAGAAACGCGCCCACAACGAGCGCCACGGTCAGGAAGAAGAACCCGATCACCAGTACTGCCACGCCGCCGAGGGCGAACAGCACCCGCTCCAGCCACGTGCTCTGCCGAGACATGTAGACAAGTACGCGAGGACGAGGGTCGTTCATGCAATTTCCCTGAAAGCGATTCGGGGATATGACCGCCGCGAGGTGAGGACGTTCAATAATCGGGATTGAAACTCTTGATGATCACGCCGCCGGACTTTTCGTCGGGTTCGAGCGCGAGGAGCTTACGCGCCTCGGCCTCATCGAGGAGTTTCCCGAACGAACGGAAGCCGTAGTAGGACTCGTTGAAGCCGGGTTTGCGGCGTTTCAGCGCCTGCTTGACCATCGAGCCCCAGATTTTCTCCTCGGCGCCGCGTTCGGCAAACAGCGCTTCCACCGTCTCCATGACCAGGTCCAGCGCTTCCTGTTTCTTGTCGCTTTCCGGCTGCGGCGTCCTTGCAGCGTGGCCGACGGCAGGCGCGGCGGCCTTCTTCTTCCCCTGCTTCTTGGCTTTTTCGCGCACCAGATCGTCGTAATAGATGAACTCATCGCAGTTGGCGATCAGAAGGTCGGACGAGGACTGTTTGACCCCGACGCCGATCACCGTCTTGTTGTTCTCGCGCAGCTTGCTCACCAGCGGCGAGAAGTCCGAATCGCCGCTGATGATCACGAAGGTGTCGACGTGAGACTTCGTATAGCAGAGGTCGAGCGCGTCCACCACCATGCGGATGTCCGCGGAATTCTTGCCCGACTGGCGCACATGCGGGATTTCGATCAGCTCGAATGCGGCCTCGTGCATTCCGGCCTTGAACTCCTTGTAGCGCTCCCAGTCGCAATACGCTTTTTTCACCACGATATTGCCCTTGAGCAGCAGCCGCTCGAGGACCTTCTTCACGTCGAACTTCGCGTACTTGGCGTCGCGCACGCCAAGGGCGACGTTCTCGAAATCGCAGAACAGCGCCAGGTTCTTGGTGTCCTGTTGCGTGGTCATTTCCTGCTCCTGTGTCCTGTGTTACGTCGATTGTGACTTGCGGCGGGTAAATTGTCGAATCGGTCCAGCGGGCCCGAAGCGAGGCGATGCGCCCAGCGCGTGGTCTCCGGCAGGCGATACCTGGTGACGCAGGCGATGACGTAGTTCACAGCGGTGGCGAGGCTGACGCGGTGCCCGCACGAGACAAAAATCGGCTTGACGTTCGCCTGGGTGCGCAGCACCGCGCCGATGGTTTCTCCGTTGTGGGTGAGGGGCCGCCATGCGCCGCGCCGTTGCGGGGGTTCCTCATATTCGCCGAGCAGCCGGCTCTTGGCGGCGCCGATCGTCGGGGTCCCGGCGAGGATTCCGATGTGGCTGGCGAGGCCGCAGCGGCGCGGGTGGGCGAAGCCCTGGCCGTCGCATAGGATGAGATCGGGACGCAGGCGCAGACGGTCGAGCGCGGCCAGCACCGCGGGCGCCTCGCGGAAGGAGAGCAGGCCGGGCACGTAGGGGAAGCGCGTGGGCAAACGCGCGATGGCGTAATCGGCGAACTCCAGGTCCGGGTAGGTCAGCACCGCGGCCGCCGCCCGCGTCACCGTCCCGCCGCGCTCAAAGCCCACGTCGGTGCCTGCCACGAGGCGTACCGCGCCCAAATCGTCCTGCAACACCACTTTGGAGCGCAATTCGTCCTGGAGAGCGGCCGCTTCCCTGGGCGTGAGGTTCCAGCGGTGCTGCGGATGCCTCAATTCGGCTTTGGCGTTCATCGTCGGGGGTGGGGTATTATCATGCGGCGGCTTTTGCTGCGGGACTTTCCGTCGCCGGCATTTTGCGCAATCATTTTAACCCAGCGGGAATTTTCAGCTTGCCGTATAGTCATCCATTCCATGGACAATGATATTTTTGAGAACCTGCGCGCCGAGATGGTCGAGGAAATCGTCGCCGAGGCGACGCTGACCGCTACGCATACCGGCCGGTCCGCGTTTGACGAGCGGGTGATAAGGGTCGTCGGCAAGGTGCCGCGGCACGAATTCGTGCCGGTCGAACTGCAGCCCTATGCCTACCTCAACCGGCCGCTGCCGATTGGCTACGACAAGACCATTTCGCAGCCGTACATCGTGGCGCTGATGACCGATCTGCTGGAGCTCGACGAACAGGATGTCGTGCTGGAAATCGGCGCGGGCGCCGGCTACCAGGCGGCGATTCTGGCGGAACTCGTGCGGCAGGTGTACAGCGTCGATATCATCGAGGAGCTCGCCCTGGGCGCGGGAAAACGGCTGCGCCGCCTGGGCTACGCCAATGTGGAAGTGCGGGTGGCGAACGGCTACTACGGCTGGTCGGAGCGTGCTCCCTACGACAAAATCATGGTGACGGCGGCGTGCGAGCTGATCCCGCCGCCGCTGCTCGGCCAGCTCAAGCCCGGCGGCCGCATGGTGATCCCGACCGGCATTCCGGAGAAGCAGGCGTTGACGCTGGTCGAAAAATCGACAAGCGGAAAGCTGGCCGCACGGGATGTTCTGCCGGTGCGCTTTTCGGAGCTTGAAGAACCCGGCGGCCCCGCCGGAGTGGCGTGAGATTGCTGGGGTTCGCGTTGCACATCCCGACATCTCCGTGATGGGTGGTTCGTGAATATGATGTAGGCGGGTGCTTTTGCACCTGGCGGCAGGCAATCTGCCGCCAGACGCCGGATCGATCGTAGCACCAAGGCTTGCGGCTTGTGTCGCGCTCCCATTCCCCGCTATCATCCATAGCAACTTATGGCGCGGCAGGTCAAAACGATGGCGGTGCTGTTCGCGGACATCTGCGACAGCACCGGCCTCTACAACACCCTCGGCGACGGGGCCGCGCGCAACGTTGTCAACGCCTGCCTGTCGGCGGTCACCAGCGTGCTGCCGCGCTACGACGGGCGCGTGGTGAAGACGATCGGCGACGAAGTGATGTGCGTCTTCCCGAGCACCGATCTCGCAGTGCTCGCGGCGAGCGAAATGCAGGCGCTTGTCACCTCGAACAGGTCCGGCGACCCCCCGGTCATGATTCATGTCGGGCTGCATTACGGTTCGGTGCTGGTCGAGGACGAAGACGTTTTCGGCGATGCGGTCAATGTCGCGGCCTATCTGACAGCGGTGGCGACCCCCGAGCAGATCCTGACCACCGAAACGACCGAGAAATGCCTGTCGGCGGCGCTCAAGTCGTGCGTGCGGCCGGTCTTTCGCGCCGTCCTCAAAGGCAGCGCTGAGGAGTCGACGGTGTATCAGGTGCTTTGGCGTGCCGACAATCTCGATCTCACCGACGTCAACCTCCTCTCCAAGAAGCTGATTCCGGGCGACACGGGAAGTCTGCTGGTGACGCTTCACGAAGAGCGGGCGCGCATTGACCAGTGGCGGACCAGCGCTACGATCGGCCGCGCGAAGGACTGTGACCTCGTGGTGAGCGACAAATTCGCCTCGCGCAAGCACCTGACCATCAAGCTGATGCGCACGAACTTTTACCTCATCGATCACAGCATCAACGGCACCTTCGTTTCGCTCGAAAGCGGGGAAGAGGTGCACGTCCTGCGCAGCGAACTGCTGCTCGACAGCTCGGGCCAGATCATGCTCGGACGCAGCCGCATCGAGCGCCCGCAAGAAGTGATCAATTTCTCGCGCGATCGACGATCGATGTACCGCCTCTGATGAGTGATGAGTGCTGAGGATTGAGTGCTGACAACCGGCAACTGACAACTGACCGATTCCCCATTACTCATCACCCATAACAAGCTCCCCAGGAGTTTATCGAAGTTAGCCCCGACAAATTCCTGATCGGTCCGACAGGCTGCCAGGAGAGATTATGAAGCAATTCGACATCGCATTGATCCCCGGTGACGGCATCGGCGCCGAAGTCGTGCCGGCCGGACAGAAGATTCTCGACATCGCCGCGCAGGTGCACGGCGGGTTCCGGTTCAGGTACAAGACCTTCCCGTGGAGCTGCCAGTACTATCTGAAGCACGGCAAGATGATGCCCGACGACGGGCTCGGGCGGCTCGCCGATTTCGATGCAATTTTTCTCGGGGCGGTCGGTTTCCCGGGCGTGCCTGACCACATCTCGCTGTGGGGATTGCTGATTCCGATCCGGCGCGGCTTCCAGCAGTACGCCTGCGTGCGACCGGTTAGGCTGCTGCCCGGCGTGCGCTCGCCGCTTGCCGGCCGCGCACCGCAGGACATCGATTTCATCGTCGTGCGCGAGAACAACGAAGGCGAATACTCCAGCATGGGCGGACGCATCTACAGCGATACTCCGCATGAAGTCGTCACGCAGTTGAACGTCTTCACCCGTCGCGGCACTGAGCGCATCATTCGATATGCATTCGAGCTCGCGCGCAAGAAACGCAAGAAGAAAGTGACGTCCGCCACCAAGTCGAACGGCATTATTTTCAGCATGCCGTTCTGGGACGAGGTGTTCTGGAAAATCGCCAAGGAGCACCCGAAGATCGCGGCCGACCAGATGCATATCGATGCGCTTGCCGCGCGCTTCGTCACTCACCCGCAGAACTTCGGGGTCGTCGTCGGCAGCAATCTCTTCGGCGATATCCTGACCGATCTCGGCGCTGCCATCGCCGGGTCGATCGGCATAGGAGCTTCCGCCAACATCAACCCCGAGAAGCAGTATCCTTCATGCTTCGAGCCGGTGCACGGCTCGGCGCCGGACATCGTGGGCCGCGGCATCGCCAACCCGTTGGGCCAGGTTTGGAGTGGCGCGCTGATGCTTGAACACCTGGGATTTGCCGGGGCGCACGATCTGGTAGTGAAGGCGATGACGAACGTGCTCGAAGCGGGCATCAAGACCCCCGATCTCGGCGGAGATTCCAACACGAGGGAAGTGACGCAGGCGGTGGCGAGGGAAATTCGCAGGCTGGCAGAAAACGGCGGCTGATGCGAACCGGACGTGGATTTGTGATGCGCACAACTTAAGAGCGCGCGTCAGCCCGAGCGCTTGGTTTTGAAGTGATTGAGTGGCCAGGTGATCAAGTGGCGCCCGCCGCATTTCAATTACTCAATTATTCGGTCACTTGATCCTGCCTATTCGATATATTCGGGACTGCTGCCAGAGAACAGTGACCGCTGAACAGTGAACGGTGAACAATGAGCCGCCGCCGTCTGTTGTTCGTCTTGCTTTTCTCAACGTGCTTGCTCGCGGTGGCGTCCGCGACCGCGAAGGGGGGCCTGGCGGCTCCGGGCGGATCGGATTTGCGGGGGGCAGCGATTGCGTCGGCCCATCCGCTGGCGACTGCTGCGGGGTACGAAATCCTCAAGCGCGGCGGCAATGCCTTCGATGCGGCCGTTGCGGTTGCGGCCGCGCTGGCGGTGGTCGAACCGTACTCTTCCGGGCTCGGCGGCGGCGGATTCTGGCTGCTGCATCGCGCTGCCGACGGCTACGAGGTCATGGTGGATGCTCGCGAGACCGCACCGTCAGGAGTGGTCCGGGAACTTTATTTCGACCGTGACCGCAATCCGATCAAGGGTGCGACCACCCAGGGCGGCCGGGCGGCGGCGATTCCCGGCGTGCCCGCCGCTCTGGCGCACGTCGCGCACCGCTATGGCCGGCTGCCGCTCAAGGAGTCGCTGGCGCCGGCGGTTCGACACGCGCGCGACGGCTTCAAGGTCGATCCGCGCTACGCGCGCATCGCCAAGCTGCGGGAACGTTTTCTACAGAGCGGCGTGGGCACCGCCAGGATTTTTCTCGACGGCAGCCAGGCGCCGCGGCCCGGATACATATTGCGCCAGCCGGAGCTGGCGGCGACGCTCGAACTGCTGGCGCGCGAGGGCGCCGGCGGATTTTACTCCGGGCGCGTTGCACGGACGCTGGTGGCCGCAGTCAATGCCGCGGGAGGCGTCTGGCGGCTTGCCGATCTCGAAAGCTACAAAATCGTCGAACGTCCGGCGCTCTGTTTCACCTATCGCGGGGCGACCATTACATCAGCGGCAATGCCCTCGGCCGGCGGCGTGGCGCTCGCACAGAGCCTCGCAATGCTCGAACGGTTCCCGCTGCGTGCGGTGAGCGATGTCGAGACTGCGCACCTCGTGATCGAAGCGCTGCGGCGCGTATTCCAGGACCGGGCGCTTTATCTGGGCGACAGCGACTTCGTACAGGTGCCGTTGGTGAAACTTCTGGATAAAGAATACCTGAGACGGCGCGCTGCCACTATCGATCCCAAGGCCGCGACGAAGAGCGAGGCATTGTCCGACGAGCAATCGGCGCGGAGCGAGAGCGGCAATACCACGCATTTTTCCGTGATCGACGCCGCGGGCAACCGCGTTGCCGCTACCCTCACCATCAACCTATTGTTCGGAGCCGGTGTAGTGGCCGGCGACACCGGCGTGCTGCTCAACAACGAAATGGATGATTTCTCGCTGCGTGAGGACGTGCCGAACGCGTTTCGCCTGCGCGGCGGCGCAGCCAACGGCATGGCGCCGGGCAAGCGGCCGCTGTCGAGCATGACGCCGACCTTCATCGAAGACGACCGGGGTGTATTGATTCTCGGCACGCCTGGCGGCTCGCGCATCGTGAGCCAGGTGCTGCTGATAGTCCTCGAATATTTGCGAGCGCCGCACGTCGACCTGCGGCGACTCCTCGATATGCCGCGTTACCATCATCAATATTGGCCCGACCGCATCGAAATCGAACCCGAGGGTTTTTCCCAGGAATGGCGTGCGGAGCTCGCGGCGAAAGGTCATGCGATCCACGCCGCAAATCGCAGGTGGGGCAATATGCAGGTCGTGTTCAAATCGAAACGGACCGGGCTCGCGCAGGCGGCGGGCGACCCGCGCGGCGCGGATGTTGCCTGGTATTAGCCACAGAGAACACAGAGAACACGGAGAAAAAGCATAAACGAAAATTGAACTGGCATGACGCTGAGAGAACCAAAAAACAAGAATGGAACCGCAGATGAACGCAGACAAACGTGGTTAAGATCAAACGCGAATCGAGTCCAGACACACACCGCGAGGGCACTTATGGCGAACCATTTGGCGAAACTGATTTGCCAGTTCAACGACTGGAAAGGGTGTGTCGTCAAGAACAACGTGAAAGTCGGTCGGCTACCCCACGGCGGCTGGGTTGGTGAACTCGACGTAGTTGTTTACAAACCCAACTCTCAGGAAGTCATTCATTACGAACTGTCATTGGATTATCGGCGGTTTCATTCGGTCTTTCTCTGTGTCCTCCGTGTTCTCTGTGGCTGATGGGGTTCTGCTGTATTATTAGCCAGTCATGAAAACGACATTTCTCGATTTCGAGCAGCCGATCGCCGAGTTGGAGGCGAAGATCGACGAACTGCGCTACGTGCAGGACGATTCGGCGCTCGATATCTCGGAGGAGATCGCGCGGCTGCAGAAGAAAAGCCAGGCGCTGACCAAGGAAATCTACGGCAAACTCACGGCGTGGCAGATCGCACAAGTCGCACGCCACCCGCAGCGCCCGTATACGCTCGACTACGTCAACGGCATTTTCACCGGGTTCGAGGAGTTGCATGGCGATCGTGCGTTTTCCGACGACCCGGCGACCGTCGGCGGGCTCGCGCGCTTCAACGGCGAGACCTGCATGGTGATCGGCCATCAGAAGGGGCGCGATACCAAGGAGAAGATTTACCGCAATTTCGGCATGCCCAAGCCCGAGGGCTACCGCAAGGCGCTGCGGTTGATGAAGCTCGCCGAGAAGTTCGGCCTTCCGGTGTTTACATTCGTCGACACGCCGGGCGCCTATCCCGGTGTCGGCGCCGAAGAGCGCGGACAGTCGGAGGCGATCGGGCGCAATCTGTATGTGATGGCTGAACTGCGGGTGCCGATCATTTGCACCGTGATCGGCGAAGGCGGTTCAGGCGGCGCGCTGGCGATTGCGGTGGGTGACATGCTGCTGATACTGCAGTACGCGACCTACTCGGTCATCTCGCCTGAAGGCTGTGCATCCATCCTTTGGAAGAGCGCCGATTACGCGGCGGAGGCGGCGGAAACGCTCGGCATTACCGCCACCCGGCTGAAGGCGCTGGGACTCATCGACAAGATCGTCAGCGAGCCGGTGGGCGGCGCGCACCGCGACCACGATGTGATGCTGCAGAATCTCAAGAAGGCGTTGCAGGACACTTGGCGGCAGTTGCGCGACAGGCCCATCGACGAGCTGCTTCAGGCGCGGTTCGACAAACTGATCGCTTATGGCAAGTTCAAGGAAGTCGAGACCAAGTGAGCAGTAAGCAGTGAGCGGTGAGCGGTGAACAGTGAACAGAAAAACGCTCCGCGACCGGGCTTTGTCCCGCTTACCGTTTACCGTTTACTCGGGTTACCGCCGTCTGTGATGGTTTCTAATCTTGTTTCCCGCGTTGCCGGCAATATCAAGGACATCGTCAAAACCGGAGACCGGCTGGTCATCGGACTGAGCGGTGGCGTTGATTCCGTCGTGCTGCTCGACATCCTCTCCCGCCTTGCGAGGCGGCGGCGATTCAGGCTCGCCGCGCTTCACGTCAATCATCAGCTCAGTCGCAACGCGCGGCAGTGGGCGGCGTTCTGCCGCAGGTTGTGCCGCGCCCGCGGCATCGCGCTGCGCGCCGTGAAGGTGACGGTGCCACGGGGCAACAGTTTGGAAGCCGCCGCGCGCGCAGCGCGCTATGACGCGTTCCGGCGAGTGCGCGCAGACTACGTCGCGCTCGCCCACAATCAGGACGATCAGGCGGAAACGGTGCTGCTGCAGCTCCTGCGCGGAGCGGGCGTCAAGGGATTGGCGGCGATGCCGCTGGTTCGGAAGGCGGAAGGCGGAAGGCGGAAGGCGGAAGGGGGGAAAGGATCCCTTCATCCTTCATCCTTCATCCTTCATCCTTCGATCCTGCGTCCCTTGCTCGACACCACTCGCGCGGATATCGAAGCCTATGCACGGGCACGCGGTCTTGCGTGGATCGAGGACGAGAGCAACGCCGAGCCCTATTTCCTGCGAAATTTTTTGCGGCGTGAGGTGCTGCCCGTGATCGCGCGCCGGTTTTCTGCCTATCGGGGAACGCTCGCGCGCTCTGCTCGCAATTTCGCCGAGGCCGCACGGCTGCTCGAGGATCTGGCGCTCGCCGACGGCGCGCAGCATTGCAGGGACGGCGCATTGGAAGTTGCGGCATTGCGCCGGCTGCCGCGCGCGCGGGCGAAAAACCTGCTGCGCTGGTTTCTTGCCAGCCGCGGCGCCCTCATGCCCAACTCGGATCGGCTGGAGGAAGCGGTGCGCCAGGCATGCACGGCCAAAGATGACGCGCGCGTTTGCATCAACCTCGGCGGGCATGAGTTGCGCAGATTCGCGGCAACGCTATATATAGTGCCGAAGACGCCCGCACCGGGGGCCGGTTTTACGCGGCGCTGGCGCGGCGAAAGCGTGCTCGCAGTGCCCGAGCTGGGGGGCGTGCTGACAATGCTGAAGCGTCGCGGTGCTGGAATCGATGCCGCCAAGCTCACGGCTCGTGCGGTCGCGATTCGCCTGCGACAGGGCGGAGAGCAACTGCAACCTGATTGCAATCGGCCACGGCGCAGTCTCAAGAACCTGTTACAAGAAGCGGCCGTCCCACCGTGGCTGCGCGCGCGTTTACCGCTGCTGTTTTGTGGCGACGCGCTGGTGTGGGTGCCGGGGATCGGCATCGACTGCAGCTTCCAGGCACAACCCGGTCAATCGTCGTTGCTGCCGCATTGGCGCCCGGTCAATAGCCTTTAATGTGAAAAGATCCTTCGGATTTTTCCATGGTGTCATTCCCGCGAAAGCGGGAATCCATACGGCGCTGAACAAGGCCGACTACGTTTACATTCCCCGCAGTGAACCTCGCGGATATTCGCCTTCACAGAAATTTGGCGATCGACTCGTCAAATAGGCGCCCTATGGATTCCCGCCTGCGCAGGAATGACAGCTTCCGCTGCGGTTACCGATTCTCCGGTTTAAGCGTGCATAATTCCGCGTTTCTGGCGCGAATCCTCTTTATTTCAAAGTCTTATCGTGTTAACCTTCATGTTGGTTTTGAAGCGGACAAACAGGGGTCTAGATGGCCGTTGAACGCACATTGTCAATTATCAAACCTGATGCGGTAGGCAGGAACCTCATCGGACAGATTTGCGGCCGTTTCGAACAGGCGGGCCTGAAAATCGTCGCCGCGCGCATGATGTTTCTGTCGCGCACGCAAGCCGAGGGATTCTATGCGGTGCATCGGGAACGCCCGTTTTTCAAGGACCTGGTCGATTTCATGAGTTCCGGGCCGGTCATGATCCAAGTGCTGGAAGGCGACAATGCGATTCAGGAAAACCGCGATCTGATGGGTGCGACCGACCCCAGGAAAGCGGCCAAGGGCACTATTCGGGCGGACTTCGCTCAAAGCATAGATGCGAACGCGGTCCACGGGTCGGATTCTCCGCAAACTGCGGTCACCGAAATTGCTTACTTTTTTCCCACACTTGAAATTTTCCCCCGGTAGCGTTACGCGACCATGACGATCAATCTGCTCGGACTCGGCAGCCAGCAACTCGCGGCGTTCTGCTCCGATCTCGGCGAAAAGCCGTATCGCGCGAAACAGCTCATGCGCTGGATTCATCGCGCCGGGGCCGATGACTTCGGCGCGATGACCGACATCGCGAAACCGCTGCGCGAACGTCTCGCGCAATGCGCAACGATTGCCGCACCCAAGGTGCTGCGCGATACCACTGCTGCCGACGATACGCGCAAGTGGTTGCTCGACGTGGGTACCGGCAACGCGATCGAAACCGTGTTCATACCCGAGAGCGACCGCGAAGGGCGGAACAGGGGCGCCACTTGTGGGGATGTGACCCCGCAGCGGGATGCAAGCGCCTCGCTCCAGGTCGCCGGCTTCCTCTCCGCTGGCCGATCCCCTGAAAGGGGCCCCTCGGCCCGCGCTCCGAGGCGCTACCGCGGCACGCTCTGCATTTCGTCGCAGGCGGGCTGCGCGCTCGAGTGCTCGTTCTGCTCGACGGGCCGCCAGGGCTTCAACCGCAACCTGGCAGTCGCGGAAATCATCGGCCAGCTTTGGCTGACCAACCGTGCCCTGAGACAGAGCGGCTCCGAGGAGCACCCGATCACCAATGTGGTGATGATGGGCATGGGCGAGCCGCTCGCGAATCTTGACAATGTCGTGGCGGCAATGCAGCTCATGCTCGATGACTCGGCTTACGGCCTGTCGCGCCGGCACGTAACGGTGAGCACGTCCGGCCTGGTGCCGGGGATCGACCGTCTGCGCGACACTTGTCCGGTGGCGCTCGCCGTCTCGCTGCATGCTCCCGACGACGGACTGCGTGACGAGCTGGTGCCGATCAACAGGAAATACCCGATCAGAGAGCTGCTTGCGGCGTGCTTGCGTTACCTCGAGAAAGCGCCGCGCGACTTCGTCACCTTTGAGTATGTGATGTTGGCCGGGGTCAACGACAGCATCGAGCAGGCGCGGCAGTTGGCGAGGTTGTTGAAGTCCGTGCCGTGCAAACTCAACCTTATTCCGTTCAATCCGTTTCCGGGCGCGGGCTACACCCGCTCCAGTCCTGAGGTGATTGCGCGTTTTCGCGACACCCTGATGCAGGCGGGATTTACCACCACGATACGCAAGACCCGCGGTGCGGACATCGAGGCTGCGTGCGGCCAGCTTGCCGGTCAGGTGCAGGACAAGACGCGGCGCAGGCAGCGCCGAGCAACTGCCCTAAACGAATCCGCAACTCCGGCGGTAGCGGCGGTGCGATGAGAATCAGTCATTTTGCGCTCGTCGTGGCGCTCCTTACCACCGCCGGATGCGCCGTCCAGCCTGCCGCTCCGGAGGTCAAGCCTCAGGCCGATACTACAGGATCGGAAACCGACGAGCGCACGCGGGCGCGGGTTCATACCGAGCTTGCCGCCGGCTATTTCGAACTCGGCAATATGAGCGTAGCGCTCGAGGAGGCGATCATTGCGTTGCGCTCCGACGCTGGCTACGGCCCGGCGCACAATGTGGCGGCCCTGGTCTACGGCGAGCTCAAGGAGGACCGGCTTGCCGAGCAGCATTTCCAGCAGGCGCTGAGCATTGATGCGCTCGATTCCGATGCCAACAACAACTACGGCTGGTTCCTGTGCCAGCGTAAGCGCGAGGAGGATGGGATCAAGCACTTCATGGCCGCGCTGCGCAATCCGCTGTATCGAAATGCCGACCGCTCATACGTCAACGCCGGGTTGTGCTCGCGCCAGCGCGGTGATCTGGCGGGAGCGGAACAGTATTTCATGAGCGCGCTCAAGGTGCGCCCGACCCAGTTGCAGGCGCTTTATCAGATGGCCGATCTCGCTTATGCGCGCGGCGACTATCCCGCGGCGAGGGTTTATCTCAACCGTTTTACGCAGGTCGCCCCCGCCGGCGCCGAGCTTCTCTGGCTCGGCGTGCGCATCGAGCGCAGGCTGGGCGACTACAATTCTGAAGCGAGCTACGCGCTTCAGTTGCGCAATAAATTTCCGGAATCGAAGGAAGCTCGGGCGCTGCTTGCCGGCCAGTACGAATGAGTACAGTCGAGAACGCGCAACCGCGGATCAATGATCCAGCGCCTCGCAGTGTACTGGCGGCGGCGCGCTGCGCCCAGAACTTCACCATCGCGGAAGTCGCACGCCAGCTCAAGCTTTCGGAACGTCAGGTCGAAGCCTTGGAAGCGGGTGCGTTCGACAAGCTGCCTGGCCGGGTGTTCGTGCGTGGCTTCATCCGAAACTATGCGCGGCTGCTCAAACTCGACCCGGATCGAGTTCTTGCTTCGGTGAACACCGATTTCCCGGTGGCGGCGGAGTGCTACGAGATGCTGCATTCGCAGGACATTCCCTTCCCGTCTTCGGTGGTGCGCCGCTGGCCGAGGTATGCAATCGCCGCAACGGTGGTCCTGGCGGGCCTGGGAGCCTACGAGCTCTATTGGGACGAGCGCCCTACGGTGACGGTAACCAGGCCGGCGGCGCCCCCGGTTGCGCCGGCGCCTGTTGCCGCGCCGGCGGGGCAGGATGTCGTTCAGGTCGCTGCGAACGCCCCGGCCGTACAAAATGCTACGGCGGAGGCCGCTGCGTCGGATCCGTCTGCGGCGCGGCCGTCACGCGAAGCGTCGGAGGCGGCCCCGCCTGCGGTGTTGCCGCAGTCCGGGGCTCAGCACGGGCCCGAGGACGGTGAATTGCATCTGGTCTTCGAAAAGGACTCCTGGGTCGAGATCCGCGACCGCGAAGGCAGAATAATTTTCACTCGGCTTAATCGAGGCGGCACCGAGCAGCGGGTAAGAGGCAAGCCCCCGTTTACGCTGGTGGTCGGCAATGCACGTGGCGTCCGGCTGACCTATAATGACCGCCCGGTCAATCTTGAGCGCCACATCAAGGTCAGTATCGCGCGGCTGACCCTCGAATGAACTGCTATCCCTCCCACGGCCCCGCACTGCGTCGCAAAAGCTGCCAGGTTCGCGTCGGTAACGTCGCCATCGGCGGCGATGCACCCGTTGTCGTGCAGTCGATGACCAACACGAATACGGCCGATGCCGCGGCGACGGTGCGGCAGGCGGCAGAACTTGCGCGCGCTGGCTCCGAGATCGTGCGCGTTACGGTCAATGATGCCGAAGCTGCGGCCCGGGTCCCGCACATCCGCGAGCAGCTCGATCGGATGGGCGTCAACGTGCCGCTGGCCGGCGATTTCCATTTCAACGGTCACCGGCTGCTCGCCCGACATCCGGCGTGTGCCGAGGCGCTCGCGAAGCTGCGCATCAATCCCGGGAACGTCGGCCGCGGCGCGAAGCGCGACGAGCAATTCGCGACCATGATCGAATTTGCGTGCAAGTACGGGAAGCCCGTGCGCATCGGCGTCAACTGGGGCAGCCTCGACCCCGAATTGCTGGCGCGTATGATGGACGAAAACGCCCGTTTGCCGGAGCCGGAAGACGCCGCGGTGGTGACGCGAAAAGCGCTCGTCGCCTCCGCGCTCGAGAGCGCGCGGCAGGCCGAAGCTCTCGGCCTGGCGCACGACCGGGTCGTGCTCTCATGCAAGGTGAGCGCAGTGCAGGACCTTATCGCGGTCTATCGCGACCTCGCCGCGCGCTGCGATTACGCGCTGCATCTGGGGCTTACCGAGGCCGGCATGGGATCCAAGGGTATCGTCGCCTCGACCGCTGCGCTGGCTGTGCTGCTGCAGGAAGGCATCGGCGACACGATCCGCATTTCGCTGACACCGGAGCCCGGCGGCGACCGCGCAAGGGAAGTGATCGTTGCGCAGGAAATCCTGCAGACCATGGGGTTGAGATCGTTTGCGCCGATGGTGATCGCATGCCCCGGCTGCGGCCGCACGTCCAGCACGTTCTTCCAGGAACTCGCCGGCCGCATCCAGAGCTATCTCAGGGCGCAAATGCCGGTGTGGCGCGACAGGTATCCGGGCGTGGAAACCATGCACGTTGCCGTAATGGGCTGTGTCGTCAATGGGCCGGGGGAAAGCAAACATGCCAATGTCGGGATCAGCCTTCCGGGCTCAGGCGAGAATCCGGCGGCGCCGGTGTATGTGAATGGCGTCAAGACGGTAACGCTGAAGGGCGAAAACATCGCCGGCGAGTTTCAGAAAATCATTGAACAATACGTAATTGACACCTATTCGAAAGGCGCCGCAGCGGGCGAAAAGAAGCCGGCGAAGAACGCTGCGCACGCCTGAGCTGAGTGATTGGGTGACTAAGTGATTGAGCGATTGAGTATCACCCATTCGGGATTCTTCATGGACGCAGGTTCACTCAATCACTTAATTACTTAATCACTTAATCACCGAATGACCTCCAGGCAGATACAGGCAATCCGCGGGATGAACGACATCCTGCCGGAGGAAGCCCTCCTGTGGGAGTTTTTCGAGGACACGGCGCGGGCGTGGCTGCGCGCTTACGGCTACCGCGCGATCCGCACGCCGATCCTCGAGCGAACCGAGCTTTTCGTGCGCTCGATCGGCGCGGTGACGGATATCGTCGAGAAGGAAATGTACACCTTCATCGACGAGTTGAACGGCGAAAGCCTGACGCTGCGTCCCGAGGGCACCGCTTCCTGCGTGCGCGCCGTGATCGAGCATAATCTGCTCTACAGCGGGCCGCAGCGGCTATGGTATTGGGGACCGATGTTCCGCCACGAACGCCCGCAAAAAGGCCGCTACCGGCAGTTTCACCAGGTCGGGGTGGAGGCGCTGGGTTTTGGCGGCCCCGACATCGATGCCGAACACATCGTGATGTGCGCACGGCTGTGGCGCATGCTCGGACTCGATGGGGTCGCGCTGGAACTCAACACTCTGGGCGGCAGCGACGCGCGTGCGCGATATCGGGCGCGTCTTGTAAAGTATCTGGAGCGGCACCGGGAATCGCTGGACGATGATTCCAAGCGGCGCCTGCACACGAATCCTCTGCGGGTGCTTGACAGCAAGAATCCGGTAATGCAGGAGTTGATCGAAGGCGCGCCCCGGCTTGCCGACGATCTCGACGAGGATTCACTCAGACATTTCTCGGACCTGCAGGCCAAGCTGCGGTCCGTCGGCATCGCGTTTGCGCTCAACCCGCGGCTCGTGCGCGGGCTTGATTATTACAATGGCGCGGTCTACGAGTGGGTGACGGACAGGCTGGGTGCGCAGGGCACGGTGTGCGCGGGCGGCCGCTATGACGGTCTCATCGCGCAGATCGGCGGCAAACCTGCCCCCGCATGCGGTTTTGCGATGGGTGTGGAGCGCTTGCTTGCGCTGGTGAGCGACGGGGCCGCATCCGCGTCGCGGAGCGCGCCGGATGTCTACCTCGTTCATCAGGGCGCGGCTGCTGATCCCTTTGCGGAGCAGGTTGCAGAACGTCTGCGCGACCATCGCGTAAATGTGTTATTGCACTGCGGCGGCGGCAGTTTCAAGTCGCAGATGAAAAAGGCTGACGCGAGTGGCGCGCGGTTTGCGCTGATCGTCGGCGACGATGAAGCGCAGGCGGGAGAGGTGAGCATCAAGCCGCTGCGGGAACTCGCTGAACAGGTGCGCGTTTCGATCGAGGAAGCCGCGGACTTGATAAAGAAAAGCGTGATTAGTGATTCGTGACTGTGATTGGTGATTGGTGATTCGTGATACGACGAACCCTGAGACGCGAAACCCCGAACCCGAAACTCGAAACCCGAAACTCGACCACGAGTCACGAACCTAGGAAATCTTTGAATGGCATACGATCTCGAAGAACAGGAACAACTGGAAACCATCAAGTCGTGGTGGAAACAGTACGGCAGCCTGGTGATACTGGCCGTGACGGCTTGCATCGTGACCATCGCGGGGTTTCAGGGCTGGCGCTATTATCGCCATCAGCAGGTATTGGCGGCGGTCACGCTGTACGAGCAGTTGACGCAGGCCGAGCGCGTCAACGACGCCAAGAAAGTGCGTGATATCGCGGCGCAAATCACCGAGGAATACGCCGCGACCCCGTATGCGGCGATGGCGGCCCTCAGCGCAGCCCGCGCGAGTTTTGACACCGGCGACCTTGCCGCCGCCAAGACGCGGCTGCAATGGGTGATCGATAACGCCAAGGAGGAGGAAATGCGCGACGTGGCGCGGCTGCGGCTTGCCGGCGTGCTGCTGGACGAGAAAAAATACGTCGAGGCATTCGAGCTTGTCAGCAGCAAGCACGTCGAAGCGTTGAGCGGGCTCTACGCCGATCTCAAGGGCGACATTCTGGTGGCACAGGGCAAGCTCGCCGAGGCGCGCAGCGCCTATCAACTGGCGTTCGACAAAAGCGATGCACAAAGCCCGTATCGCATGATCATCCAGACCAAGCTCGACGCACTCGGTGAGGCCAAGTGAGCGCCAACAGAATCGCCGGCTATGCCGCCGCCCTGCTCGCCCTGGTTGCAAGTGGTTGCCAGACAATATCGGGCACCTACGACCGCCTGTTCGGTGCGCGGCCGGTCGTCCAGAAACCCGCGGAACTGGTTGAGATCCGTTCGGTCGTCAGCCCGAAGATCCTGTGGCAGGGCAGCGTCGGAAGTGCGGACAAGAACGCCTTTTTCCCGGCAGTGGCTGGCAACGTCGTATACGCGGCAGGCGCATCAGGACAGATCCTCGGCTTTGACGCGGCGAACGGCAGGCAGGTCACGCGCATCGAAGCCGCGCAGCGCATATCCGGTGGCGTT
>MERG01000064.1 GCA_001771985.1 Betaproteobacteria bacterium RIFCSPLOWO2_12_FULL_62_13 | reverse complement strand
CCGGGGTATGGCATGGGGCAGGGCTATGGCCCCGGATACGGCGCGGGAGCCGGCATGGGACGAGGCATGGGATCGATGGGTCAGGGTCCGATGCGGCAGGGCATGGGGCCGCAGGCATTCGCCAACCCAGGGGCGTTTGCCGAGGGCCGTCTCGCCGGCCTCAAGGCGCGACTCAACATCACCGCTGCACAGGAACCGGCGTGGAAGGCGTTCGCCGACCAGGCCAAGCAGCAGGCCGAAGTGATGCAGAAATTGATGGCCAGCGTGCAGGGCAGCGCGCAGGCGACGGCACCCGAGCGCATTGAACTGCGCACGCAGATCATGAAACAGCGCGAAGAGCAGATGGCGAAAGGGACCGCCGCGTTCAAGGAACTCTACGCGGCCCTGAGCCCGGAACAGAAAGCGCTGGCCGACCAGGGCTTCGGCCACGGCATGATGGGCGGTAGGGGCATGGCGTTCAACCGGCCGGGCAGGTAAGCACTGCAACTCAGGGGGCGGGGCGACCCGCCCTGCGGTCCTTGCGGCCGCCGCCGGTCGAGGAAACGCTCGCCAGGCGCTTTGTTTGACCAGAATCATGGCGGCGTGCGGATCCGAATGTATGTTTGCGCGATCCGGTGGAGAGGTCCGGCGTATGCAGAGGTGTAGGTCCACGCCTATGAGTCACGGGACCGGGTGGAGAATGGCGCGCGGGAGCAAATCGCGCGCCCGGGGAAAATGAAATGGAGCAGCCATGGCATTGATTTGCGGGGAACGTATTACGAAGACGTATCGGGTGGGCGAAGTGGACGTTCCCGCCATCCGCGGCGTGGACTTCACTATCGAGGCGGGGGCCTTCGTCGCTTTCGTGGGGCCGTCGGGCAGCGGCAAGTCCACCCTGCTCAATCTGGTCGGCTGTCTGGACCATCCCAGCGCCGGGCGGCTGACCGTGCTGGATGTGGACGTGGCCGGGCTGTCGCGCAACGCGGCCGCAGCCTTCCGCGGAGAGCATCTGGGCTTCGTGTTCCAGGACTTCAATCTGGTGCCGGTGCTCTCGGCCTACGAGAACATCGAGTATTCTCTCGCGCCGGAACTGGTTTACACCGGCGTCACCAACCTGGAGTTGCGCGCCCGCGCGGTGTTCCTGCGCGGCGACCGGCACACGGACTTCGGCGAGAAGCCCAACCGCCTGCGCTTCGAGGTTTACGCCCGGCTGTATTTCTGATCGCCACGGGATCCAGGCAAACTGCCGGCTGCATGCGCCTGCTTGCGGCCGGTGTCGGGCCAGGCGTCCGGCCGAACCCGGCAGTGCGATAATAGCGCCGGGACGTGAGCAAAGAGCGTAACGATGAAGCTGACACGTAGGACGTTTCTGGGCGCCTGCGCGGCATTGGCGGTGACGCCGCCAAGACCGGCGTTTCCAGCCACGGTTCTGCGCGTCGGCATGACGCCGGCCTTCCTGCATACCCAACATGGTCTGCTGGCCAAGTGGCGTGAATACATGGAGGCGAAGCTCAAGCGGCCCATTGAAATCGTGCAGCGCGACAGCTACCGTGAAACCATGGACTTGCTGCAGTTGGAGCAGCTCGATTTCGCCTGGATTTGCTCCTATCCTTATGTCTATCTCAGACAACAGCTGCGCCTGGTTGCCGTGCCGCTTTATCTATCGAGGCCGTTTTACCGTGCCTATCTCATCGTCTCGTTGAAAAACCGGCATATCAAAGACTTGTCACAGTTGCGTGGAAAGGTATTTGCCTACGCCGATCCCTATTCGCTTACCGGGCATCTCGTTCCCCGTTACCAATTGCGCCAGATGGGCGAAGATCCGGAGAAATTTTTCTCGAAGACCTTCTTCACCTATTCGCACAGAAACCTGATTGAAGCCGTGGCCGACGGACTCGCGTATGGCGCCTCGGTGGACGGCTATGTGTGGGATTCATTGAACGCGCTCAAACCGGAAATTGTGGGCCGCACTTTCCCTGTGAGCGCGTCGCGAGAGTTCGGTTTTCCGCCCATTGTTGCCCGTCTGGGTGTGGCCGAAGCGGATTTCGTTGCGGTGCAGAACATGTTCATCGGGATGCGCCAGGATCAGCAAGGCAATTCGCTCCTGCAGGATCTCAATCTGAATGGCTTCCTCCATGGTCTGCCCAGTCTCTACGACGAGGTGGATGAGATGATGCGCGCATTCGGTGAGGGCTAGCGCTCAGAACGGTCGATGCGCTTCCTGCTAAATCTGAGCTTTCGTTACAAGGTGCCCCTGTGGGGCAGCCTGTTGATCGTCGGCACCGCCCTGATCATTTCGAGCACTCTGCTGCTGCGCTCATACGGGGAGTTGAAAAGCGATCTGCTGCGCGACGCCACGACCCAGGGCCGGACTATGGCTACCACCCTGTTTTCCGCCGTCCTGCATGATCAGGTGTGGCGGGCGTACGAGATCATCAAAGCGCCGTTCAGCCGCGAATCCGGCGATGGCCCGGGGCAGGTGGAATCTCTCGTGGTGCTGGACCAGAAGGGCCAGATATACGTCTCTACCAATCCGGAGCGTCTGCCGATGCTTGCCGATTTCGCGCGGCTATCGCCGGAGTTCGCGTCCTTGGCCGGGATCATCTCCCAGACTGGCCGGGAAACCAGGGTGCTGGAGCCCGAAGGTTCCGATCATCTGTTCGTGGCCACGCCGATCCGCGAAGAGCAAGCACACCTCGGAACCCTGGTACAGATCTACTCGAAAAAAGTGCTGCGCTCACGCTTTTTGAAAAGCGCCGGGCAGGCCGCCTTGATTGCCGCCCTTGTAATCGTGCTATTGCTGCCTATCGGATGGTACTGGGGTCAACGCACCGCCGTTCCGCTGCTGCGGCTGACCGAACGCATGGAGGAGCTGGGCCGGCGCCTCCCCGATGATCTTGCACCCGAGCTATACGACTACCAGGACGAACTCGGGCGCTTGTACCGTGCCTACAACCGGACGCTGCATCAATTGCGCGAGAAAGCGCAGATCGAGGGCCAGATGATCCATTCCGAACGCCTCGCCGCGATCGGCAAGTTGACCGCGGGAATCGCGCATGAGGTCAACAATCCGCTGGTCGGCATGCTGACGGCGCTCGACACCTTGCGGCATCACGATGAGCTAAGCCCGCGCACGCTGAAGACCCTGACGCTGCTCGATCGCGGCCTGATGCAGATCAAGGATACGGTCGGCGCGTTGCTGGTGGAAGCGAAGGTGAAAAGCCGGGACCTGTTGTCACAGGATGTGGAGGACGTGCGTACATTGATCGAACCGCAAGCGCGCGAGCGCGGCGTGAGCCTGCGCTGGGAAAACCAGGTGCAGGCGCCGCTGTCACTGCCCTCGTCCTCGGTGCGGCAGATGCTGATCAATCTGCTGCTCAACGCAGTGCAGGCGTCCGCCCGGGGAGGGGAGATCAGCGCCACGATCACGGCCGACGACGCAGTATTGTCGATGGTCGTGGTCAACGGCGGGCAGATTCTGACCGATAAGCAGATCGCACACCTGTTCGAGCCCTTTGCCAACGCGGACGAGCGCGGCCATGGCCTGGGACTCTGGGTGTGCTATCAAATCGCGCGCCAGCTCGGCGGCAACATCGAGGTCGAAAGCGAATCCCGCGACGGCGCCGGCCGGACTGCGTTCAAGGTCACTATTCCGTTTGGCGCGCCTGCATGAGCACCGTGGTCCGGCCCCGGCTGTGTCTGATCGAGGACGACGAGATCGTCGGTGAGGCGCTTGCAGACCGCTTCGAACTGGAGGGATACGCCTGCGACTGGTTCCGTACCGGCGAAGAAGCCTTGCTGGAAATGCCGCGCCGGCACTACGATCTTGTGCTCAGCGATATTCATCTGCCGGACGTTTCGGGGGAGGCCTTGTACGAAACCCTGTCGCGCAAGATGGCGCCGCTGCCGCCGTACCTTTTCATCACCGGCTATGGCGAGATCGATCAAGCGGTCAGGTTGCTCAAACTCGGCGCGACCGATTACATCACCAAGCCGTTCGATATCGCGACCTTGCTGCAGAAGATTCGCAGCCTGACAGGAGCAATCGCGGCGGAGGGTGCGGCTGCGCAACTCGGGGTTTCCCCATCGATGCGGCAGCTCGAGACGACGCTGGTGAAGCTCGGCTCGACCAGCGGCAACGTGCTCATCACCGGCGAGCAGGGCGTCGGCAAGGAACGGCTCGCGTTCACGCTGCATCGGCAAAGGTACCAAGATGGCTCGCGCCCGTTCATCGCGCTGAACTGCGGCGCGTTTGCGGAAGATGCGCTGGAGGCAGAGTTGTTCGGACGCGAGAAGCCGGGATCGGGCAATTCGGGCCGCCTGCGCAAGGGCGCTTTTGAACTGGCGGATGGCGGAACCTTGTTCCTGGACGAAGTCGGCGATGTGCCGCCTTCTCTGCAGGGCAAATTGCTGCGCGCGATTCAGGAGCGCACGGTTGTGCGCATGGGTGGCGAGACGCGCATACCGGTCGATCTGCGCATAGTCTGCGCGACTCAGCAGAACCTCAAGAAATTGGTAGAGCGCGGCGAGTTTCGGGAAGACCTTTACTACTACATCAATGTAGTCCGGCTGCATGTTCCGCCGCTGCGCGAGCGCAAGGAAGATATCTTGTGGCTGGCGCAGCGCTTTCTCGACGAGCAGGCGGGCCAGCGGCGCAGCGGCGCCATGTCGCTGTCGGTGCGGGCCGAACGCCTCATGCTCGACTATCCGTGGCCGGGCAATGTGCGTGAATTGAAAAGCGCAATCGAGCGCGCGTGTTTGCTTGGCACGCAGGGCGCGTTGCAGCCGGAAGCTTTGTTTGAAGAACTTCCGCAGTCACTCGACACGACCAGCGAAACCCTGGACGAGCATCTCAAGATTTTTGAGCGCCAGTACATCATGCGCGTGCTGGCGACGCATGAGGGCCACGGCCGCATCACGCGCGCCGCGGTGACCCTCGGTATCAGCCGCAAGAACCTTTGGGAAAGAATGAAGCGGCTTGGAATCGCGCCAGGCGGCGAAGGCTGAATATCAGTCCATAACGTTACTCCCCGGTAACGCTCCCGAGCAGGTATCCGGGCATTCCCCGAAACACTTGACCTGCGTCAAATCCCCTGGTCAGGCGCGGTTCAGCATGGCTGGGAATCAATTTCGGTTCCGCGAAGGGGGCTTCTAAATGAAACTGACAAGACGGGAATTCCTCAAGGTATCGGTCGTCACGGCCGGCAGCCTGATGGTCGTCGGCTGCGCCATGCAGCCTGTCACCAGTGCCATGGAGGTGCGCAAGGCCAGGCCCGCGGGCCCGGCCAAGGGCGAATGGATTTCGACCGCCTGCCAGGGCTGCACCCAATGGTGCGCGATCCAGATCTTCGTGCAGAACGGCCGCGCGGTGCAGGTGCGCGGCAATCCGCTCTCCAAGACCAACCACGGCTACTGCTGCGTGCGCGGGCACCTGATCCCGCAGCAGACCTACGATCCGGACCGGATCAAGGTGCCGATGAAACGGACCAATCCGCTCAAAGGCCGCGGCATCGATCCGAAGTTCGTCCCCATCAGCTGGGACGAGGCGCTCAACACCGTCGCCGACAGGATGATGGAGCTGCGCAAGAACAACGAGCCGCACAAGCTCGCCTATATCCGCGGCCGTTACTCGCCGACCTCCACGGAACTCCTGTACGGCACGCTGCCGAAGGTGTTCGGGACAACGAACTATTTTTCCCACAGCGCGATTTGTGCCGAAGCCGAGAAGATGGGGCCCGGGCTGACCCAGGGCTTTTTCGGCTACCGCGACTACGACCTCAACAACACCGAGTGCCTGGTTGCATGGGGCACCGATCCACTTGCATCCAACCGCATGGTGCCCAACGCCATCCACCGCTTCGGCGAGATCCTCGCCCGAGGCAAGGTGATCGCGGTCGACCCGCGCCTTTCCAACGCAGCGGCCAAGGCGCATGAGTGGCTGCCGATCAAACCTGGAACCGACGGCGCGCTGGCCGGTGCCATTGCGCATGTGCTGCTGGTCGAGGGCCTGTGGAACAAGGAATTCGTCGGCAATTTCAAGGAAGGCAGGAACCTGTTTGTCGCCGGCAAGACCGTTGACGAGGCCGCTTTCGCGGAGAAGGAAACCCACGGTCTGGTCAAGTGGTGGAACATCGAACTGAAGGACCGCACGCCGGCCTGGGCGGAGAAGGAGTGCCTGATCCCGGCCGAGCAGATCGTTCGGGTCGCCCGCGCCATGGGCAAGGCTGCGCCCAAGGTGGCGGTGTGGATGGGCCCGGGCGTGGCGATGAACCCGCGCGGCACCTACGCCTCGATGGCGGTGCATGCGCTGAACGGCCTCGTCGGTTCGGTCGACGTCGAAGGCGGCATGCTGCAAAGCTCCAGCGTGCCGACCGGCAAGTTCCCGAAACCCGACGCCTACGTCGATGCCATCGCCAAAGATGCGGGCAAGCACAAGAAGCTCGACGGCCGCGGCGCGAAAGACATGCCGGCGATGATGGGCGGCAAGCCCGGCAGCGGCGTGGTGACCAACAACATTGCCAATGGCATGTTGAAGGATCCGGGCGCGGTCAAGGTGCTGATTTCCTCCTGGAGCAACTTTAACTTTTCCTGCACCGACCCGACGCGATGGGACAAGGCGCTGGCCAAGCTGCCGTTTTTCGTCCACATGGTGACTAACGCGTCCGAGATGACCCAATTCGCCGATATCGTGCTGCCGGCAACGCACAATTCCAGCGAGGGGTTCTCGATCATCACCAACATGGGCAACCTGCACGGTTACGCGACGATCCAGCAGCCGGCCGCAAAACGGCTGTGGGACGTGAAGCAGGAAGAGACCGAGGTGGTCTGGTTGCTTGCGGAGAAGCTCAAGGCCAGGGGTTTCGCCAATCTATTCGACTACTACTCGAAAGAGTTCAAGGATCCGGAGACCGGCAAGACCCCGGCCAACGAGCACGAGTTCACCGAAATCGCGGCCAAGATCTCCAGCGCACCTTTGTGGATGCCCAAGGAACCGCTCAAGGGCGATGCGCCGATCAACGGCTGGGCCGATTTCCGCAAGAAAGGCATGTGGAGCGGCGCGAAATACAGCTTCAAGAAAGGCTGGGGCGGAAAGTTCGCCACCGTGAGCAAGAAGTTCGAGTTCTACAGCGAGACGGCAAAGAAGGGCTTGGCTGAACACGCGAAGAAGTTCGACACCACGATCGATGACATCCTCGCCGTTTCCGGCTATGTGGCGCGGGGCGAACAGGCGTTCGTGCCGCACTACGAACCACCCAAGCGCCATGGCAGCATCAAGGAGTATCCGTTCGATTTCATCGACTACAAGTCGCGTCTCAATCGCGAGGGCCGTTCGCAGAATCTGCCCTGGTACCAGGAGATGAAAAAGGCCGATCCGGGCGACGTTTCCTGGGATGACGTGCTGAAAATGAACCCGGCCGATGGCGCGAAGCTGGGCTTGAAGACCGGCGACAGCGTCAAGGTGACTTCGCTGGCGGGCTCGATGGTGACCAAGCTGAAACTCTGGGAGGGTGTGCGAGCGGGGACGGTGGCGAAGTGCTTCGGCCAGGGGCATTGGGCCTACGGCCGCGTTGCCGCCAAGGACTACGCCCGCGCGCTGCCGCGCGGCGGCAACAACAACGAGATCCTAGTCGACGACTACGATCGTCTGAGCGGCGCCACCGCGCGCAATGGCGGATTCACCGGCGTCAAAGTCCAGAAAGCCTAGTCCCCCGCACATCCGAATCGAAGGAGATAATAAATGTCTAAATTTGGAATGGTGATCGACCTGCAAAGATGCGTGGGCTGCGGCTGCTGCACGATTGCGTGCAAGGCCGAGAACAACACCCGCAACCGCGCCGACGGACAGAGTCACAATTGGGCCGACCTCCTTATCAAGACCGAGGGGACCTTCCCGAACATGGCGCATGTGGTGATGCCGGTGCTGTGCAACCACTGCACCGATGCCCCCTGCGTCGCGAACTGCCCGGTCACGCCAAAGGCGATGTTCAAGACCCCGGAAGGCGTCACCATGCACGACCAATCGCTGTGCATAGGCTGCCAGGCCTGCCAGGGCTCCTGTCCATACAGCAACATCGAGATCGATGAAAAAAGCCTTAATGGCGAGACCTACAGCGTGATCAGCTTCAACGCCAGGGACAAAGACACGCAACCCTACTGGAGCGACAAGGCGGAAATGATCCCTGGATGCACGGCATCCGGCGCTGAAACCGCCAGGCGGGCCGGCGCGGCAACCCCGGCGCTGAACCAGTTCGCCGCCGGCGACGTGCAGCCGGTGCGCAAGGCGGGCGTGGTGGAGAAGTGCACCTTCTGCTATCACCGCACCAGCAACGGCCTGCAGCCGGCCTGCGTCGAGGCCTGCCCGGCCAAGGCGCGCATCTTCGGCGACCAGGACGATCCGAAGTCGGAGATCGCCAAGGTGCTGAAGGCGCAGAAGTCCATGCGCCTGCAGGAAGACAAAGGCACGCGGCCGAACGTGCATTACGTCGGCAAATACAGCGCCAGGGTCTGATATCGCGGGTGCGTGTTTGTGTATTAAACTGGGGGCGGGCTGGTTCCGCCCCTATTCATTTCAGCAGGAATACGGATGCCACAATACGACCTCGACCGCGGAATCGCCCGCGAAAACCTGAGCCGCCTGCTCGCCGCCTGCTATTACCAGCCGGGGCCGGAGTTCGCCGAAGAGAAGGTATTCGATTCGATGCTGGAAGCGGCGACGCGCCTGCATCCGGAACTCGCTGCACATGCGCGGCGCCTCGGCGAGGACTATGCCGCCGAAGGGTACCAAGCCCTGCTGCTCGATTACACCCGCCTTTTTCTTGGCCCCAACCATATCATCGCCAAGCCCTACGGCTCGGTCTGGCTGGAGGGCGGGAACACCGTCATGGGCGAATCGACGATGGCGGTGCAGGCGCTTTACCAGGAAGGCGGCTTCGACATGAGCGAGGAGTTTCGCGAAGTGCCCGACCACGTCGCGGTCGAACTGGAGTTTCTTTATTTG
>MERG01000063.1:15500-16153 GCA_001771985.1 Betaproteobacteria bacterium RIFCSPLOWO2_12_FULL_62_13 | reverse complement strand
GCCTGGGGATTGCCATCGCGCTCGAATCGCAGCCGGGGCTCGTGCTCGAGCCGGGGCTCATGTTCCGGCTGACCGCGATGGTGACGCTGGTCACGGGCACCATATTCCTGATGTGGCTCGGCGAGCAGATCACGGAGCGCGGCGTGGGCAACGGCATCTCGCTCATCATCTTCGCCGGAATCGCCGCGGGGTTCCCGCAGGCGGTGGGCGGCACGCTGGAGTTGGTGCGCACCGGCGCGTTCTCCATCCCGATCGCGCTTTTCATCGGGGCGCTGGTGGTGGGCGTCACGGCCTTCGTGTGCTTCGTCGAGCGCGGGCAGCGCAAAATTCTCGTCAACTACGCCAAGCGCCAGGTCGGGCGCAAGATCTACGGCGGGCAGAGCTCGCATCTGCCGTTGAAACTCAACATGTCGGGGGTGATCCCGCCGATCTTCGCCTCCTCGATCATTCTCTTCCCGGCCACCCTGGTGGGGTGGTTCGGCGCGAGCGAGGGCTTCAACTGGCTCAAGGACATTGCCGCGACCCTTCAGCCGGGACAGCCGATTTACATGACGTTGTATGCATCGGCGGTCATCTTCTTCTGCTTTTTCTATACGGCGCTCGTGTTCAATCCCAAGGAAACGGCTGACAACCTGAAGAAGAGCGGCGCCTTC
>MERG01000063.1:7341-15487 GCA_001771985.1 Betaproteobacteria bacterium RIFCSPLOWO2_12_FULL_62_13 | reverse complement strand
CGTGTTCAATCCCAAGGAAACGGCTGACAACCTGAAGAAGAGCGGCGCCTTCGTGCCCGGCATCCGGCCGGGCGACCAGACCGCGCGCTATATCGAAAAGATCACCATGCGGCTTACCCTGGCCGGCGCGATCTACGTCACCCTGGTGGTGCTGCTGCCGGAGTTCCTGATCGTGTGGAAGAACGTGCCGTTTTATTTCGGCGGCACCTCGCTGCTCATCGTCGTCGTCGTGACCATGGATTTCATGGCCCAGATCCAGGCCTACGTGATGTCGCACCAGTATGAAAGCTTGCTGAAGAAAGCGAATTTCAAGGGCGGCGTGTTTCCGACACGTTGACAGTCACGATTCCCGTGCTTAATTGGTGTCGTCGCCGGCGTGATAGCCGTCGGCGGCGAACCGGATTCAGGTTGTAACCAGGCATTTCTCCCCGGAGCGCCTAAACCGCCACGACGAAGTCGAATTTCGCGTCGCGCTGCCCCCTCTTCCGCACGACCTGCATCGTCAACTCGGGGCGGTAGATGCCGTCGGAGCGGTTGCCCGGCTCGTCCGGAAAATAGAGTTGCGTCGTCAGGATGCGCCCACCGGGCGCCTGCACCTTGACGTGAATGTGGCGCGTGCGTCCCGGATATTCGCCCGGCACGATGGTCTCCAGGCTGTAGCGACCCTGCGCGTCGGCGAACACGTGCCCGCGATAACGAAAGCCCCTGTTGTCGTATTCGCCCGCCTCGTCGCAATGCCAGAAATCGAGCAGCGCGTTCGCCGCGGGCTTGCATTGCGGCGAGAGCACGAGACCGGTCAGCACGAGCCGCTCCGCCTTGCTGCCCGGCTCGACGAGCGAGCTTCGCCGCGGCGAATCAGGGGTGAAGAAGGGCCCCGCGGTCTGCGACGGCGTTCGCCCGGTCTTCTCGCCGCAGGCCGGCGTCAGCGGCAACGGCTGGCCCGAGACGGGTCCGATCGAGACGAGCGGCAGCGCGAGCGCGGCGCCCAGGAATCTGCGCCGGCCGGTCCGGCTCTGAATGCGGTTAATGGGTTGTCCTTTCGCACGAAAAGCGTGCTTCGTGGCAAGTAAACTGCACTCCGCGACTGACCTCACTTTCTGAGCTTGCCCCAAAGCTCGTCCAACCGCGCGTAGCGGCCGCACCCGGTAACGTAGAACTTGTAGCGCACCGGGTTCTTCAGGTAGTAGCCCTGGTGGTAGTCCTCGGCCGGCCAGAACTCCGTGGCCTTGACGATCGGCGTCACGATCGGCTGCTTGAAGGGCTTTTCCTTCTCCCATTTCGCCTTGGAAGTCTCAGCAAGCCGCTTCTGCTCCTCGTCGTGCCAGAAGATCGAAGGCCGGTATTGCGAGCCGGCATCGCAGAATTGCCGGTCCTTTACCGTGGGATCGTGGTTTACCCAGAACCGCTGGAGCAGCCGTTCGTAGCTTACCTTCTTGGGGTCGTATACGACCTGCACCACCTCGGTGTGGCCGGTAGTGCCCGTGGACACCTCCTGGTAGGTCGGGTTCTTCCTGCTTCCGCCCATGTAGCCGGAGGTGGTCGAAATCACACCGGGAACCTTATCCATCGCCTCCTCCGTACACCAAAAGCAGCCGGCGGCGAAGGTGGCTTTGGCGAGTCCGGTCGGCTGACTTTGGGCAAAGACAGGAGGGCTGGCGAGCGCGGCCAGCCAGATCGGCAGAGTGAGAAGTCGAGCAAACATGGCTTGGGGCTCCTTCATGACGTTACCAACTTGGTCGCTCTTAAGACCGATTGCTTACGGTTTGGTTCGGGGAGCCCCGCGCCGGGGATGCATTACCGCGCCGCGCCCGCGCGTTTCCGTGACATAGCCGGAGCCACCACGTAACTCGCCGCAAGCGCGCCAAACAGCGTCATGTCGAAATCCGGGGCACGCCCTGGCGGCGATCTGTCGCTAAACCGCCTCGCGGGACGCCGGTGGCGTCATGGGCTCGGGTGCGCCCGGGAGCGACCGGCTGCGGCGCTTTTCGAGCATGACGGCAACTGCGAGAATCGCGGTCCCCGCTGCCGCGACGTAGAGCCGTACCGGCTCGAAGTAAGTCAGCAGGAGTTCGCCGCCAAAGATCAGCAAGAGAATCTTGTTGCAGACGGGGCAGGCAACCCCGAGAAAGCCGAGCACACCGCCCACGCCCGCCGTACGGTCGGCGCAGGCTGGACGCCTGATGGCCACGTAGAGGCCGAAGAGCACGGACAGCGCGCTCAGCAGCCCGATTTCCCACCCGCCGGCGGGCGTCATGCGCACAAACAGCGGGTTGTTCCACAGGGCGGAGACGGTGCCGAGACCGCCAAAGGCCAGCAAGGCCACAGCGGCGCCCTTCGCCCATTGCTGCCAAGAGCCATCCGAAAGAAGCATATGCGATGACTTCCTTTCTGTTGTTAGGCGTGTGTGTACCGGATATTCGAGGCCCGGCACAGCGCAACGGAAGTGCCCAATCAGTGATTCCCCGCGCCACAGCGAGAGATACGCGGCATCGTCCGGGTTGTGCTGTTTGGCATTACGAAGCATGGGCCGGTTCCCGCCAAGAATCAGCTCAAAAAGCTGGCCGACGGCGCCCGTTGGATGCGCCGTCCCCTACTTCGCTGACAGCTCGCGGTAGACCTGTTCCGCCGTGACGGGAATCGGCTGCGAACAGGATTTTCTCCTTCGGCAGCCAGGCGATGGTGGTGTCGGGCGTGTGCGTCTTGCCGAGGGAGATGAGCTCGACCACATGGCTTCCCAGTTCCAGCGTGATCCTGTCGTCGAAGGTAATGGCGGGCATCGCCATCTCGACCTTCTTTCCCTCCAGGTACTCCCGCTTGACCCGGTCCTGCTTCAGTTCGCTTTGGACCCGCTTTGGGCAGTAGGGCAGGAGTTGGCGCGCCAATTCCCTGGAACCGACGACGATGGCACCCTGCTCGGCGAAAAGGTCGTTGCACGTGGTGTCGTCGCCGGCGTGATGGCCGTTGGCAATGAACCGGATCGGCTTGCCGCCGGCAACGCTCCTGATTGCCTCAATGCGCCGGTCGTAATCGGGAAGGTCGCAGGCAAAGACAAAAACGCCCCGCTCACCCACTACAAAGCCAGTGTTCATTGCCGCCCCTGGACCCTTGATCGCGTAGACGCCCTCCGCCAGTTTGATAGCCCCCTCCTGGCTGAAGGATGCGAGTGGAAAGAGAAAAAACAGGAACGTAAGATACCCTCAGACGCCGTGTCTCATCGTCTACCCCTCCTTTGTTAGGTGGTCACCTCCGCTCAAGCCGAACGTGGTCGAAATTCTGCACGCGAAGCGAACGTGCGTCCAGTCAAGGACGGTGTATCAAGGCCATTATCGCCTTTTCTTGCGTAGTCGCGTTCAGTGAACGGAGGGCACTCGGCGCAGTCCAAGAAAATTACCGTGTATACGTCCGCGATGCAGTTGCGCCGCAAAAGGGGGGCGCGCGGCATTTCCGAGTGAGCGTATACACAAACGCTCACACTTTACTAGGAGGATGTACACATGCCCACTCCACATCGCCAAGACCGTTCGCGGCCGAAATCGTTGCCCGCCATCCTGTTCGCCGCGTTGACCGCTTCCGCGGCGTCATTCGGATTGATTCCGGTCGCCCATGCCCAGGCTCCCTCCGTCAAGATGGAATGGTTCGGCTGGTCATTCTTCCGTTTCACATCGCCCAAGGGCAAGGTTATCCTGACCAATCCGTTCATCACCGGGAACGCGGACGCCGCGGTCAAGGTGGAGGAGATCACCAAGGCGGACTTGATCCTGGTGCCGGATGGGCACCGGGACGAAATTGGCGACACCATTGACATCGCAAAGAACACGGGCGCGAAGATTGTTTCACCCTTCGAACTGGGGACGTGGTTTAGCACCAAGGGTGTTCCGGACGCCCAGTTGCTCCGCCGCAATCCCGGGAGCCGCCTGGTATGGGAAGGAATTACGATCCGGGTCGTGGGGTCCGTGCATGGATCGGGATCCGGGCGGGACACCGTTTCGGACGCTGCGCCGATCTATGGCGGGGCTGCGGCCGGTTTCATGATCACTTTCGAGAACGGCTGGACGGTCTATTTCCCCGGCAGTTCAGCCGCCACGCAGGACATGGCGCTATGGGCGGACGCCTACAAGCCCGACGCCATGATCTTTCTCATGCATCCCTCCGGAGAACCGCGTGACGCCGGCATGGCGATCAAGCTCGTCACGACCAACAACCCGAACCTGAAGGTGCTCTTCCCGCAGCACCATCGCGTAACGCCGCCGCCAGGAGCGCTGACGGTCGCTGAAGTGCGCGCCGTGCTCGATTCAATGGGTATCCGCATCCCGATCACCGATCCGGTGCGCAAGCGGGTCTACGAGTTTAAGAAGTAGCGCACTGGACGGCATCGCTTTCGATCGGTGCCACGAAAGTCCCGCACGCGTTCCCCGTGCTCGACCGCCGAGATCGCCTGATTGACTTTATCGGGGCTCAGCATTAGATTGAAGTGCAGTGATCGTCATTGGAGTGTTGATCTGGTGGGCCTACTACGGAAGGTCATACCGGGCCTTCGGGCCGTAACGAGAAGCGCCCGCCTGGCGGCGGGCGTTTTGTTTGTTTTGACCGCATTGAGCGGCTGCGCGCTGCTGCTTCCGCAGACTGAAGCTCTGCGCGAAAACTGGCCCGCAGGCGTGCCCGAGCGCATCGAGCTGGGCGAGGTGCCGTTCTTCCCGCAGACGGAGTATCAGTGCGGTCCCGCCGCGCTGGCGACGACACTCGTGCATTTCGGCGTAAAGATCACGCCCGAGGATCTCGTCGGGCAAGTCTATCTCCCGGCGCGTCAGGGCAGCCTGCAGATCGAAATGCTGGCCGCGCCGCGGCGCCATGGCATGGTGTCGTACCAGCTCGCGCCGCGCTTCGAAGACGTGCTGCGCGAGGTTGCGGCGGGCATTCCGGTCATCGTGCTGCAGGACTACGGCATCTGGCCGTTCTCCTCCATCTGGCACTACGCGGTCGTCGCAGGCTACGACCACTCGACGGGCGATCTGGTGATGCGCTCGGGCGAGAAACAAAGGCTGTCGCTGCCGTTCCCCGTTCTCGAGTACACGTGGAAGAAAGGCGATTACTGGGCCATGGTCACCGTGCCGCCCGACCGCGTTCCGGTCACTGCCACCGAATCGGGCTATCTTGCGGCGATTGCAGCCATGGAACGCGTCGGTAATCCCCGCGCCGCTATCCTGGCGTATGCGACCTTCCTCCGTCGCTGGCCGGATAACCTCACGGCGCGCATCGGGCTCGCTAACGGCCATTACGCTTTGGGAGAATTGAAGGAAGCCGAAGCCGTGTTGCGCCAGGCAGCCGATCGGCAGCCGGATTCAGTGGTGGTGTTGAACAACCTTGCCCAAACGATTTCGGACCAGAAACGCGACGACGAAGCGTTGGCGCTCATTGAGCGGGCAGTCGCGCTGGGCGGGCCTTTCGCCGCGGTCGTGCGCGAGACGCGCGAACTCATCCTGAAGCGCATGAAAGTAAGCAACTGACTTGCTAAACGCGATCAATGGCAAATTGTGAATGGTGAACGGCGAATGGGCGCGCGATGTCTGCCGTGGTCCACTCACCATTTACAATTCACCATTAACTGTTCACCGATTAAAGGAAGGGCCCATACTACCGTTCCTTGTGAACGCCCTTTGAACCTGCTCATGCAATATGAATGGGGCCAGATCACCGCACGCCAAGCAGTTAGCCGTCAGCTAATAAATGCTGATCACACCGCAACAATTAAGAGTCTCTTCGACTTACAATGGTCGCTTTCCGCCCTAAAGGAGCCGGGATTTTTCGGGGCATTGGAGCCAGTGAAGCAGCACGGAAATGGAAATTCCGGACAGGATTAGGAATGCGTGTATTTCGATCCGGTTGCAACTGTGCCTTTGCTGGGCGCGGGCGTGGGTTTCGGGGCATACAAAGCGCCATCTGGCGCCAGATAGTACACGGTCACGACGGTCGAGCCCGCGCATGGCAAACGAAGTCTCATTGATGTAGATCAATATGGCATCGGGGTCCAGCGATAAACTGCAGACGGTCGGCAACCGCGTCCGCGTCAACACCAATTGCGCTGTTGGCGCGGTTCGCATGCAATGCGACAGACCGGTTACCACGGATCTCCGGCCAATCGGTGTGAAATAAAGGAGCTTATTGAAGATGAAGCGACGGCATTTCCTGCTTGCATTCCTTGCAGCGTCACTGCCAGCGATACGTTCGGCTCACGCTGCCGAGCAAACCATTACGGTCTACGAGAGCCCGACCTGAGGCTGCTGCCACGCGTGGATCGACCATCTGCGCGCGAATGGCTTCCGTGTGAAGCCTCAAGATGTGCGGGATCCGGACGTTTACCGGGCGCGGCACGGCATACCCGAGGTTTTCGCGAGCTGCCATACGGCAGTGATCGATGGCTACGCGATCCAGGGCCACGTGCCGGCGCGGGAAATCAAACGGCTGCTCGCCGAGCGGCCCAAAGCGCGCGGACTCGCGGTGCCGGGCATGCCGGGGGGATCACCCGGGATGGAAGGCAACCGTAGCGTTCCGTACGAAGTGTTCCTGGTACTTCCTGACGGAAGTCCCCGCGTTTATGCGCGATACGGCCGCTAGCCGGAAAGCAAACCAGCCCCATGTGGTGCCCGGTCAAATACGATGGGTCCATCACATAGAGCAGAGTATTTGATCTAGATCAACGCCACGATCAAACTTGGGCCCTAGCATGTAGTCGAAGATTTCATAGCTATTGCCACCTTCAAATACCGTATCGCGAGGCCATGTCGCAAAGTTTGATCTCTGATCTCGGGAGGAACACCGTGCGTGGCATGGTGTCGCGCCGACCACGCCGTTTCGCCGCCTGGCTGCTTGCGGGGTGGGTCGCGTTTTGGCTCTTCACGGTGATCCAACCGTGCTGTCGGAACCTCGCTGTTGATGAGCCTGGCCAGTTGGCGGCAGTCCAGGTCTCCAGTGACGCGGCCAAGACCGGAATTCCATGCGGTAGTGCGCCTCAAGACGGCGAATTCTGCCGGAGCGTGTCGGCCGACCAGATCACCCCATCTGATACCGCGGGCGCCGGCGCCTATCGCGCTGATCTTTCGTTCGTCGTTGCACTTGTTGCGATCGTATCTGCACCGCGCCGCCATGCCGGCGCGGTGATCGCCTACGCTCCCGCCACTTCTCCGCTATCCGGCGCACCGCTTTACCTGCGCCATCAGCGGTTGCTCATTTAGCCCCTTCGCCGGATAGCGCGCCCTACGCGGTGCGCATGGCTTGCGTCCGCACATGTGACGCAGGTCACGCCTTGTTTCATTCACTTGACTTTGTTTTGTAAAAGGAGCGCAACCATGAAACGCACGATTTTTCGAAAGACACTGATCGCCGCTGTGTTGGCAGGCACGACTGCTCTCGGCACGACCGCTCTTGCGCAGCCGCCCCAAGGTTCGGGCATGGGCCCCGGGATGATGGGCGGAATGATGGCGCCAGGGATGATGGGGCCAGGGATGATGGGGCCAGGGATGATGGGAGGAATGATGGGTGGATACGGCGCCGGACCGGGCGGCGGTTACGGCCCCGGCTACGGCATGGGCCCCGGGATGATGGGCGGCGGAATGATGGGTGGCATGATGGGCCACGGGATGATGGGCGGGATGATGGGCCCTGGGATGATGGGTGGCTATGGGCCCGGTTACGGTATGGGGCCGGGCATGATGGGTGGCGGAATGGCGGGTGGCATGGGCTACGGAATGCTCTACCAACTCAATCTCTCGCCCGACCAGTGGAGCAAGGTGAACGGGATTCACGAGGAGCTCGCGAAGAAGCAATGGGATATCACCGGCAAGATGCGAGAAGAAGCGTTCAAGTTGCGCAACCTGATGGCTGCCGAGAAGCGTGACCGCGCGGCGGTTACAAACCAGTACAAGAAGCTCCAGGAGATGCGGTTGCAGACCTTCCAGGCACGAATCGATGCGCACGAGAAGTTCGATAGTGTGCTCTCCAAGGAGCAGAAAGAGCAGCTTCGCCGCTTCGCGCCATGGTGGGGCCAGGATGTCCAATAAGACGACCAACGCGAAAAACCGGCGGTGAACCAGCGATCGTGCGATCAAGGTCACTGCCGGCTCCGCAAGCGTTATGTCCATTACTTCAAGGC
>MERG01000063.1:2382-7155 GCA_001771985.1 Betaproteobacteria bacterium RIFCSPLOWO2_12_FULL_62_13 | reverse complement strand
GCCGGCTTCGGGCTCCAGGTCGCGCTTTACACCCGGCTGCGGCAACTGCTGCACCAGTCGAAGGACGCGGGGACCGTGATGGCGGCGTCCGGCACCACCTCGACCGCGGCGATGATTTCCTGCTGCGCGCACTACCTGGTCAATGTCGCGCCGGTGCTCGGCGCAACCGGCCTTGTGACCTTCGCCACCCAGTATCAGGTCGAGTTTTTCTGGGTGGGCCTCGCGTTCAACGCCGCCGGCATCGCTTATATCGGCAACAAACTCTGGAAAGCCACCAAGGAGCACGCACAATGCGCACACGCCTGATTCTTCTTCTTGTCTCTCTCTGCTCCGCTTTGTTCGGCGCAGGCGGCATCGCCGCAGCCCAGGGCCTTTCCACGCAATCCAGCAGCGCCGCCGGGGTCACGGTCAAAGCGACGCCGCGCGCGTTGTCCGGCGGTACGTGGGAATTCGAGATCGTGTTCGATACCCATACGCAGGAACTGAACGATGATCTCGTGAAGACGGCCTCGCTCCTCGCGGACGGCAAGCGCATCGCTCCTGCGAACTGGCAAGGCGACCCGCCGGGCGGCCATCATCGCAAGGGCGTGCTCAAGTTCAACGGGACCGCTCCGGGGCCGCAGGCGATCGAGCTGACCATCACGCGGCCGGGCGAGCCCAAGCCGCGCTCGTTCCAGTGGCAGCTTAAGTGAAGCGCTGTTGATCGACGCGCGCTCCATCTTGAAGGAGACCATTCATGTACGGATTCAGCACCAAGCTCAACGTGCCTTTCGACGCCGCTGTCGAGAAGGTGACTGCGGCCTTGAAAACGGAAGGTTTCGGCGTGCTCACGGACATCGACGTCAAGGCGACGATGAAAGCCAAGCTCAACATCGACCGGCGCCCTTATCGCATCCTCGGCGCATGCAATCCGCCGCTTGCGCATCGGGCCATCGAGGCCGATCCCGATATCGGCTTGCTGCTGCCGTGCAACGTGGTGGTGCGCGAGGAAGCTGACGGACGCATCTGGATCGGATTCATGGATCCCGAAGCCGTGTTGAAGCTCGTGGACAAGCCGGAAGTGCACGCGCTCGGAAAGGAAGTGCGAGCGCGCCTGCAAAGGGTTTGCGAGAGCCTGAAATCATGATCGGAGACGCGCTCAGGAGGCAGACGTTGCCATTTCGCCGCTGTGACGCTCTCAGGATCATCTTTGCGTGGGCCGCACCCTCTCTTTTCCTGAATCTCGCCTGGGAAATCGCGCAGTTGCCGCTCTATACGATTCCGTCGGCACAAAACACGCGACAGATCGCCTATGCCGTTGCTCATTGCACAGCCGGGGACGTTGCGATTGCAGTCGTGAGCTTCCTGATCGCCGCAATCGCGCTCCGCGATGCGAACTGGCCGGCATCTCATCCGTGGCGCGGAGGCGCAATTGCGATCTTTTCCGGCGTCTTATATACCGCTTACGCCGAATGGTACAACGTATACCAGGCTGGTTATTGGGCTTACTCCTCGAGCATGCCGCTGCTTTTCGGCATCGGTGTGTCCCCTTTGCTGCAATGGATACTCATCCCCGCAGCTACGGTCCTGATTGTCCTGAACTGGGCGGGCACAAGCCCGACAGTTAATTGATGACAGCTCTAATGCATACCAACGTTTCGAACAGGCATGCCCGTTACGCCGCCAGCACGGCCGCGACAGAATCCAATGAGCAAACCCGTGCCTGAGTCCACTTATGTGCCACGTTCTTCTCATTCTCCCGCTGGTGGCGCTGCCGGTGTTCTGGATTTTGCCGCTATCGGCCGCTTTACCGGTTTATGGCGTGGTGCTGGGTTTATCCGCGGCGATTTATTGGTATGCCATATGCGCCATGCGCCAGCCCAAACAGAACGGCGCGGAAGGCATGATTGGTGAAACCGGCCAGATCGTTATCACCGACCTGGGCGAACTGCATGTGCAAGTGCGTAGCGAGTTATGGGACGCGGTGTCAACCATCCCCCTGCGGCAGGGCGACCCTGTGAAAGTCGTGGCAGCAGAGCGCGCTACGCTGCGGGTGCAAAAGCTCGAAGCAAGAACGACCCCTACCGGGGTGCGCGTAACACATGGATATGAGGAAAAGCGGTTCACAGGAGACGCGCAAGATGCATGAGCATACTCGCTGCCACGGCACGGTTACGGACCCTGTCTGCGGCATGCACGTCGATCCCCAAAACGCCGCGGGTTTTTTGGAGCACGAGGGGACCAGATACTACTTCTGCTGCAACGGTTGCCGTACCAAGTTCCAAGCCGATCCCGCCAAATACCTTTCGAAATCCGCGCAGCCCGCGCCATCAGCAGTACCGAGATCGCAAGGCACTTACATCTGTCCGATGTGCCCGGGCGTGCGACAGGAAGGGCCCGGAGCTTGCCCGATGTGCGGCATGGCGCTCGAGCCGATGATTCCGGCCGCGCCCGCGGCTGCCGGTTACACCTGCCCGATGCACCCGGAGGTGCGCAGCCCCACGCCGGGGAATTGCCCGAAATGCGGCATGGCGCTGGTGCCGGCGGAAGGCGCGGCAGAGGAAAACGTGGAGTTGCGAAATCTGACGCGCCGATTCTGGGTGAGCGCGGCGCTCTCGGCGCCGCTGGCGGTGATTGCGATGGCGCCGTATTTCGGCCTCGCGCAACCGTTTGGCCTGCCGGCATTCGGGCGCATGTACCTGGAATTCGCGCTCGGCACGCCGGTCGTGCTCTGGGGCGGTTGGCCGTTCTTCCACAAGTTTGCGGTCTCGGTCGCGAATCGCAGCCCGAACATGTACACGCTGATCGGGCTGGGGGTTGGACTCGCCTACGTCTTCAGCGTCGCCGCGGTTGTCGCGCCCGGGCTCTTCCCCGAAGAGTTCCGCGCACACGGCGGCCAGGTGGGGACCTATTTTGAAGCGGCCGCAGTGATCGTCACGCTCGTTCTGCTGGGTGAGGTGCTCCAATTGCGCGCCATGGGGCGGACCAGCGAGGCCATCCGGCAGTTGCTCGCTCTTGCGCCAAATACAGCCTTGCGCATCGAGGCCGACGGGCGCGAACTCGAGGTGCCACTCGATCAGGTCCAGGTCGGCGACAGGCTGCGCGTGCGGCCGGGAGAGAAGGTGCCTGTGGACGGCACCTGCGTCGAGGGTTCGTCGAACGTGGACGAGTCGATGATCACCGGCGAGCCGGTGCCGGTTCCCAAGAAGCCGCGAGACAAGGTAACCGGCGCAACGATCAACGGCAAAGGCACGCTGGTGATCCGCGCCGAGCGGGTAGGAGCCGACACGCTGCTCTCGCAGATCGTGCACATGGTCGCCCAGGCGCAGCGCACCCGGGCGCCGGTGCAGCGGCTCGCCGATCTCGTCGCCGCTTATTTCGTGCAGACCGTGATCGTCATCGCGGTCGTCACCGCGCTCGTGTGGTGGTTCTTCGGGCCCGAACCTCGGCTTAGCTACGCGCTGGTCAACGCGGTGGCGGTGTTGATCATCGCGTGTCCTTGCGCGGTCGGACTTGCGACGCCCATCTCGATCACGGTTGCGATGGGACAAGGCGCGCTCAACGGCGTTCTCTTCCGCAATGCGGAAGCGATCGAAAAACTGCGCGAAGTGGACACCCTCGTCATGGACAAGACCGGGACGCTGACGCTCGGCAGGCCCCAGCTCGTGGATTTGGTGGTCGCGGAAGGTTACTCGGAATCCGACGCGCTCGCTTTGATCGCGAGTCTCGAACGCGCGAGCGAGCATCCTCTCGCGCAAGCGATCGTCAATGGAGCCGAAGATCGGGGTATCCGGCTGCAACCCGTCGAACACTTTGAATCGGTCACGGGCCAAGGCGTCCACGGCGAGATCGGCGGGCGCAAGATTGCGGTCGGCAGCCGCCGCTTCATGGAAACGCTCGGCCCCGTTCCGCAGGCGCTGGCGGAAAAGGCAGACGCCTTGCGTGCGCAGGGCAAGACCGCGCTCTTCGCGGCTGTGGACGGACGCATCATCGCGGTAGTCGCCGTCGCCGACCCGATCAAGGAGACAACGCCCGATGCGGTCAAAGCGCTCCAGGCGGAGGGCGTGCAGGTCGTGATGCTTTCAGGCGACTCGCGGAAGACCGCCGAGGCGGTCGGCAGGCAGCTCGGCATCGAGGAAGTCATCGCGGAGGTGCTGCCGGAACAGAAGGTGGAAGTTGTCAAGTCGCTGCAGGGGCGCGGAAGGTCGGTCGCCATGGCCGGCGACGGCATCAACGATGCACCGGCGCTCGCACAGGCGAATGTGGGCATTGCGATGGGCACCGGCACCGATGTCGCGATCGAAAGCGCCGGGATCACGCTCGTCAAGGGCGATCTGCGTGGCATCGTGAAGGCGATTCGGCTCTCGCACGCGACCATGCGAAACATCAGGCAGAATTTATTTTTCGCTTTCGTCTACAACTCGCTCGGCGTGCCGATCGCCGCCGGCGTGCTCTACCCGGTGCTCGGTCTCCTGCTCTCGCCGATCATCGCCGCGGCAGCCATGGCAATGAGTTCGGTATCGGTTGTGACGAATGCGCTGCGGTTGCGCAAGGCGGCCTTGTGAGGCACCGCGGACGTACCCTGCCACTTCTTCATGCACGGGAAGCACGGGCACGGCGGAAGCCACGATCACGAACATCACGGACAGGGAGATAAACGTGAGCGAACAAGAGTCAGCCCTCGCGCTGTGGGCGCTTGCCATCAGTGAAGCCGAGCCGGACTACGGGTTGTGGTCGCTGGTCATCATCAACTCATTGGTGTTCATTATCTTCGCGTTCAGCTTCGCCACCCCG
>MERG01000063.1:0-2359 GCA_001771985.1 Betaproteobacteria bacterium RIFCSPLOWO2_12_FULL_62_13 | reverse complement strand
TGGTGTTCATTATCTTCGCGTTCAGCTTCGCCACCCCGCGAACCAAGCGGGACTGGCGCTCGTTTGGCGCCTTCTCCGCGTTTCTCGTCGCGCTGTTCACCGAGATGTACGGCTTCCCGCTGACGATTTACCTCCTGTCCGGATGGCTCGGCAGCCGCTATCCGGAGATCGACTTCCTTGCGCACGACGGCGGTCACCTCCTGGAGATGCTGTTCGGATGGCAGGCGAACCCGCATTTCGGTCCGTTCCACGTCGCCTCGTACGTGCTGATCGCCGGCGGGTTCATACTGCTCGCCAGGTCCTGGGGCATTCTCTATGAGGCGCAGCGGCGCCGCGAGCTTGCGACGAGCGGCCCTTACGCCCGCGTCCGCCATCCCCAGTACATCGGATTTATCGTCATCATGGCGGGGTTTCTCCTGCAATGGCCGACACTCATCACATTGGCAATGTTCCCGATCCTCACCTGGATGTACGTGCGTCTCGCGCGCAGGGAAGAGCGGGAAATACGCGCTGAATTCGGCACGCAATATGACAACTACGCGGAGCGGACGCCGGCGTTTTTCCCGAGACTGGGAGGAGCGCTCATGCGGAGCCATGGCGCATGATGCGGCCAAGCTTGCGAAGGCGGGCGCCGCGTTGCATCCAACCGCCGGAGCAAACCGTCTGTTTTACTCGAAAGGAGAACGCTGATGATGTGGGGTGACTATGGCTGGGGCTGGGGCATGGGGTTCGGCATGATCAGCATGGTGCTGTTCTGGGTGCTGATCATCGTTGGCATCGTAGTGCTGGTGAGGTGGATCGCGGGTCCGTCCGCGTCGTCTGGCCTTCCGCCCGCGCCGCCACCCCTGAAAACGGCGCTCGACATTCTCAAAGAGCGCTACGCCCGTGGCGAGATCGACAAGCAGGAGTTCGAGGAGAAAAAGCGCGACCTCGGCAGCTAGCAGCCTGTCGGACCTGGCGCCCCGGCAGGCTGCTAAAGCAAAACCGCCTGAAGATTGAGCATGAGACCTGATGCAAAACCGGCGCCAGGAAATTCGCAAAAGAGAATGGGGAGATATAGTCGATGTGCCATTTAGTGCTTGCCTTGCCGCTTGTCGCGCTGCCGGTGCTGTGGCTGCTGCCCTTCAACGCCGCCGTCCCCCTTTACGGCATGGTCGTGGCGCTGAGCGCGGCAGTTTACATCCTGGCCATGAAAGCCATGCGGATGCCGGTATCCACGGGAGCGGAGGCGCTCCTGCATGCTTCCGGAACGGTGCGTTCAGCCGAAGGGCGCGAGGCCACCGTGTGGATTCAAAGCGAGCTATGGTCGGCGGAAAGCGCGAGCGAGACGCTCGTTGAAGGCGATCAAGTGGAAGTGGTGGCTATGGATGGGCTGACGCTCAAGGTGCGAAGACTCGGGACGCACGGCCCGCATTCGAGTCCGCCTGTGCGCTGAAGTAACAACGCAACATGGAAAGGTGTCGTATGAAACTCGCAATGATCAAGAGCAACACAGACGCAGGTTGGTCCTACCGCCGAGCGGCGAGGAGGCGCGCATGATTCCGGAACTCGGCCAGTTGGCGCTCGTGCTCGCGTTCACCCTCGCGCTGGCGCAGGGCATTTTGCCGCTTGCCGGCGCGGCGCGGGGCGATCCTGCCTGGATGAGTGTCGCGCGCCCGGCGGCGCACGGGCAGCTCGTGTTCCTCGCGATCGCCTTCGGCTTGCTTACCTACACGTTCGTCGCCAACGACTTCACGGTGGCGTATGTGGCGAACAACTCGAATTCCAGGCTGCCGCTTCCCTACCGCATCGCCGGCGTGTGGGGCGGGCACGAGGGATCGCTGCTGTTGTGGATGCTGATCTTCGCCCTGTGGATGGTCGCGGTGACGGTCTTCAGCCGACGCCTGCCGGAGGAAATGGTCGCGCGCGTGCTCGGCGTGATGGGGCTAGTCGCCGCCGGGTTCCTCGCCTTCATGCTGTTCACCTCCAACCCGTTCGACCGGCTGCTGCCGGCCCCGCCCGATGGGCGCGATCTGAACCCGCTGCTCCAGGATCCGGGCATGGTGCTGCACCCGCCGATGCTCTACATGGGATACGTCGGGTTCTCGGTCGCCTTCGCCTTCGCGATCGCCGCGCTCATTTCCGGCCGGCTCGACGCCGTGTGGGCGCGCTGGTCGCGTCCCTGGACCACAGTGGCGTGGGTGTTTTTGACGCTCGGCAACGCGCTTGGAAGCTGGTGGGCGTATTACGAACTCGGCTGGGGCGGGTGGTGGTTCTGGGATCCGGTGGATAACAGCTCGTTCATGCCGTGGCTGCTGGGCACCGCCCTGATCCACTCGCTCGCGGTGACCGAGAAGCGGGGGAGCTTCCGCACCTGGAC
>MERG01000062.1:7289-8387 GCA_001771985.1 Betaproteobacteria bacterium RIFCSPLOWO2_12_FULL_62_13 | reverse complement strand
CGAGAAGTACCATGCACCATGCCATGACCTGATGCGCGCCACTCAGGATGAAATCGAAAGGCAGCACGGCACCCACCAGCGCGAGCGGCACCACCACGAGACTCACTACCGGTATCGCTACGGCGTTGGCGAACGGCGACACAATCGAGACTTGTTGAAACAACGCAATCAGCGGCGGGACCAATCCCAGCGTAACCGCCCATTGCACGATCGCCCAGTTCTTGAGCCAGTGCGGCTGCGCAACGCGGCCGACCGTTACGTACATGATGAGCGCCACCGCGCCAAACGACAGCCAGAAACCCGGCGCGAGCACCGCCCACGGGTCGAGCAGAATAACCACGAAAAGCGCCGCGGCCAGCACCGCCGAAACCGAACTCGTCAAGCCGAACCACAGCGCAACCGCCGCCACCGCCAGCATATAGAGTGTCCGTTGCGCCGGCACAGCGAAACCAGCGAGCAGCGTGTAGGCGAGCGCCGCGATAAGCCCGGCAACTGCCGCCCCCTTGCGCGCCGGAAGCCATAGCGTCAGACGCGCGTTTCTGCGCCACAACCCGTACGCGAGAGCGAAAATCAGTCCGGACACCATCGTCACGTGCAGACCGGAAATGCTCATCAGGTGATTGACCCCGGTGCGAGTAAACACCCGCCATTGCTCGGGGGGAATGGCGCGCTGCTCGCCGATCGCAAGCGCAGTAATGACCCCGCCGTACGGCGCGTCCGGCAGCGCGCGCTGGATCCTGTCACGGAGCGCTGCGCGCGCCGCCTCGATCCAGTAGGCCGGACGATGCACCATAGTCGCAAGCCGGCGGTTACCGCTTTTCACTCGGACATACCCGGACGCCCGGATGCCGCGTTCGAGCAGCCAGGCTTCGTAGTCGAAACCGTTGGGATTTGCGCTGCCGCGCGGCCGCCGCAGGCGCACAGTGAGTTGCCAGCGCTCGCCGGCGCGTAGTTCCGGGAACGTCGCGGGACGCCCACCGCGCGCGGGCGTGCCCCACCAATTGAGCGCGAGGCGCCGCGGCACGACGGCGTCCTCGGTCAGCACCCGCTCGACGTCGAATTCGAAGCGCATGCTGCGCTCATAAGGCTGCGGCAGGC
>MERG01000062.1:6901-7179 GCA_001771985.1 Betaproteobacteria bacterium RIFCSPLOWO2_12_FULL_62_13 | reverse complement strand
CAAAGCCCTTTCACCAGCACTTGTCGGGCAAGGCCCGCAGGACCATGCCATCCGCGCAACGGCAGCGCAACGAGTGTCACCGCGCCCAACGCCCAAACGCCGTTCCAGCCCGGCAGTTCGGCCTGCTGCTGGAGCAGCCAAACGCCGAGCGCAAAGACGACGATGTTGAGCCGCATGAGAGGCAGATTCCTTAGGTTCTAACGCCTGGAACCACAGGCGGTGGACGTTTTTGGTTAGAATCTGCTCATATTCAGCCCCGCTACCGGTCGCGCCACACA
>MERG01000062.1:6441-6753 GCA_001771985.1 Betaproteobacteria bacterium RIFCSPLOWO2_12_FULL_62_13 | reverse complement strand
GTTCGCCGGGCTGATACCGGGCAGCAACCCGGTGCAGTTCACCGTCGCCGCCGTATTCGCGATCGCCTTTCACGTCAACCTGCCGATCGCGGTGCTCGTCACCCTCTATTCGAACCCTTTCACCATCGTTCCGCTCTACTTCGCGGCTTTCAAACTCGGACAGTTCGTCATGCTGCAAAGCAATGACGGACTTCCGCCGCTCGCGTTCAGCCTTGAAGGCAAGGGCTTCAGCGAATGGATTCCGGCCGCGCTGAATTGGCTGGCGAGCGTTGGCAAGCCGCTGGTGATCGGGCTGCCCCTGCTCGCGGTGCT
>MERG01000062.1:0-6412 GCA_001771985.1 Betaproteobacteria bacterium RIFCSPLOWO2_12_FULL_62_13 | reverse complement strand
ACTGGGCGTGGCAGCTCCACGTGCGATACGAATGGTACCGGCGCCAGCGCCGGCGCGCCCTACGCGACAGCAGCCGGACATGACTCCACAGTACTGGAAGCAGGCGACGCGGGAACTCGCCGCGCGCGACGTCGTGCTCAGGAGACTGATCGCGGAATTCAAGGGTCTCGCTCTCGGCAGCCGCGGCGATGCATTCGCCACCCTCGCGCGTGCAATCGTCGGGCAGCAAATCTCGGTCAGAGCCGCGCAGAGCGTGTGGGATCGGCTTTCGGACCGGCTGGGAACAGTGACACCCGAGTTATTGATTCGCGCTCGCAAGCCGACCCTGCGGGGTTGCGGCCTATCCGGTCAGAAATCCGATTACCTGAAGGACCTTGCGGCGAAATTCCTGGACGGATCGCTCGACGCCGGACGCTGGCATGCATTCGACGACGAGGCTCTGATCGAAGAGCTCACGCAGGTGAAGGGCATCGGGCGCTGGACGGCGGAGATGTTCCTGATTTTCTATATGGCGCGCCCCGACGTGCTGCCGCTCGACGACCTCGGCCTGCAGCGCGCGATGCGCCTGCATTACAACCAAGGCAGGCGGCTCTCCCAAGTTAAGATGCGCAGAATCGGCGGGATATGGGCGCCATGGCGTTCGGTCGCGACGTGGTATCTGTGGCGCAGTCTCGATCCAATCCCGGTAGAGTACTGAGCCCGCTGAGCCCGCTGAGCCCGCCGGATCGCGCCGTAAGCCGCAGCATGCGGCGCAACCAGGCGAATGGCACTGACTCAGGACTCCTCAGGCAGATCCGGCAACGCGAGCGGTATGCCATGGGCGGCCTTTTGCAGGAACACCATCCCGGCATGCGGCTTACCGATATCCGCGGCCGAGTAAAGAAACTCGAAGATCTCTTCGGCGCGGTGCGCTTCAACCAACACGGTTACCACCTCCCGCTCGGCGTAATAGGACGCGCCGCGTCGCCGTTTCCCGCTCTCACCGACTCCACGTGCATGGTGAACGAAGGCGCTGTCAATGCCGATGCCGCGCAGGCGCTGCAACACGTGAATGCCGCTGCTAGCCTGCAAAATGCAGGTGATCACCCTGCTCCTTTTTCCCGTGTCAATCATCGTCGCGCCCCGACAGATGTCGCGCGACGACATGCGGCGGGACATAGGTCGCCATTTTCTCAAGGGGTGACATGTAAATCATGCCCATGCCTGGCGTATCGAGATTGGCGGCCAGATACATACGCTCGAAAATATGGTCGGCTTGATCGTTTGCCGCCACCACGTAGATCACTTCCTTCTCGGCGCTCACCGTGATCGCAAGGAGACCCAGATGCCGCTGGCGCACGCCGGTGCCGCGCGCATAAAAAACGGTGGCGCCCTGAGCGCCGGCGTCGAGCGCGGCAGTCACCACACGATCGGCAACGCCGCGCTGGACGATACAGGTGATAAGCGTAGCATCAGTAAGCACAACAATATCGTGTTTCATACGGCCGTCGTCTCCGTTTTGGCGCCGCGGCTTATCGCCAGCCGCCAGCGTATCCAAAGCCCGGCTGCGAGCACGCTGATAATCGGCCCCGCAGAAGCCAACGCGAGGACACCGAAACCGTCCGCCGCCTGCACTGCCTGTCCCAGCCCGAGCCCCATTGCCAGTATCAGCGGAACTGTTACCGGGCCGGTAGTCACACCCGCGCTGTCCCACGCAAGATTGACGTATTCCTCGCTCGAAAGCAGCGTCATGGCTAACGCCGCGAGATAAGCCGGGATCAGCAAAGCCGCAAATGGCAGGTCGAAAATCACCTTGATCACTCCCGCCGCCGTGCCCAGGCCAACACCCACCGCAACAATACGCACCAGAAAATCCTTGCGGAATGCGCCATCAGTCAGATTCTCCACTGTAACGCCCATGGCACTGAGAGCCGGCTCGGCGATCGTGGCGCCGAAACCGAGGAGCAACGCAAACCCGACGACAAACGCCACGCCTACCCAGAACGTGTAAATCGGTGAACCGGCCACCGCCGCATCCGGCGCAAATGCCGCCGGCAGCAATGTCCCGGTATGATTACCGAGTGGCGTCAGTCCATAGGCGAGCCCCAAATTGAAGAGCAACATGCCGAGCACGGACAACCCGATGCCATAGGCGATGAGCTTGGGATTCGACATCGGTTCTTTGATCCAGATCCGTTGGGTCAACCAGAGCAGACAGGTAAGCGGCAGGATCGCCCGCAGCGCCGCGATCAGGTCCGACCATGGGCTCGCTGCATACCAATCCACCGCTCCACCCGAGGGGATTGCGATGACCGCAGGCTGCGGTGCGGGGATCAACAGCCCGAGCAGCATGATTGCTATCGCTGGAAACAGCGATGCCAGCGTGACAATGCCGAAGCCGGACAACGGGTTGTCCTCTTCGCCGGTTGCGGCAGCGACGCCAACTCCCATCGCCACCACCATCGGCACCGTGACCGGGCCGGTGGTGATCGCGCCACAATCCCACGCCAATCCCAGGAGCGGCGCGTAATCGGGCGACATCGCAAGATATCCGGTCAGCGCGAGACATGGCACCAGCGACAACACGATCAGCGTCTTCAGTCGCCAGTTCATGGCCAGTCGCAAGATGCCGACCAGAACCGCAAGCCCGACGCTCAGTGCGACCGCAAGCACCAGCGCCAACGGATGATCGTTGAGCAGCGCATGCAGGTACGGCGCCCGCGACCGGTGGGTCAGACTGCCCACGGTTTTGAGCGCCGCAAGCGCAGGCTCGGCAAACGTCGCAGCCAAACCAAGTACAAAAGCCACGCCCAGAATCTTTGCCAAGGAAGTACGGCTCGGCATGTCGTAACCGATGGTCTCGCTATAGGGCATCAGCCCGTGGTGTATGCCCTCCAGAAACAGCATCAAGCCGACAATCACAGCCAGGACACCCGCCGCAACAGTCGCTTCGTCACGTACGGTTGCGCGCAGAATGAGTAGTGCAAACACAACCAAAAACAGCGCGAGCGGGACAACGGCGCGGAACTGGTCGGTAAACCTGACTCCGACATAGGGACCGATCAAACGATAAAGATCCTTTGGACGGAGCCGGGCGCGCACCCGTTTGTGCGCTTCGCCCGCCACGACAGTGTTGTAGCTCAGCGCGCGCTGGCGGAGCCGCACGCTGCTCAAGTACTGTGCGTACCGCAACGTAAGTCTGGTCATGAGGGAACTTGCATCAATCGTGCAATGTTACAATCATCTTAATCCTGCATTTGCGTTGCGGGACGGGTTTGTTGACGCAAGTCCTGAATCCATCTTTTTCAATCTTGACTCACGCCGAATTCCGTGACGCATTTCAGCACCGCAAGATCAGGGTCGATGTCGATCCGGATGGAGCGGCGCGTTTCCTCAGCGCAAGGTTGCTATTGCCCTTCGTGGTGCTGCCGGTTCTCGGCATCGGCGTCGCCCTTGCCTTGATGGGCTGGATCTGGACCGGTTTGACGGTGATTGCAGTCGGCATCGCAGCCCCCCGCCTGATCAAGCGCTCGGCGCCGCATTTCATTCTAACGCAGGCGCTGGGGGACGAGCGCATCTACCGGGAAGTCACGAAGGCGAACATCCTACGCATCTCGCCTGCAAATTAGTGCGCCCATCGGGGATGGTTGAATCCCTTCGCCTTCAGGCGAAGCATGTTTGGCGAAATGTGAGCGAAGCGGCCATAAGCAGGGTTTACGGCAACGAGGGTAACCCAAGGTGTCATGCCCGCGGAGGCGGGCATCCAATCTGTTCTGAGCTGAAATTAGATTCCCGCCTGCGCGGGAATGACAGTAGGAAGCGTGTTGCAGTCGGCTTCGAGCCGACATCCTGTAAACCCCTCGGCTTAAGCCGAGGGTTGGTTACTTTTCCGTTCCGATTCTCCTTGGCGGCCTTGGCGGTTCAAGCTTTTCAGGACGCCGGCTGCAACACGCCGTCGATCAGCCGCAGGATGCGATCCGCTTTCGCCGCGATTCTCTCGTCATGCGTCACGATTACAAAGCTCGTCCCCAGATCACGATTGAGCTCGAGCATGAGTTCGAACACCGCCTCCGCGTTGTGCCGGTCGAGGTTCCCGGTAGGTTCATCGGCGAGCACGCATGCGGGGCGTGTCACCAGCGCGCGCGCGAGCGCGACGCGTTGACGCTCGCCGCCCGACAGTTCACCCGGCGTATGCTTCACCCGGTGACTCAAGCCGACATCGCCCAGCATTTTGGAGGCTTGGCGGCAAGCGTCGTCTCTGACTGTCCGCCGGATAAGGAGCGGCATCGCCACGTTCTCGAGCGCGCTGAATTCGGGAAGCAGATGATGAAACTGGTAGACAAAGCCGAGCGCGTGGTTGCGCGTGCGGCTGCGTTCAGCCTCGTTCTGGCTTCGCAGATCGCGCTCGAGTATGCGAATGTCACCGGCGCTCGCTTCATCGAGACCACCGAGTAGGTGCAGCAGCGTGCTCTTGCCGGAGCCCGAAGCACCGACAATCGCCACCCGCTCGCCCGCCGCCACTTCCAGATCGACGCCGAGCAACACCGGCACTTCGACCTCGCCCTGATAGAAGGTCTTACGCACCCCGCGGCAGGACAGCACAACATGCGGTGAACCCGCCTGCTCCTCTCGCCTCTCGCCTCTCGCCTCTCGGTTCACGATTGCGCCTCACTCATACCTGAGCGCCTCCGCCGGATTCACTTTCGCCGCGCGGTAGCTCGGGTAGATGGTCGCGAGCAGGCTCAACAGAAACGAGGCGGCGGCGGTAATGACGACGTCCGGCGCTTGCAGTTCGGACGGCAAATCGGAAATCAGGTAGATATCCTTGGCAAAGAATTTGAAGCCGAACAGGTTCTCTATGAACAGCACTGCGCTATCGACGTTGAGCGCCAGGGCGACGCCGCTCGCGACACCCAGCACCGTCCCCAGCACGCCGATCATCATGCCCTGCACCATAAAAATCTTCGTGATGCTGCCGGGGCTTGCACCGAGCGTGCGCAGGATCGCGATGTCCGAGTGCTTGTCCTTTACCGCCATCACCAGGCTGGAGACGATGTTGAAGGCAGCTACGGCGATGATCAGGAAGATGATCAAGAACATCATGCGCTTTTCGATCTGGATCGCGCGCAGCAGATTGGCGTGCTGCAGGGTCCAGTCGCTGATGTAGACCTCGGTGGAGATCATGCGCGTGAGCTCGCGCGCCACAGCAGTCGATTGGAACAGGTCCTTGAGCTTGAGCCGTACGCCCGACACCGCGTCATCGAACCGAAACAGCTTCTGGGCGTCCTCGAGATGGGTGAGGGCGAGCCCGGAATCATACTCATAATGGTCGACGTTGAAGATGCCCACCACCGTGAACTGCTTCAAGCGCGGCAGGATGCCGGCGGGGGTCACCTGTCCCTGCGGTGCGACCAGTACCACCTTCTCCCCCCGCGTGACCCCCAATGCGCGGGCGAGCTGGGCGCCGAGAATAATGCCGAACTCGCCCGGCCGTAATGCGTCGAGCCGGCCGCTTCGCATGTGCTGGTCGAAGTCAGCCACCCGCTCTTCACGCTGCGGCAGAATGCCGCGGATGAAAACGCCGCGCACCGCCGAGCCGTAAGTGAGCAAGCCCTGCGCGTTGACGTAAGGCGCGACCGCAACGACCTGCTCATGGCGCGAGGCCTGTTGCGCAACCTGCTCCCAGTTCTTGAGGGTATTGTCCGCACCGCTCACCTGGACGTGCGCGGCAACACCGAGGATGCGGGTGCGGATCTCGCGCTGAAAACCGTTCATCACCGACAGCACCGTGATCAGCACCATCATGCCGAGCGCCATGCCGACGATCGAAATGATCGAAATGAACGAGATGAAGCGCGTGCGCTGCCTGGCGCGCGTATAGCGCAGACCGACGAAGAATTCGTACGAACTCAATTTGAGCGGTGGCGCGAAATAAAGGCGCAGTTTGCCATAACGCCGTCATCAAAGCACCTTCCGACATGTGCTAAACTCGATCCAGAATGACGCTTCCATGCAGTTGACGCTACTGATCCCACATCTCTGGTGGCCGCGCGAGGCGACCGACGACATGTATCGGGATCTCGCCCTGCCTGAACTGCAAACGCTGCTCGCGCGCGCGCACCACAGCAGTTTTCCCCCGACCCCCACGGAAGCCTGGCTGTGCCAGGCATTCGAAGTCGAGCGCCAGGCGGACTGGCCGGTCGCGCCGCTCACGCTCTCGATCGACGGCGGCAATGCCGGCGACGCCTACTGGCTGCGCGCCGATCCGGTGCACTTGAGCCCGCACCACGATCGACTCGCGCTCGCCGACAGCAGCGTCTTCGCGGTATCGCGGGACGAAGCCGATGTGCTCGTCGGCGCCCTGAACGAGCACTTTGCAATGGAAGATATGCAATTTTTCGCACCGCGCCCCGATCGCTGGTATGTGCGCCTC